>NZ_JBSHNE010000146.1:0-1019 GCF_053646035.1 Streptomyces sp. NPDC055287 | reverse complement strand
TGGAAGGCGTAGGTGGGGAGGTCGACGTGCCGGGCTCCGGACGTGGCGAAGTACGCCTGCCAGTCGACCGGAACACCACGAGTGTGCAGCCGGCCCAACGCCACCAGCAGCGTCTGCGCCTCCGGACGGTCCCGGCGCAACGCCGGAACAGCGACCACACCCCCACCCTCGCCTTCCCCGACCAGAGCCGACAGCACACCATCGGGCCCCAGCTCCAGGAAAGACGTCACACCCGCATCACCCAGCGACGACACCGCATCCGAGAAACGCACCGCACCACGGACCTGATCAGCCCAGTACTCCCCCGTCCGAAGCTCATCACCCTCCGCCGGCTTCCCCGTCAACGTCGAAACCACCGGAATCCGCGCCACCCCGTACGACAACCCGGACGCCACCGCACGAAACTCCTCCAGCATCCCGTCCATGTGCGGCGAATGAAACGCGTGCGACACCACCAACCGCTTCGTCCTACGCCCCCACGCCCCCACAAGCGACGCCACCTCAAGCGTCGCCACCTCATCACCCGAGATGACCACAGAAGAAGGACCGTTCACCGCCGCCACAGCCACCAGACCTTCCCGCCCCGCCAGCAGAGGCACCACCTCCGACTCCGCCGCCTCCACAGCGACCATCACCCCACCCGACGGCAACGCCTCCATCAACCTCGCCCGAAACGCCACCAACCGCGCCGCATCCTCCAACGACAGCACCCCGGACACATGCGCCGCGACCACCTCACCAACCGAATGACCCGCCACCCAATCAGGCGTCACACCCCACGACGACACCAAACGGAACAACGCCACCTCAACCGCGAACAACGCAGGCTGCGCATACCCCGTCCGATCCAGACCGCTCCCCCGCGCGATCACCTCACCAACAGGCCGCTCCACATACCGGTCCAGCTCCGCCGCCACCTCGTCAAAAGCACGAGCGAACACCGGAAACGCCTCATACAACTCACGCCCCATACCAACCCGCTGCGCACCCTGCCCCGTAAACAAGAACGCCGTCTTGCC
>NZ_JBSHNE010000145.1:0-1023 GCF_053646035.1 Streptomyces sp. NPDC055287 | reverse complement strand
GACGGCGCCGGTGCCCGTATCCAGGAGGGCGTTTCCGCGCTCGCGGGTTACGGCGGCATCTTCCAGCGCAACACGCGTGCCTCCGGTGTCATCCCGCAGATCTCCGTGATGCTCGGCCCGTGCGCGGGCGGCGCGGCCTACAGCCCGGCCCTCACCGACTTCGTGTTCATGGTCCGTGAGACCTCGCAGATGTTCATCACGGGCCCGGACGTCGTCCGTGCCGTGACCGGCGAGGAGATCACGCAGAACGGTCTGGGCGGCGCCGATGTGCACGCGGAGACCTCGGGCGTCGCGCACTTCGCGTACGACGACGAGGAGACCTGCATCGCCGAGGTCCGTTACCTGATCTCGATGCTGCCCTCGAACAACCGGGAGAACCCGCCGGCGGTCGAGTCCGAGGACCCGGCCGACCGCCGCTCGGAGGTGCTGCTGGACCTGGTCCCGGCCGACGGCAACCGCCCCTACGACATGCGCAAGGTCATCGAGGAGCTCGTCGACGACGGCGACTTCCTGGAGATCCACGAGCGCTGGGCCACCAACATCATCTGCACCCTGGCCCGCCTCGGCGGCCAGGTCGTCGGCATAGTCGCCAACCAGCCGCAGTCCCTGGCCGGTGTCCTCGACATCGAGGCCAGCGAGAAGTCCGCACGCTTCGTGCAGATGTGCGACGCGTTCAACATCCCGATCGTCACCCTGCTGGACGTCCCCGGCTTCCTGCCCGGCGTCGACCAGGAGCACGGTGGGATCATCCGCCACGGCGCCAAGCTGCTCTACGCGTACTGCAACGCCACCGTGCCCCGGATCTCCCTGATCCTGCGGAAGGCCTACGGAGGTGCGTACATCGTCATGGACTCGCAGTCCATCGGTGCCGACCTCACGTATGCCTGGCCCACCAACGAGATCGCGGTGATGGGCGCCGAGGGCGCCGCCAACGTCATCTTCCGCAAGCAGATCGCCGAGGCCGAGGACCCCGAGGCCATGCGTGCCCGCATGGTCAAGGAGTACAAGGCCGAGCTGATGCAC
>NZ_JBSHNE010000144.1:0-1026 GCF_053646035.1 Streptomyces sp. NPDC055287 | reverse complement strand
GGAGCGTGAGGAACTGCAGCAGCTGCGCAGGCAGAACCGCGAACAGCAGCAGACGATCGAGATCCTGAAAAAAGCGACCGCCTTCTTCGTGAAGGAGAGCGACCGGTGAGCGAGCTGTACCGGTTCATCCACGCGGAGAAGGCCGACTACCCCGTCACCCTGCTGTGCCGGGCGATGAAAGTCGCCCGCTCCTCCTACTACGCCTGGCGTGACGGCGAAGCCGCCCGCCGGGCCCGCCAGGTGGCCGACGACGCGCTCGCGCACGAGATCACCGTGCTGCACATCGCCTCCCGCAAGACTTACGGCGTCCCGCGGATCCACGCCGAACTGCTGCGTCTGGGGCGGCGCGTGAACCGCAAGCGCATCGCCCGAGTGATGCGGGAACGCGACATCCGCGGTGTCACCCGCCGCAAGCGGCGCTCGCTGACACAGCCGGACAAGAAGGCCCGGCCGGCTCCGGACCTGATCGGCCGCGACTTCCACGCCGATACTCCCGGCACCAAACTGGTCGGCGACATCACCTACCTGCCCACCGCCGAGGGCTGGCTCTACCTCGCCTGCTGGCTGGACCTGGCCACCCGCGAGGTCGTCGGTTACGCGATGGCCGACCATCACCGCGCTTCCCTCGTCGTGGACGCCCTGAGGATGGCCCACGGCCGGGCGGGACTCCGCCCCGGATGCGTCGTACACAGTGATCGCGGCAGCGAGTACACCTCAGCCGAATTCCGCGACGAGATACGTGAGTTGAACCTGCGGCAAAGCTGCGGACGCACCGGATCCTGCTTCGACAACGCCGCTGCGGAAAGCTTCTGGGCGCTACTCAAAGAAGAGATCGGCACCCGCCTCTGGCCCGACCGGGCTACCGCCCGCGCCGAGGTCTTCAACTTCATCGAGACCTTCTACAACCGCCGCCGCCTGCGCAAGCACAAGGTCTTCGGCTACCTCACCCCAGCCGAGACCAGGCAGCGGCAACAGCACGCCCTCGCGGCGTAGACATTGAGTGTCCGAGATCACGGGGAAACTTCA
>NZ_JBSHNE010000143.1:0-1041 GCF_053646035.1 Streptomyces sp. NPDC055287 | reverse complement strand
ATCCAGGTCGGATCGGTGGCGGTCGGCGGGGACGCACCCGTCTCGGTGCAGTCGATGACGACGACCAGGACGTCCGACGTCGGTGCGACGCTGCAGCAGATCGCGGAGCTGACCGCGTCGGGCTGCCAGATCGTCCGGGTGGCGTGTCCGACCCAGGACGACGCGGACGCGCTGGCGACGATCGCGCGCAAGTCGCAGATCCCGGTGATCGCGGACATCCACTTCCAGCCGAAGTACGTCTTCGCGGCGATCGACGCGGGCTGCGCGGCGGTCCGGGTGAACCCGGGCAACATCAAGCAGTTCGACGACAAGGTGAAGGAGATCGCCAAGGCGGCCTCCGCCACCGGCACCCCGATCCGGATCGGCGTGAACGCCGGATCGCTCGACGCGCGCCTGCTTCAGAAGTACGGCAAGGCCACCCCGGAGGCGCTGGTGGAGTCCGCCCTGTGGGAGGCGTCCCTCTTCGAGGAGCACGGCTTCGGGGACATCAAGATCTCGGTCAAGCACAACGACCCGGTCGTGATGGTCAACGCGTACCGGCAGCTCGCCGCGCAGTCGGACTACCCGTTGCACCTCGGTGTGACGGAGGCCGGGCCGGCGTTCCAGGGCACGATCAAGTCGGCCGTCGCGTTCGGCGCGCTGCTGAGCGAGGGCATCGGCGACACGATCCGGGTCTCGCTGTCGGCGCCGCCGGTGGAGGAGGTCAAGGTCGGCCTTCAGATCCTGGAGGCGCTCAATCTCAAGCAGCGGCGCCTGGAGATCGTTTCCTGCCCGTCGTGCGGGCGGGCGCAGGTCGACGTGTACAAGCTCGCCGACCAGGTGGCCGCCGGTCTCGACGGCCTGGAGGTGCCGCTGCGGGTGGCCGTCATGGGCTGCGTCGTCAACGGCCCCGGTGAGGCCCGTGAGGCCGACCTGGGTGTCGCGTCCGGCAACGGCAAGGGTCAGATCTTCGTCAAGGGCGAGGTCATCAAGACCGTCCCCGAGTCGAAGATCGTCGAGACCCTCATCGAAGAGGCGATGAAGATCGCCGAGCAGATGGAG
>NZ_JBSHNE010000142.1:0-1069 GCF_053646035.1 Streptomyces sp. NPDC055287 | reverse complement strand
GGGGCAGGTTGGCGGCCCGGTTGTCGCGTCGGGTGGGCGCCGGGTTCCACTTTCCCGGTGTGGTGGTGCGGATCGTTGGGGCGGTCGGTGTGGCTGGTCAGCCGGGGCTCGGCAAGGCATTGAGCCGGTCAATTGCCCGGGTGATCTCGTCGGTCCAGGGCCATCGCGTGGTGAAACGGAGCCAGCGGCGGCGGCCGGTGGTGACGAGCTGGGCGGCGGCGGAGAACAGCCGCAGGCGGAGCTTCTTGGGTTCCCAGCGGCGGGTCTTGCCGGTCAGGGCGAGCATCGGCATCCAGGCGAGGAGGTCGAGTGCGAGGGAGACGATCTCCAGCCAGATCCGGTTCTGTGCGGTGTCGTGCAGGGGCAGGTTGCGCAGGCCGGTGTCGCGGGCGCCTCGGATGCGGTCCTCGCAGCGGGCCCGCCTGCGGTGACGCAGTTCGAGGTCGGCGAGCTGGCCACCCTTTGTGTTGGTCGCGAAGCAGGTCAGCCGCAGTCCGTCGAGGTCGGTGAAACGCAACTGGGCGCCGGGGTGCGGGCGTTCCTTGCGGACGATCAGCCTCATGCCTTTCGGCCACGTGCTCAGGTCGGGGATGTCGGTGATCTCCGCGACCCAGGCGCCGGGCCGCTCGGTGCCGCCGGCGTCGTAGGCCGGTGTCCATGCCTTCTTCGGGATCTTCAGGACGGCCTGGTGGATGGTGTCGGTAATGGTCATTCCGACGGAATACGACAGCCACCGGCCCCGGTGGGAGAGCCAGTCGAGGAAGGCGTGGGTGCCGCCGGCGGAGTCGGTGCGGATCAGTGTCTGCCGGCCCCGCCGCAGGTGTCTGGGGAGTTGGGCCAGGGCGAGCCCAGTGGTGGTGATGTGATCGGTGGCGGTGTTGGAGCCTGCGTTGCCGGGCCGCAGCAGCGCGGCCACCGGTTCCCCGGAACCGGCCTGGCCGTGGTCGACGAACGCGACGAGAGGATGGTGGCCGAAGGTCTTCTTCCAGGTCGCGGTGGCGTCCTGCTTCTCGGAGTGCGCGAGGACCAGCACGCCGTCGATGTCCACGATCACGCTGCCGTCAGCGGC
>NZ_JBSHNE010000141.1:0-1137 GCF_053646035.1 Streptomyces sp. NPDC055287 | reverse complement strand
CTCTACCGCGCCGCAGCCGGGAATCGGACGTACGCCGCCGTGGCCGCGGATCTCGGTATCACCGCGGAGTCGCTGCGGACGTGGGTCCGCAAGGACGAGGCCCAGGCGGTGCCCGAGGGCCGCGCCGGAAGCGTCAGTGCGGCAGAGGAACTGGGCCGGCTGCGGGCTGAGAACGCCAGGCTGCTCAAAGCCGAGCAGGAGTGGCGGCTGGAGCGCGAGATCCTGCGCCGGGCAGCCGCCTATTTCGCTCGGGAGGTGAAGTGAGATCCTGCCGCTGGGACTTCATCTCCGACAACCGCGCCGACTTCGGCGTCAAGCGGATCTGCCGGGTGCTCGGGGCGTCCCGCGCCGGCTACTACCGGCATCTGGCCACCGAGCAGGCCCGTGCCGAGCGCCAGGCCGAGGAGAAGCGGACCGTGAGTGAGATCCGCGCCATCCACACCGAGCACCATGGCGCCTACGGCGCCCCGCGCGTCCATGCCGAGCTGCGGGCGAGAGGGCACAGGATCAACCGCAAGCGCGTCACCCGGCTGATGCGGACCAATCACATCGTCGGCCGCCACCTGCGGAAGAAGAAGCGGACGACGATCGCGGACAGGACCGCGGCGCCCGCGCCGGACCTGGTGATGCGCGACTTCACCGCGGACGCCCTGAACACCAGGTGGTGCGGCGACATCACTTACATAGCCGTCGGTTCGACGTGGCTCTACCTCGCCACGGTGATCGACATCTACTCGAGGAAGGTCGTGGGCTGGTCGATCGCCGACCACATGCGCACCTCGCTGGTCACCGACGCGATCGAGACGGCCGTGGCCGCCCGCGGCGGCCGGGTCCACGGCGTCGTCTTCCACACCGACAGAGGCGCCCAATACAGCGCGGCCGCCTTCGCCGACGTCTGCCGCCGGCACGGCATCCGCCGCAGCATGGGCCGAGTGGGCTCGAGCTACGACAACGCCCTCGCCGAGTCGTTCTTCCAGGGCCTCAAGCGCGAATTGCTCCACGGACGCCGCTGGACCTCAAAGGCACAGACCCGACTCGAGCTGTTCCGCTGGCTTTCCTACTACAACCGGCGCCGCCGCCACTCCGCGCTCGGCTACCGCACACCAGCCGAGTTTGAACAACAACTGATCACGACAC
>NZ_JBSHNE010000140.1:0-1196 GCF_053646035.1 Streptomyces sp. NPDC055287 | reverse complement strand
TCTGGAAAGTCATCGGCCACGACGAAGACGCCCCCGACGCCACCGACCAGGACCGCGGGTGGCAGGAGATCCTGCTCGCCGCCACCGTCCAAGGCGCGATCTTCGCCGCCGCCAAAGCCGCCCTCGACCGCGGCGGCGCCACCGCGGTGCAACGCCTGACCGGCACCTGGCCCGGCTAAACCCCGCCTACCAGCCACCACGTGGGTGCACCCGCCGCTCGGGAGTCAAAAGGGCAGCTCGGCGGCGGGCACACCTACAAGGGTGGCCCGCCCGCCCCAAACAATCCAGCGCACGCGCCCGGCCGAGCCCGCGCAGCACACGCCGACGACGCGCCCCTACCCCGGCGCTGTCCGGGGACCTGGCCTTTTGGGGGCGGTGGTGCACGATCCTGGAGACACGGAGATCGAGGTCCTGGTGGTGGCGGACTGATCGACAGCCTGGCCGAGGCTGAACGGTCCGGCATGACGGGCTCCCCGACGATTCTCGTCGACGGCCGACCAGTTCGCCGGGCGCCACTGCGTCGGTCGCCTTGCCGGCTCTACCGCACCCCGCACGGCCCGGCCGGTGCACCCGAGCTAGAAACAACTGCAGCAGGTGCTGACGAACGCCACCAGCACCAACTCCTGAACACGTCTGGGCTCCGGCGGACCATCCGCCGGAGCCCAGCAGCGAGCTGGGCGTAAGTGTCACCGCACCGCAGATGGGCCAGGGCGAGCAGGGCCTGACGGCTGACGGGCAGACGCCTGCGGAGGACTTCGACTGCTCAGCGCAAGCCAGACGGGCGGCACGAACCGTAGTTCCACGATCCCCCGATCAACGGACCACCGCACGTTCGGGCCGAAGCCGAAACTTTACGGCCGAAAAGCTCAGGGTTGAGGCTCTCCGGCCTGCGGGGGGGCTATGCGGTGATGCCCCCGCCCCGCCATACCCGACCAGGAGTCGTCGACACCGTCCTCGCCCGGTCCGCCGCGACGTCGGCATCGACACCATCATGGCCGTACGCCGCTACGCCCTCGCCGGCGTCCGCCGCGCCCTGGAAGGCTCCTGGCTCTGACCCCCAGCACCGCCCACCCAGGTGAACCCGGAACCGCCGCGCTTCACCTCACCGAGTCCGTGACCCGAGGTTCACCACCGCAGTTGACCCAGGCGACGCGTGCAACTCTGCGGGATTCCATCGCGCGCGTTCGGGGCCCCTA
>NZ_JBSHNE010000139.1:0-1197 GCF_053646035.1 Streptomyces sp. NPDC055287 | reverse complement strand
ATGCAAGTCGAGCGGACAGATGGGAGCTTGCTCCCTGATGTTAGCGGCGGACGGGTGAGTAACACGTGGGTAACCTGCCTGTAAGACTGGGATAACTCCGGGAAACCGGGGCTAATACCGGATGGTTGTTTGAACCGCATGGTTCAAACATAAAAGGTGGCTTCGGCTACCACTTACAGATGGACCCGCGGCGCATTAGCTAGTTGGTGAGGTAACGGCTCACCAAGGCAACGATGCGTAGCCGACCTGAGAGGGTGATCGGCCACACTGGGACTGAGACACGGCCCAGACTCCTACGGGAGGCAGCAGTAGGGAATCTTCCGCAATGGACGAAAGTCTGACGGAGCAACGCCGCGTGAGTGATGAAGGTTTTCGGATCGTAAAGCTCTGTTGTTAGGGAAGAACAAGTACCGTTCAAATAGGGCGGTACCTTGACGGTACCTAACCAGAAAGCCACGGCTAACTACGTGCCAGCAGCCGCGGTAATACGTAGGTGGCAAGCGTTGTCCGGAATTATTGGGCGTAAAGGGCTCGCAGGCGGTTTCTTAAGTCTGATGTGAAAGCCCCCGGCTCAACCGGGGAGGGTCATTGGAAACTGGGGAACTTGAGTGCAGAAGAGGAGAGTGGAATTCCACGTGTAGCGGTGAAATGCGTAGAGATGTGGAGGAACACCAGTGGCGAAGGCGACTCTCTGGTCTGTAACTGACGCTGAGGAGCGAAAGCGTGGGGAGCGAACAGGATTAGATACCCTGGTAGTCCACGCCGTAAACGATGAGTGCTAAGTGTTAGGGGGTTTCCGCCCCTTAGTGCTGCAGCTAACGCATTAAGCACTCCGCCTGGGGAGTACGGTCGCAAGACTGAAACTCAAAGGAATTGACGGGGGCCCGCACAAGCGGTGGAGCATGTGGTTTAATTCGAAGCAACGCGAAGAACCTTACCAGGTCTTGACATCCTCTGACAATCCTAGAGATAGGACGTCCCCTTCGGGGGCAGAGTGACAGGTGGTGCATGGTTGTCGTCAGCTCGTGTCGTGAGATGTTGGGTTAAGTCCCGCAACGAGCGCAACCCTTGATCTTAGTTGCCAGCATTCAGTTGGGCACTCTAAGGTGACTGCCGGTGACAAACCGGAGGAAGGTGGGGATGACGTCAAATCATCATGCCCCTTATGACCTGGGCTACACACGTGCTACAATGGAC
>NZ_JBSHNE010000138.1:0-1231 GCF_053646035.1 Streptomyces sp. NPDC055287 | reverse complement strand
CCGCCACATCAACCGACCCACCAGAGCCACCAGACCCACCTGGCTCACCAGACCCCGGCACCAACGGAAGAACCACCACCGGCGGCACACTCCCGGACCACTCGCCAAGGCCGGAGCTCTCCTCCACCACCATCCAGTCCTCGCCGGCCAACGGTTCCTCGCGGGCGGGAAGGGCAGTCCACCGCAGGCCGAGCAGGCCGTCGCGGGCAGGGCTTCCGGCCTCGCGC
This sequence comes from Streptomyces sp. NPDC055287, assembly GCF_053646035.1. Lineage (NCBI taxonomy): Bacteria > Bacillati > Actinomycetota > Actinomycetes > Kitasatosporales > Streptomycetaceae > Streptomyces > Streptomyces sp. NPDC055287. The sequence goes on along the minus strand of NZ_JBSHNE010000138.1, from coordinate 1,004 downwards.
AGTGCTTCCTTCGAGAGCGGCCGCAGAGCAAGGGAGTCAATCGTCGCCACCGGAGCGCCGACACCGTCGGCGACGGTGAGTGCGAACGATTCCGTGCCGGTGGGCGTGAGGCGTACGCGCAGGGCCTGCGCACCCACGGCGTGAAGCGTGACTCCCGACCAGGCGAACGGGAATCCCTCCTGCCCGGTCTCGTCGGCGACGCCCGGCAGCAGGGAGTGCAGGGCGGCGTCCAGCAGTGCGGGGTGCAGCCCGAAGAACCCGGAGTCCGGAGTCTGTTCAGTCTGTTCACCAGCCAGGGCGACGTCCGCGAAGAGCTCGCCCCCGGCCTTCCAGAGCCTGCGCAGATTCCGGAAGGCGGGGCCGTACGCGTATCCCTGTTCCGTCAGCCGGTCGTAGACGTCGTCGAGGTCCACCTCGTCGGCGCCGGCCGGCGGCCACACCGCCAAAGCCTCCCCCACAGCCGGCTCCTCCGGTGCGATCAGCGAGCCACTGGCGTGCAGCGTCCACGCCGGCTCGTCAGCTTCCCCGTCGGGCCGCGCATAGATCTCCAGACCGCGGCGACCGGAGTCGTCTGCCCCGCCGACGACGATCTGCAGTTGTACGGCGCCCCGCTCCGGCAGCACGAGCGGAGCCGACAACGTCAGCTCCTCCACCCGGCCGGCTCCCACCTCCTCACCGGCCTGTGCGGCGAGCTCGACGAACCCCGTGCCGGGGAAGAGCCGGGTGTCCAGGACGGTGTGGCCGGCCAGCCAGGGGTGGGTGGTGAGAGAGATGCGGCTGGTGAACAGCGTGTCCCCACCGCCGGCGACGGTGACCGCCGCGCCGAAGAGCGGGTGGGCGGACGCGGCGAGCCCGAGGCTGGCCGCGTCGCCGGGAACAGCGACGGACTCCAGCCAGTGACGCGCGTTCTGGAAGGCGTAGGTGGGGAGGTCGACGTGCCGGGCTCCGGACGTGGCGAAGTACGCCTGCCAGTCGACCGGAACACCACGAGTGTGCAGCCGGCC
>NZ_JBSHNE010000137.1:0-1240 GCF_053646035.1 Streptomyces sp. NPDC055287 | reverse complement strand
AGTGAAACAGAAGGCTGTAGAAATGAGATTGGCAGGCGTACCTATGAAAGAGATCATGCAGGAGTTGAATATCAAAAATAATACGCAGATTAAGACATGGGTCAGATGGTATAAGGCTGGTGATACACATCGATTTGAACAGCCTGTTGGTAAGCAATACACTTATGGAAAAGGTCCGGAGTATTCTTCCGAATTAGAGAAACTGCAGGCAGAGAATCGATATCTGAGACAACAGAATGAAGTGTTAAAAAAGTACAACGAATTGGAAAGGAAGTTGATAGCCAAACGTCAGTCGAACTTGTAGAAGAATTGCACAGCACAATGACCGTGCAGGATATCTGTATTCATTTAGGTATCTCTCGCTCGTCTTATTATCGTTGGAAGAAGAATCTGAAGAAAGATCATCCCAAGCGCCATTTAGAAAAACAAATCGGCACGTTGTGCCGAGAGCACCAGTATCGATATGGATATCGAAAAATCACAGCTATATTAAAAAAGAGAATGTGTATTAACCATAAAACGGTTCAGCGTATTATGCAGAAAAATCAGTGGCAGTGCCGGGTTAAGGTGAAAAAGCGCAAGAAGAATGGGCAGCCATATGCCGTGGTCGACAATATATTAGATAGGAACTTTCAGTCTGATCATCCTCTTGAAAAACTAGTAACAGACATCACGTATTTGCCTTATGGACAGAAACAATTGTACCTTTCCAGTATATTGGATGTATATAATGGAGAAGTGATTGCTTTTACGATTGGAGATAAGCAGGACACAGACTTTGTCTTACACACACTTGATCAACTGCCAACACTGCCTGAGAACTGCGTGTTACATAGTGACCAAGGATCTGTGTATACATCTTACGAGTATCAGAAAGCTGTTAAAACAAAAGGCATTACCATGAGCATGTCCCGCAAAGGGACACCCGCTGATAATGCCTCCATCGAATCGTTTCATTCCTCACTAAAGTCTGAAACGTTCTATCTTAACAGCATTGATCGAACCACGACCGCCATCGTAGAACGCACTGTCATAGAATACATTCATTATTATAACAATATTCGTATTCAAACGAAACTAAACAACCAATCACCGATAAATTATCGGCAATTGGCTGTTTAAAAGGTGTTTTGATCCCTGTCTCAAAAACGGGGGTCAGTCCCCTGTGGCCAGCGGTTTTTCTTCTGCATACAAAAAGGACGCGACTGAATCGGTTACTTCTGTACAATTTGAATAAGGT
>NZ_JBSHNE010000136.1:0-1312 GCF_053646035.1 Streptomyces sp. NPDC055287 | reverse complement strand
CTGTCGGTGTGGGCCGCCCCCGGGTCAGGCGCCGGTGGCGGCCGGGACGGGGTCCGGACCGGGTCCGGAGCCGATGACCTGTGCGAGCAGGTTGAGGCCGGGACGGTCCACGGGTCGAGTGTTGGCGTTGAGGATGACGACTGCAGCCTGGCGTTCGGGGGCTATGGCCAGCAGGCTGCGGTAGCCGCCGGTGCCGCCGGTGTGGAACAGGATCCGGTGCTGGCTGCGGGGCAGGTAGGCCGAGATCCAGCCGGGATGAACAACGGCTCTGGCGTTGATGCGGTGGGCGGTGGTGTGGGTGAGAGCGATGGCTTCGGCGAGTTCTTCGGGTGCGGGGCCGATCTGGGCCCGGGCCAGCGTGAGCAGGTCGGGCACGGTGGAGTGCAGGCCGCCGGCGCCGGCGAGGGCGGCCAGGTGCCAGGGCGGGCGGGGGCGGCCGGTGCGGGAGTGGCCGGCGGCCAGTCGTGCGGTGCGTCCGGGGTCGAGAACCACGTGAGTGTCGGTCATGCCGAGGGGCCGACAGATCTCGGCCTGAATAAGCGCGTCGTAGTCGGTGCCGGTGTGGCGTGCCAGGGCGAGCCCGAGTAGGCCGGCGCCGAAGTTGGAGTAGCGGAAGCGGGTACCGGGCACCGACCGCAAACGGGTGCGCCGCAATCCGTCCAGCAGGAGTTCGCCCGTGCAGCCGGCGTAGGGGTCCGATCGGAACAGGCCTCGCGGCAGGAGGCTTTTGGGCAACCGGGGCAGGCCGGAGGTGTGGCAGGTCAGGTGAGCCAGCTTGATGACCTCACCGCCGCGTTCGGGAGCCGTGATGTCGCGGGGTAGCAGGTCGCGAAGCGGTTGGTCCAGCCCCACGGCGCCACGCACGGTGAGCTGGGCCAGGGCCAGCGCGGTGAACGTCTTGGTGAGGGAACCGATCTCGAACAGCGTGCCGGGGTCTGCGCCGTGCAGTGCGGACTGCCCGCCCCGGACGGCACCCACCACGACGACGCCACGCTGTCGGGCACCGAGCCGCTCCGCCGTTCGTCGTACCAGATCATCGAGGAGCGAGGTCATGATCGTCAGGCCTCCGTCCGGCCGAACAGGCGTCGGCCGCCGTACTTCTTGTGTACGGCCTGCTTTGAGACCCCCAGCGCCTCAGCGATCTGCGTCCACGTGGTCCCTGCCACCCGCGCCCGGTGCACCAGAACCTCTTCCTGTCCTTCCAGGCGGTGGCGCAGCGCGGCTGCCTCGCGCAGTGCTTCGACGGGATCGGCGTTCTCGGTGATCGACGAAATATCAACTCCAGTCATGAGTCAACCTTAGTTGACCTCCC
>NZ_JBSHNE010000135.1:0-1334 GCF_053646035.1 Streptomyces sp. NPDC055287 | reverse complement strand
CCAGCCAGTAGCGGTTGCGTTGGAAGGCATACGTCGGCAGATCCACCCGGGACGCACCCGTCCCCCCGAACACCCCCGACCAATCAACAGACACACCACACACCCACGCCCGCGCCACACCCGAAACGAACGACCGCTCCTCCGACCGCCCACCACGCAACACCGGCACAAACACACCATCAGGCACCGACTCCGCGCCCAACCCACTCAACACACCATCAGGACCCAACTCAACAAACACCGACACACCACACGCCGACAACGCCCGCACACCATCCGCGAAACGCACCGCCTCACGCACATGACGCACCCAATAATCCGCCGAACACAACTCCCCAGCCGAAACCACCCCACCACTCACATTCGACACCACAGGAATCCCAGGAACCCGATACGTCAAACCCTCCGCAACCACACGAAACTCATCAAGCATCCCATCCACCAACGGCGAATGAAACGCATGCGACACCGACAACCGCTTCGTCCTACGACCCCGCCCCCGCAACACCCCCTCAACCTCAACAACCGCACCCACCTCACCCGAAACCACCACCGACAACGGACCATTGACAGCCGCAACCACCACACGACCACCACAACCCGCCAACAACCCCGCAACCTCCTCCTCACCCGCCTCCACCGCCACCATCGCCCCACCCGACGGCAACCCCTGCATCAACCGACCACGCGCAGCAACCAACCGCGCCGCATCCTCCAACGACCACACACCAGCAACACACGCAGCAACCAACTCACCAACCGAATGCCCACCCACAAAATCCGGCCGCACACCCCACGACTCCAACAACCGGAACAACGCCCACTCCACCGCAAACAAACCAGCCTGCGTAAACACCGTCTCATCCAACAAACCCACACCGCCGCCCACACCAAAGACGACATCACCCACCCCACACCCCACATAACCGGCCAACTCCCGGTCCAACACCCCACACACCTCATCAAACGCCCCAGCAAACACCGGGAACCGGCCATACAACTCACGACCCATCCCCACCCGCTGAGAACCCTGACCAGAAAACAACACAGCCAGACCACCACCCAGCACACCACCCACCGGGCCCTCAATCACACCCCCACCACCCCCACCCCGCACCAACCCACCCACACCAGCAACCAACTCCTCACGACCACCACCCACCACCACCGCACGATGCTCAAACCCCGCCCGACCCGACGCCAAAGACCACCCCACATCCACCGCCGACAACCCACCATCACCCTCAACCCGCGACAACAACCCAGCCGCCTGCCCCCGCAACCCACCAACACCACGACCCGACACCACCCACGGCACCACCCCAGGCACCACA
>NZ_JBSHNE010000134.1:0-1376 GCF_053646035.1 Streptomyces sp. NPDC055287 | reverse complement strand
CTAGGGCCTGTTTCAGAAGTGGATCAAGGTCTGGGATGATCTTGTTTCGTGGCTCGGGGAGATCTGACAGACGCACAGTGGGCAGTGCTGGAACCGTTGTTGCCGATAGGCATCAAGCCTGGTAGGCCACCGGTTCACAGCAAGCGGCAGCTGATCGACGGGATACGGTTCCGCACACGGGCTGGCGTCCCGTGGCGAGACCTGCCCGTGCAGTACGGGCCGTGGGAGACGGTGTACGGGCTCTTCCGCCGCTGGCAGCGGGACGGCACGTGGCACCGGATCTTCGAGCAGCTCCAGGCGCGCGCCGATGCGAGGGGGCTGATCTCCTGGGACATCTCGGTGGACTCCACGATCGCTCGCGCCCACCAGCACGCGGCCGGCGCCCGCAAAAAGGGGATCTGCAGGTCGAGCCGCCCGGCGGTGTGTTCACCGAGCCCGACGACCACGGCCTCGGGCGCTCACGCGGCGGACTGACGACCAAGATCCACCTCGCAGTCGAGCAAGCCCAGAAGCCGATGTCCCTGGTGATCACGGCCGGACAACGCGGTGACTCCCCGCAGTTCCAGGTCGTCCTGGGCCGCATCAGGGTTCTCCGGCTCGGCCCGGGACGACCGCGCACCCGCCCGAACAGGGTCCGCGCCGACAAGGCGTACGGCTCCCGCGCTAATCGCGACTACCTGCGCCGACGCGGCATCCGCTGCACCATCCCGCAGAAGCGCGACCAGATCGCCAACCGCAAGAAGCGCGGCTCCCTCGGCGGACGGCCCCCGAAGTTCGACAAGGAGGACTACAAAGAGCGCCACGCGGTGGAGTGCGGGATCAATCGCCTCAAGCGCCACCGCGCAGTGGCCACCAGGTATGACAAGCTCGCCGTCCGCTACGAAGCCACAGTGCTGATCGCGGCCATCAACGAGTGGCTGTGACCAGCACTTTCGGGAGTCAGTCGAGGATGGCGTCAAGCTCCACTTCAACGAGCCATTCGGGATCGATGAAGCGTGAGACCTCAACGAAGGTGCAGGCCGGACGGACAGACGCGAACCGCTCCCCGTGCGCTCGCGCGGCTTCTTTCCAACGAGTCACGTCGGTGAGCATGATGCGGGTCCGCACGACGTCCTCCAGTGACGCCCCCGTTGCCTTCAGTGCGGCGTCTGCGATGTCCAGACACCTGACAGTCTGGGCATAGACGTCGCCTCGCCCCACGGTCGTCCCGTCGTCCCCGATGGGAGCAGTCCCAGCGACTGCGACGTGCACCCCTTTGCGGATTGCCCGGGAAAAACCGATTTGGGGTTCGAGTGGCGAGCCAGAACTGACTATCTGCCGAACATGATCCATCGCACCATGCTCCCAGATCACCGCACTTTCGAAACACGCCCTAG
>NZ_JBSHNE010000133.1:0-1418 GCF_053646035.1 Streptomyces sp. NPDC055287 | reverse complement strand
AGTCAGTCCTTTATACATTGCACGCAGTAAAGGATGAAATTGCAAGAGAAGACAGCCGGTAAAAGGCTGTCTTCTCAGGCTGTCGAGAAAATCTCGACAGCCTTTATTTTTCCTTAAAATATCCATTCTTCTGTAATAAAATAAAAGAAAGACTTAAAAGGACGGTGTCTTTCTCATGTTCCACACACGAAACTCTTCTCAAAACACAGCCGAATTTGTTCTGCTTGACCAACTCGTTGAAGAGGATCACCTGCTTCGGAAAATTGATAAACACATAGACTTCTCTTTCATCATTGAAAAGGTGAAACCTTACTACAGTGAAAACAAAGGCCGCCCCTCACTTGATCCGCTTATTTTATTTAAAATGATGTTTATCGGATACCTCTATGGTATCCGTTCAGAAAGACAGCTTGAAAAAGAAATTTACTACAATATGGCGTACAGATGGTTTCTCGGATTGAACATAAACGACCCGGTTCCACACCACTCCACCATCAGCTGGAACAGACGCACACGCTTTAAAGATACAACCATCTTCCAAGACATTTTTGATGAGATCGTTCTCCAGGCCATCAATCATGACATGGTGGGCGGACGAGTCCTATTCACCGACTCTACACACCTTAAAGCCAATGCCAACAAGCATAAATACACAAGAAAAACAATTGCGCAGGATACCCAAAACTATATCAAGGATTTAAATGAAGCCATTCAAGAGGATCGGGAGGAACACGGAAAAAAGCCATTAACAGCCAAAGAGGAGGTGAAAGCTGAAAAAGAGATCCGCCACAGTACAACCGATCCGGAAAGTGGCTATCTGTATCGTGAAAACAAACCAGAAGGTTTTTTCTATTTAGATCACCGCACAACAGATATGAAATACAACATTATCACCGATGCCTACGTCACACCTGGAAATGTCCATGATTCTGTGCCTTATCTTGACCGATTAGACCACCAAATCGCACGATTTGGTTTTCAAGTAGAAGCCGTCGCCCTTGATTCCGGATATTTAACGACTCCGATCTGTAAAGGATTATCTGACCGCCAAATCTTTGGTGTCATCGCACATAGACGTTATCACCCTATCCGAGGCTTGTTTCCAAAATGGAAATTTCATTATGACAGTGAACAAGACAGATACATTTGTCCAAATCACCAAACACTTACATACTCAACAACTGACCGAAAAGGCTACCGGTCATATAAATCAAATCCTGAAATATGTTCCTCATGCCCACTGCTTGAAAACTGTACAAAATCAAAGACTCGGCAGAAAGTGATTACTCGACATGTATGGGAAGAACATAAAGAAAAGGTCAGACAAAATCGCTTGTCTGTTTCAGGAAAAAACCTCTACAAAAAAAGAAAAGAAAAAATAGAGCGAAGCTTTGCAGATTCAAAACAGCTGCATGGGC
>NZ_JBSHNE010000132.1:0-1418 GCF_053646035.1 Streptomyces sp. NPDC055287 | reverse complement strand
CTAGTAGTGCTTCGTTAGGTTTCTAGGTCTGGTCCTTCTTGTGGTGAGCGGGCGGCCACAGGTGGTGCAGGTGCCGGTCCAGCACCTCAGCAGGTCCTGGAGGGTGTCCAGGACTTGGTAGAGGGTCAGACCGGCGTGTGGGCTTTTGGGTCGAGCCGCCGGAGGGTGAGGAAGGCCTGGGCGGCGGTGACGAGGGTGACGTGGTGGTGCCAGCCGCGCCAGGTGCGGCCTTCGAAGTGGTCCAGGCCCAGACCGTGTTTCAGTTCGCGGTAGTCGTGCTCGATGCGCCAACGCATCTTGGCCCACCGCACCAAGTCGGCGATCGATGTGGTGCCGGGCAGGTTGGTCATCCAGTAACCGGTCGGCTCGTCCGCGTCGTCGGGTTGTTCGACCAGCAGGGTTCTCAGCGGCAGAACGCCGTCCCACCGGCTGCGTCCACCTGCCTGTTCCTGGGCGGTGCGGCAGGCTTCCTTGCCCGACGGCCGCACCTGGATCAAGGCGAAGCGCGAGGTCATCCTCCCTTTGCTGCCCTGCCGCCAGACGACCTCCTCAAACGCGGTAGCCGTGTCGATGAACGTGCTCAAAGGTCGGGCAGGCTCGCGATAGCGGGGCAGTGTCGGCGGCCCCAGCCCGCCATAGACGGGCTGATACGGCTCGGCCGCGGCCGGGCGGGCGATCTCCTTGGGGTCGACCGCCATGACGTAGGACCAGCCGCGTTCTTCCAGCGCGAGGCGCAAGGAGACGCTGCGGCCATAACCGGCGTCCGCCACGATCACCGGCACCGCAAGACCCTGCTCGGCGAGCCCGTCGAGCACTTTGAGGGCCAGACGGGTCTTGGACACATACCCGACCTCGTCCGGGACGCCGGCCCGCTGCCGCCGGCTGTCGTCCGCCGTCCACTCCTCGGGCAGGAACAGCTCCCACTCCAGCGGACACGATGCCGTGTCGGTGGCCGCATGCACGCTGACCGCGACCTGGCAGTTCGCCCGCTTGCCCAACGCTCCGCAGTACTGCCGGGCCACCCCCACCGAAGCCCTGCCGCACTTGGGAAACGACACATCGTCAACTACCCACACCTCAGGCCGGATCGCCTCACACAATCGCTCGGCGATCCGCTGCCGCACCGGCGCCCACTGCCACGGCGACTGGTTCACGAACTGCTGTAAAGCCTGCATGTTTCCGTCCGGCAGACGCTCGGACATCGGCTGGATCGACTTGCGCCGACCGTCCAGCATCAGACCCCGCACATAACACTCCCCCCACCGCCGCTGATCCCGCCGCACCAACGAACCGAATACATCAGCAACGAACTCCGCCAACTCACCCCGGAGCCGTTCCACCTCCCCCAGCTTCATAACCAGAAGCTGCCCCTCACCTGGCAAGATCACACGACGTAACGAAGCACTACTAGGCCGTTT
>NZ_JBSHNE010000131.1:0-1466 GCF_053646035.1 Streptomyces sp. NPDC055287 | reverse complement strand
AACACGTTCCTGGACGCGCTCGCAGTCCATCGCCGGTCGAGTGGCCTGCCCGCGCTTTCGCTGGCGTGGGGCCTGTGGGAGGAATCCAGTGCGCTCACCGGCGGACTCACCGGCACCGACCGCACGCGCATGGCCCGATGGGGCCTGCTGCCTCTTTCGTCCGGGGACGCGATGGAGCTGTTCGACGCGGCGTTCGCGACCGGTGAAGCGGTCCTCGGGGTCACCCGCCTCGACACCAACGCCCTGCGCAAGCAGGGAGCCGAGACGCTGCCTCTGTTCCGCGGACTGGTTCCCGCAGCCCCCCGCCGAGCCGCCGGCCCTGGCCGAATATCCGGCGATGCGTCGCTGACGGACCGGCTGGCCAGTCTCAGCCCGGCCGACCGGGAGCGTACGATCACCGATCTCGTACGTACGCAGGTGGCCGGCGTCCTGGGCCACGCCGATCCGGGTGCGGTCGAGGCGGAACGGCCGTTCCAGGAGCTGGGGTTCGACTCGCTGACCGCCGTAGAGCTGCGTAACCGGCTCAACACGGCGACGGGCCTGCGGCTGCCCACCACGCTCGTCTTCGACTACCCCAACCCCGCGGCCCTAGCGGCACATCTGACGCGTGAGATACCGGGCGGTGAGACCCGCACGGCGTACGGCACTGCCTCCCTCACCCCGGCTCCCGCCCTCGCTACGCCCGACGAGCCCATCGCGATCGTGGCCATGGGCTGTCGTTATCCGGGTGGGGTGTCCTCGCCGGAGGATCTGTGGCGGCTGGTGGCGGGTGGGGTGGACGCGGTTTCGCCGTTCCCGGTCAATAGGGGCTGGGATGTCGAGGATCTGTATGATCCCGATCCCGCGCGGGTGGGCAAGACGTATGCCCGTGAGGGTGGTTTCCTGCATGACGCGGATCAGTTCGATGCCGAGTTCTTCGGGATGTCGCCGCGTGAGGCGCTCGCTACGGACCCCCAGCAGCGACTCCTGCTGGAGACGGCGTGGGAGACCGTGGAGAACGCCGGCATCGTGCCCGCCACACTGCGGGGCAGCCGGACCGGTGTCTTCACCGGCGTGATGTACCACGACTACGGCGCCGGCGCGCAGAACATTCCGGATGACCTGGAGGGTTATCTGGCGGCCGGCATCGCCGGGAGCGTGGCGTCCGGGCGGGTGTCCTACACCCTTGGTCTCGAAGGCCCCGCCGTGACGGTGGACACCGCGTGCTCGTCCTCGCTGGTCGCCCTCCACATGGCCGCCAACGCACTGCGCTCCGGCGAGTGCGACCTGGCCATCGCCGGTGGCGTCACCGTGATGTCCTCACCGCTGACCTACATCGAGTTCTCCCGCCAGCGCGGGCTGGCGCCCGACGGTCGTTGCAAGCCGTTCGCGGCCTCTGCGGATGGTACGGGGTGGTCGGAGGGTGTGGGGTTGTTGTTGGTGGAGCGGCTTTCGGATGCGCGGAGGAATGGCCGTCGGGTGTTGGC
>NZ_JBSHNE010000130.1:0-1521 GCF_053646035.1 Streptomyces sp. NPDC055287 | reverse complement strand
CGGGGTCCTCACCGAGTCGAGGAGCAGCTGCGCCACGTCCACGACCTGGAGGGACTCCTTGGCCTTGCCGTCGTTCTTCTTGCCGTTGACGGAGTCGGTGAGCATGACGAGGCAGAAGGGGCAGGCGGTGGAGACGATGTCCGGGTTGAGGGACAGGGCCTCGTCGACGCGTTCGGTGTTGATGCGCTTGCCGATGCGCTCCTCCATCCACATGCGCGCGCCGCCGGCGCCGCAGCAGAAGCCGCGTTCCTTGTGGCGGTGCATCTCCTGCTGGCGCAGGCCCGGGACGGCCGACATGATCTCGCGCGGCGGCGTGTAGACCTTGTTGTGGCGGCCCAGGTAGCACGGGTCGTGGTACGTGATCAGACCCTCGACCGGGGTGACGGGGATGAGCTTGCCCTCGTCGATCAGGTGCTGGAGCAGCTGCGTGTGGTGGATGACCTCGAACTCGCCACCCAGCTGCGGGTACTCGTTGGCGATCGTGTTGAAGCAGTGCGGGCAGGTCGCGACGATCTTCTTCGACGCCTTCGGCTTTTGCGTCGCCGGATCGTCCTCGTCCTCCCCGTACGCCATGTTCAGCATCGCCACGTTCTCCTGGCCGAGCTGCTGGAACAGCGGCTCGTTGCCCAGGCGGCGGGCCGAGTCACCCGTGCACTTCTCGTCCCCGCCCATGATCGCGAACTTCACGCCCGCGATGTGCAGCAGCTCGGCGAAGGCCTTCGTGGTCTTCTTCGCCCGGTCCTCCAGGGCTCCGGCGCAGCCCACCCAGTACAGGTACTCGACCTCGGACAGGTCCTCGAGGTCCTTGCCGACGATCGGCACCTCGAAGTCGACTTCCTTCGTCCACTCCACCCGCTGCTTCTTGGCCAGACCCCAGGGGTTGCCCTTCTTCTCCAGGTTCTTGAGCATCGTGCCGGCCTCCGAGGGGAAGGCCGACTCGATCATCACCTGGTAGCGGCGCATGTCGACGATGTGATCGATGTGCTCGATGTCGACCGGGCACTGCTCCACACACGCACCGCACGTCGTGCACGACCACAGCACGTCCGGGTCGATGACACCGTTCTCCTCGAGCGTGCCGATCAACGGCCGCTCGGCCTCCGCCAGCGCCGCCGCCGGAACGTCCTGGAGCTGCTCGGCCGTCGCCTTCTCGTTGCCCTCCATGTCCTTGCCGCCGCCCGCCAGCAGGTACGGGGCCTTGGCGTGCGCGTGGTCGCGCAGCGACATGATCAGCAACTTCGGCGACAACGGCTTGCCCGTGTTCCAGGCCGGACACTGCGACTGGCAGCGCCCGCACTCGGTACACGTGGAGAAGTCCAGAATGCCCTTCCAGGAGAACTGCTCGACCTGGCTGACACCGAACGTGTCGTCCTCACCCGGGTCCTCGAAGTCGATCTCCTTGCCACCCGACGTCATCGGCTGCAGCGCACCCAGCGCCGTACCGCCGTCCGCCTCACGCTTGAACCAGATGTTCGGGAAGCCCAGGAAACGGTGCCACGCCACACCCATGTTGGTGTTGAG
>NZ_JBSHNE010000129.1:0-1554 GCF_053646035.1 Streptomyces sp. NPDC055287 | reverse complement strand
GGTCACTCAAATACGCCAGGAGCGGATGCGGTCGGCTGCCTCGTAGACGTTGGCCTTGCCGGCCTGGATGTCGCGGACCAGGTCGACCATCGCGCCGTACGGGGGGTCGATGCCCTCGCCGGAGGCGTGCATGTAGGCGGCGGAGACCTGGCAGGCGTAGAGGCTGTTGCGGTACGGCAGCGGCTGCAGGCGTACCAGGGTGTGGAGCAGGGCGGCGGCGCGCCAGGCGGGGTCGGGGTCGGCGGTGGCGGGGCGTGGGATGCGGGTCTTGTGGCGGGCGACGGCGGCGACGAGGGCGGAGTAGTCGGCGACGCTCACGTCTTCGGGGACGGCTTGGTCCTGGACGTCCAGGAGCCAGGGGATGTCGATGTAGAGCACCATCAGGCGGCTTCGGCTCCCCGCTGGGCGTTGGTGGGGGGCATCTCGTCGGGGAAGGCGTCGTCGAACTCGTCGCGGTGCGTCTCGCTCCAGGAGACGGCGTAGCGGACGAACTGCAGGCGTTGCTGTTCGCGCAGGGGCAGGTCGTGGACGAACTGCTTGAGGGACTTGCCCTCGGCGGCCGCGGCGGCGCGGACCGCTTCGAGTTCCTCGTCGGTGAAGGTGATGTTCAAGGACGGCATACCCTCATGGTACCTAGTAGGTACCTGGTATGGCTATGGATCCACGGGCTGCCTATTCTCCGAGTCAGGTGGTCCTACGTTGTTGCGTGGGTTGGACGGGCCAGCAGAGGGAGTGGGCTTGCGGGCCAGGCGAAGGCTGGGGCCGGTCTTCGTCGTCCAGTCGCCGTCGAAGAGAGCGGCCGCGAGACGTTGGTGCCCGGTGTCGAGCTGGCGGCTGCGGTGCTTGGTGCGGGCCTTGGCGAACCAGGGGGCCGATCTTGACGGTGTCGCCGTCCACGGTGATCGTTTCGCGGGCGGTGGGGGCGCGGTGTTCGCGGTGGAGGAAGAGTTCCAGGAGCTGGACGGTCTGCTCAAAGGTGCGGCGGGAGCGGCGTGCGGGGGCCAGCGGGTTGGCTTGAGGGGACAGGCCGAGCGTGGTGAGCAGGTGGTGTTGGCCGGTCTCGAGGCGGGTGCATGCGGTGAGCTGTCGGTGCAGCCAGGAGCCGATCTTCACGGTGCCCAGGACGGTGTCGCGGGTCTGTGCGGCCGGGTCGCGGCCGCCGGTCATCCCGCAGCCGCGGCCGGGCCCACGCCGAACCGGGGCACGTCAGCGACGGTCGCGTCCGGGGGCAGCCGTTTGAAGCGGAGCGGGTGCCGGAAGACGCCGCCACGGTCAAGGGCCCTGTCGGCGCTGACTCCGCCACCGGGTTCGGGCGGACCAGCAAGGTGTCCAGGACGTCACGGGCCCCCAGGCCGAGGTGAGCGGGCCCCTGTCCACGGATGCCCCGGTTCTGCGGCGGAGCTCTGTGCCCCCCCTGTCCGCATGCGCCGCATCAGCGCCTGGGCCGCACTCATCGCCATCCCCACCATGATCGTCGGCGTCTACGGCATGAACTTCGAGCACATGCCCGAACTGAAATCCCCCTACGGCTACCCAGCCGTCTGGATAGTCATG
>NZ_JBSHNE010000128.1:0-1560 GCF_053646035.1 Streptomyces sp. NPDC055287 | reverse complement strand
TCCTAGTGCTGCTCCGCGGAAGTTCGTGGAGGGGCGTTGATCAGGTGGTGGGGTCGGAGAGGTAGAGCCCGCAGGCGCAGTCGAGGGCTTCTTCCGGGGAGCCGAAGGGCAGCCCGGTGGGTAGGACGTTGTCCTGGTACTTGCCGCTGCTGGCTAGGTAGAGGGCGAAGCCCCAGGTGTGCAGGACACCTTGGAAGCGCAGGCGGCACAGCGGGAGTGGTTCCTCGTCTGGCAACTCGCCCTCCACATAGGCGAATCCGGTGCGGTAGCGGACGGTGACGCCGGTCAGCTGCGGCCAGCGTTCCTTCGCGTGGGCCCTCAGGCGCTGGCGCAGGTGATGCTGCATGGACTCGGGCGGGTTCTTTGGCACGGACCCCATCCTGCAGGGTTCGCCCCCGCCACGCCATGATCATCGTCTTTGGCCGGTGCGGACGGGAGCGGGATGAGTGAGACCGATCGGGCGGTGGCCGTGGAGTTGGAGGAGTCGGCGCGCCACGCTCTGCTACGGCTGGTGGTGTCGCTGAAGTCGCAGGTCAGACAGGTGCTGCGGGCGAGGATTGTGCTCGCGGCGGCGGACGGGGACGCGAATGGGGCTATCGCGCGGGAGCTGGCGGTCAGTGTGAACACGGTGCGCAAGTGGCGCGGCCGGTTCGCCGCCGCGGGGATGGAAGGGCTCAAGGACGCAAAGCGGGCGGGCCGTCCCCGTAGCTACGGGCCCCACGTGCGGGTGGCGATCGTGGCGGCGGCCACCAGCGCGCCCCCGCATCCGGAGTCGACCTGGTCGCACCGCACGATCGCCGCGCAGGTCGCGGGCACCGTCTTCGCTGCGATCTCGGCCTCCCAGGTCGGCCGGATCCTGGCCGACCTGGATCTCAAGCCGCACCGGGTGCGCGGCTGGCTCACCCGCCGTGACACGCCCGACTTCTGGGAGCGGGCGGCCAGCATCTGCGACCTCTACCGGGATCCGCCCGAGGGCGCGGTGGTGTTGTCCATCGACGAGATGACCGCGATCGCCGCCCGCTCGCGACGCCATCCCGGCAAACCCGCGGCCCCGGGCAAGTCGGCTCTTGAGGAGTTCGAGTACCGCCGGCACGGGACCGCGTCCCTGATCGCCGCCCTGGATGTGAACAGCGGCGAGGTCCTCACCGAGATCATCGCCCGCAACAACGCGGTCACCTTCACCGGATTCCTGGACCAGCTGGACAAGGCCATCGCCCCGGACCAGGAGATCCACGTGGTGTTGGACAACGGCTCCTCCCACACCGCCAAGCACACCAAGGAGTGGCTGGCCGAGCACCCACGCTGGCACGTGCACTGGACCCCGCCGCACGCCTCCTGGCTGAACCAGGTCGAGCTGCTCTTCTCCGCCCTGGCCCGCCGCGTCCTGCGGCACGGCGACTTCTCCAGCCGTGACGACCTCGTCGACAAGCTGCAGAGTTACGTGATCAACCACAACTTCACCGCGAAGCCATACCGCTGGACCTACGACGGCACTCCGCTCAAAACCGCTTGAACAGGAGCATCAAAACCCCTCCACGAACTTCTGCGGAGCAGCACTAG
>NZ_JBSHNE010000127.1:913-1618 GCF_053646035.1 Streptomyces sp. NPDC055287 | reverse complement strand
GGAATAGTGGTGAGTGTTTTTTTCATTTCCTTTTGAACCTTCTTTCAATAATTTACAAATTATACCGGAGGATCTTCCTTTAAATTACATTTAAAATGAAGGTAAAAATGAAAAATAGTTCTAAATTCACCGGTTAAACCAGGACTTTATTATTGTTTACCATATAAAAAACAGCGCTTTGATAGCGCTGTTCAGACTGTAGACAAACTGGAAGAAATCCAGTTTGCCTACAGTCTTTTTTATTTTACAATGGAAGTACTACATAACTTGAGGTGATTGACATGCTTTCGAAACATAATCCCATTCAACGAGATCAATTAGAAATGATTACGTTAAATCAATTGGTACCGGCCAGCCACTTGGTTCGTAAAATAGAGGCAGCACTTGATTTTTCGTTCATCTATGACTTGGTGAAGGACATGTATTCAGAAATCGGTCGTCCCAGTATTGATCCTGTCATCTTAATTAAATTGACCTTCCTTCAATACACGTTTGGAATCCGGTCCATGCGCCAAACGATTGAACAAGTGGAAACCAATATGGCCTATCGCTGGTTCCTTGGGTATGGTTTCCACGATAAAGTGCCTCATTTCTCTACGTTCGGAAAAAACTATGAACGCCGTTTTAAAGATACCGATCTGTTTGAACAGATTTTCTATCGCATCTTAAAGGAAGCTGCCGAGAAAAAGCTAATCAGTGCCGAGC
>NZ_JBSHNE010000127.1:0-903 GCF_053646035.1 Streptomyces sp. NPDC055287 | reverse complement strand
AACCAGGACCGGGAAGATCACGGAAAAAAAACATTTCCTCCGGACAAGTTTGAGAAGGAAGAGAAGAAAGAAATCAAAGAAAGCACCACCGATCCAGAGAGTGGTTACTATGTGAAGGATGAACGGACGAAGCAGTTCGCCTATTCTTTTCACGCAGCCGCGGATCGTAACGGTTTTGTGCTTGGCACCATGGTCACACCTGGCAACACACATGATAGTCAGATTTTAGAGCCATTGGTCGGAAAGGTCATAGAGAGAGTCGGAAAGCCTGAAGCGGTCGCCGCAGATGCCGCGTACAAAACTCCTGCGATTACCCGTTACTTATTGGAACAGGGGATGACCCCTGCCTTGCCATACACACGACCACGTACGAAAAAAGGTTTTTTCCGAAAACATGACTATGTGTATGACGAATACTTTGACTGTTATCTTTGCCCGGCAGGTGAGATCTTGGCCTACTCGACAACGAATAAAGAAGGATATCGGGAGTACAAATCGCCAAAACAGATTTGTGCGACATGCCCATTTTTAGCCAGATGTACGGAGAGTAAAGACCACCAGAAAGTGGTGACGCGTCATATTTGGCAGGAATACGTAGAAGAGGCAGACCATCTTCGCTATCACGCAGAGGTGAAAGAGATTTATGCCAAACGTAAAGAAACCATTGAGCGTGTATTCGCAGATGGAAAAGAAAAGCATGGCATGCGTTGGACAACGTTAAGGGGACTTAAAAAATTGTCGATGCAGGCGATGCTTACTTTCGCTGCCATGAACCTGAAGAAGATGGCCAACTGGACGTGGCAAGGTCCAAAAATGGCCTAAATGATGAACTCGAAGAGGTCTGTCTTTTTATTAAATAGCTTCAAATCCCATAAAAAGCTAAAAAGGGGTTCGGAATGAGAC
>NZ_JBSHNE010000126.1:0-1649 GCF_053646035.1 Streptomyces sp. NPDC055287 | reverse complement strand
CTCGCCAAGCGCATAACGGACGAGACCACCCCAACCTGGCGAGGAACTTACTAGGGCATCAAGGGCAATCTGCCTACCTCAAACGCCCACTGAGACGAGACGTCAGGCACTCGCCTGCGTCGCCGACACCCGGACGGGAGAGCGGACGTCTCCGCCGGTCGTCCCGTTCGCCCCCCGGACACCGCAGGCAGAGCCGTCCCGACCGCGCGCCGATCTCCGCGCCTTGGAGGCGTCTGACCCCGACGAACTCATCAGGGACATCGCGGACCGGAGCGTCGCCTTCGAGGCGGTCGAGCCGAACCTGGCGGCCAAGGCGCTCAAGGAGGCGATGCGGATCAGCGGATGGGTGCGAGCGGACTGGCGTCACGTGCACGATCTCCTGACGGACCTGTAGAGCAGGCGCCTGACCTGTAGAGCCGGCCACCGTCCACAGCCTCTTGTCAGTCTCCGTTGCCGTCGTCTTCGTCCAGCTCGGGCGCGTCCGGGTCGCGCAGCGGGCGCAGGGCGCCGGCGGCCGGGACGCTAGCGGTGAAGCTGTATCGGCCGAGCAGGTTCAGGTTCTTGTGCTTGAGCGGGGAGAGCCGGGCGACGTCCTCGTCGCGGATCTCGTGGCCCTCCGCCTTGAGCTGGGTGACGGCGGCGTTGATGTACTTCGTCGTCCACAGCACGATGGCGTTGAGGACCAGGCCGAGCGCGCCGAGCTGGTCTCATCCGAACTAGCCCAGCACCGCCTTGAACCGGCTGACTCCCTTCTCCACCACGGAAAGTAGTGGTGGAGAAGTTGGAGAGCTGAGTGTCGTCGGGCGTGTCGGCGCTCTCCTCCGATGGAGCCTCCACGTACAGAGAGCGATGTACCTGAAACGTCGTCACCGACACGGTTCAGGCTCTTAGCCTGGCCCGATGGATACAGCTGTCGAGATAGTCAGCGCCCGGACGCGCCAGCTCTTCTGGGAGCTCAGCTCCATCATCGAGCTGAGTCCCCTGCGAGCATGCTGGACAGGTGAGGGCTTCTCTCCCGTGGAGGCCGCGCAGACTCGCTCGGGTGGAGCTCGCAAGCAGGTCTTCAGCTCCTTCGCCGAAGGCGTTGACTGGACCGACGAGGGACAGGTACAGCGGGCCCTGCGCGCGTTCGAGGGCATGCTGGATGAGTGCACCGGCTCCTACGGCTGGGACGGGACGCTGGCGAAGGTCACAGCCGCGCTGGCCCGGGACGGCTACCAGGTCAGCCCGACCCTCCAGATCCTGCCGGTCGGCGAGTGGCGGCCCGAGGTGGCGCGGCACGACGCCAGGGCGTACGCGGAATCCCTCAGGCTTCTGCGGGGTGCCCGCAACGCGATGGAGCGGTTGGGCCTCCTGACCTCCGATATGCCTGAGGAGCGGCTGCGAGACGTGCTGCTCGTCGCCCTCAACGCCTACTTTGAAGGGCAGTCCACGGGCGAGACCCTGAACGGCAAGGGCAAGACGGACATCCTGATCCGAGTCGGAGACCGCAACGTGTCGATCTCCGAGTGCAAGTTCTACACCGGGCCGAAGTCGGTCACCGACGCGCTGGACCGGCGCGCTCGGTATCGGGGACTCCGCCCTGACGGTGTGGTCGATCGCCAAGTGGCCCGTCCTGGTCCTCCTCGTCACCGTCATGGTCGCGATCC
>NZ_JBSHNE010000125.1:0-1699 GCF_053646035.1 Streptomyces sp. NPDC055287 | reverse complement strand
AGGGCTTGCAGGGAATCAAGGTGTTGCTTCCCGTCCTGAAGCTCGTTGGTGTGGTATGAGCATTCCGGACGAGACTTGTAACCAACTCGCTGTGAAGTTCGCGGTGTTGCTACCGCACCTGGACGAGCGGCAGCGACGGCTGTTGATGGCTGCGGAGGCCCGGGCGCTGGGACACGGCGGTGTCCGGGCCGTGGCACAGGCGGCTGCGGTCAGCGAGACGACGGTCCGCAAAGGCGTGTTCGAACTTGAGGCAGGTGAGGAGCCGCTGGGGCGGGTGCGTCGTCCGGGCGGGGGCCGCAAACGGGTCGCGGATCTGGATCGGGGGCTGCGGCCTGCGCTGTTGGCGCTGGTTGAGCCGGATGTACGGGGTGACCCGATGTCGCCGCTGCGGTGGACGGTGAAGTCCACCCGCACGCTGGCGCAGGAGCTGACCCGGGCCGGGCACCGCGTCAGTGCCGACACCGTCGCCGGCCTGCTGCGGGAGGAAGGCTTCAGCCTGCAGGCCAACGCCAAGACGATCGAGGGCAGCCAGCACCCGGACCGCGACGCCCAGTTCCGCTATCTCAACGAGCAGGCCCGCGAGCACCGGGACGCCGGCCAGCCGGTGATCAGCGTGGACACCAAGAAGAAGGAGCTCGTCGGCGAGTTCAAGAACAACGGCTGCCAGTGGCGGCCGACAGGTGAGCCGGTGCCGGTCAATGTGCATGACTTCGCCGACCCGCACCTGGGCAAGGCCGTCCCCTACGGGATCTACGACGTCGCGACCAATACCGGCTGGGTCAACGTCGGCACCGATCACGACACCGCCGCGTTCGCCGTGGAGTCGATCCGCCGCTGGTGGCACGGCCAGGGCCACGCTGCCTACCCGCAGGCGGCACGGCTGCTGATCACCGCCGACGCCGGCGGCTCCAATGGTTATCGCACCCGGGCCTGGAAACTCGAACTGGCCCGGCTCGCGGCCGAAACGGGGTTGATGATCACGGTGTGTCATCTGCCCCCGAGCACATCGAAGTGGAACAAGATCGAGCACCGGCTGTTCTCGCACATCACCATGAACTGGCGGGGCCGCCCGCTGACCAGCCACGAAGTCATCGTCCAGTCCATCGCCGCGACCACCACCCGCACCGGGCTGAGCGTGAGCGCCGCACTCGACACCAACACCTATCCCACCGGTGTTCGTATCGGTGACGCCGAGATGGCCGCTCTGCCACTGACCCGGCACGCATTCCATGGCGAATGGAACTATGCCCTGCACCCACAGCCCTGCCCTGCTGTCCCGGCGCCCCGGGCTCCACAGGAGCCGGCCCCGCGGTGGGACCAGGCACTGCTGTCCGATCCCGCACTGACCGGCATGTCCCGGCAAAAACTGGACGCCCTCACACGGACTTTGACCCCCGACGGCGATACTCAGCGTGGTCGTCCACCCCGGCTTGCTTTCCCCGAACAGGTCCTGGCCACCGTGCTCCATCTGCGGGTCGCCCTGGCCGCCGAACCTCTCGCCGTACTGTTCGGCAGCAGCCGGACCGCGATGCACCGCACCCTGTTGAAGAACAGGAAACTGCTCGAAGCGCACGGCATCGTCATCCCACCCGCGACGACGCCCCGCGTCGTTCTTGCGGCCCTCCATGCCCGGGTCCTCAGCCAATCCGACGAGCCCCACAAGAAGATCAAGACGACGTGTTAATGATCTGCAAGCCCT
>NZ_JBSHNE010000124.1:0-1769 GCF_053646035.1 Streptomyces sp. NPDC055287 | reverse complement strand
ACGCCGACGGGGTGTCGGAGTACGCCGCCTTCGGCGGGACGGGTTGCGGGAGGCGGCCCGCGCTGTCATGGCGGTTACTTCGGGTCGCGGTTGAACTTCGCGGCCGACCAGAAGTAGCCGAGCACCGCGAGACCCAGGCACCAGGCGATGGCGAGCCACCCGTTGTGGCCGATCTCGCTGCCGAGCAGCAGCCCGCGCAGGGTCTCGATGGCCGGGGTGAACGGCTGGTACTCGGCGATCGGCTGGAACCAGCCCGGCATCCCGTCGACCGGGACGAAGGCGCTGGACAGGAGTGGCAGCAGGATCAGCGGCATCGCGTTGTTGCTGGCGGCTTCGGCGTTCGGGCTGATCAGGCCCATGCCGACCGCGATCCAGGTGAGCGCCAGGGCGAAGAGCACGAGCAGCCCGGACGCCGCCAGCCATTCCAGGGCGGTTGCGTCGGTGGACCGGAAGCCGATGGCCACGGCGACGGCGCCCACGAGGACCACGCTCGCTATCGACTGCAGCACGCTGCCGACGACGTGCCCGATGAGTACCGAAGGGCGGTGGATCGCCATCGTGCGGAAGCGGGCGATGATGCCCTCGGTCATGTCGTTGGAGACGGACACCGCGGTGCCGATCGTGGTGCTGCCGATGGTCATCAGCAGCAGGCCCGGCACGAGGTAGGCGATGTATGCGGAGCGGTTGCCGCCGCCGATGCCGGTGCTCATCGCGTCGCCGAAGATGTAGACGAAGAGCAACAGCAGCATGATCGGTGTGAGCAGCAGGTTCAGGGTGAGGGAGGGGTAGCGCCGCGCGTGGAGGAGGTTGCGCCGCAGCATCGTGGACGAGTCGCGGACGGTGAGGGAGAGGGAGCTCATCGGACTGACTCCTTGGGCTGGTTGGGCACGTTGGTGGCGCTGGTCAGGGCGAAGAACACGTCGTCGAGGTCGGGGGTGTGCACGGTCAGCTGGTCGGCCTCGATGCCGGCCGAGTCCAGCCGGTCGAGGACGGAGCGCAGCTCGCGCTGGCTGCCGTCGCTGGGGATCTGCAGCGACAGCGCGTCGTCGTCGCGGGTGACCTCGCGCAGGGCGGCGGCGGCGGACTGGTAGGTGGACGGGTCGGAGAAGCGCAGTCGCACGTGGCCGCCGGGGATGAGCCGCTTGAGTTCGTCGGCGGTGCCCTGGGCGGCGATCTTGCCGTCGTTCAGTACCGCGATGCGGTCGGCGAGCTCGTCGGCCTCCTCCAGGTACTGGGTGGTGAGGAAGACGGTGACGCCGCCTGTGACGAGTTCGCGGATGATCTGCCACATGGTGTGGCGGGAGCGGGGGTCGAGGCCGGTGGTCGGTTCGTCGAGGAAGATGATCCGCGGGTTGCCGACCAGGGTCATGGCGATGTCGAGTCGGCGCTTCATGCCGCCGGAGTAGGTGGAGGCGGGCTTCTTCGCGGCCTCCACCAGGTCGAAGCGCTCGAGGAGTTCGGCGGCGGTGCGCCGGCCCTCGCGCTTGGACAGGTGGTGCAGGTCCGCCATGAGGAGCATGTTCTCCTCGCCGGTGATCAGGCCGTCGACGGCGGAGAACTGCCCGGTGACGCCGATCGCGGCCCGCACGGCCTGCGGGTCGGTGGCGAGGTCGTGGCCGCCGACGCGGATCTCGCCGGAGGAGGCGTCGGTGGTGATGAGGGTGGAGAGGATCTTGACGGCGGTGGTCTTGCCGGCGCCGTTCGGGCCCAGCAGGGAGAAGATGGTGCCCTGCGGCACCGACAGGTCGACGCCGTCGAGGACGGTCTTG
>NZ_JBSHNE010000123.1:0-1787 GCF_053646035.1 Streptomyces sp. NPDC055287 | reverse complement strand
ATGCTCAAGACAGTGAACCGGGTCCTGCTGGGGTTGCTTGGCCTTGGACTGTTCGCCCTGGGTGGCGGCGTGCTGCTGGGCGGCCTGGATCTGCAACGCCACTGGGACTTCGAGGTCCCCGGCTGGTGGCCCTTCCGCGGGCCGGACGATGTCGTACTGGGCACCGAGGGACGCACCCGGTGGCGGGAAGAAGGCTGGTGGTGGCCGACCCTCATCGCGGTGCTCGCCGTACTGCTGGCCCTGCTGCTGTGGTGGCTCCTCGCACAACGCAGACACCGCCTGGGCCATGTCCTCGTCAACAGCGAAGATGGCACGGCAGCCCGACTCAACGGCCGGACTCTGGGGGACGTGATCCAGGAAGAGGCGCAGGCCCTGGACGGGGTCTCGCAGGCTCATGTACGGCTGACGGGCCGACCCACTGCTCCCACCGCACACGTGCGGCTGTTGCTGGAGCCTCACGCGGATCCAGCACGGACCCTGGAGCGGCTGAGCCAGGAAACACTCGCACACGCACGAGACTCGGCCGGCCTGGACCACCTCCCGTCGAAAGTCCGACTCCAAGAAGTCCGCCACCGCGCCCAACGCGCCGCCTAAGATCCCCCGGAGCCGAAGTCCCACGCGGGTAACCGGCTGCGAAGCGTCCCGGATTCATGTGCGCCAGCAGTCGGCGAGGTAGGCAATTCACCGGCAAGCAGGGCACCTTGAGGGATCGAAAAGCAGAGGCATGAGTATCCGTCACGGCGGATCTGCGCCTCTTCGAACGCGATGCGCTGCACGTCCCCGGCGGCCGGCTGGTGGCCTTCGGCGCGCGCCTGGCTTCGTTCGCTTACGGTGCGGTGACAGCGTTCGTTGACGCCGAAGGGCACCTGGTCATCCCCGTGCGCAACGTCGAACAGACGGCGGGAGATGACCCGGGTACGGCCGTCCCGGGGCATCCGCAGCGGCTCTCCGGCCGATCTTCCGGCGATGATTCGTCTGTACAACACCGCGCACGCTCAGCGGCCCTGGACCCACGCACGGCACGCAGGCTGGAACCGCCTCATCCCCCAGGCAACATGGAAGCCTGGGTCGCAGACCCTGGTTCTGCAGACCGACAGTGCTGCCGTTGGCTATGCCGTGTTGGAGGGCCGAGCCTTCGGCGACCCCCTGGGTTCGCTGACCGTGGACGAACTGGTGGCCGAGAATGCCGCCGCGGCACGCCTGCTGCTCGTTGCCATCGCCCGACATGGCTGGCAAGGGCGTCTGAGCGAATTCACAGTGCGGGAGCCGGCCGACAGCCTGACCGGCCGAGTGGCTCGCCATATGGGCTGCACCTACCAGCAGAGATTTCCGCCGAGCGGCGGGATGATGGCCGCCGTCTTGAACCGGTCGTCCCTGGTACGCAATCTCGAGCCCGAGCTGCGGCGCCGGGCTGCCGTGCAGCAGTCGGAGAGGGTCTACGACAAGGCGTTCGACGCGCTGCGACGCGGCGGCCTGTTCCCCGATGACAAGGCGCTCATCCGGCTGCTTCTTGGCTACTGGTCGGCCGATGACGCATACGTGCACGGCATGTCGATCCCCGAACGGTACCGGGATCTTTGCACGGCTTGGTTCCCCGGAGGCGGCACGCAGTCTCTGCCAACCCCATACGCGCACCGCCTGGATCGGTATTAGAACCTGCACTCGACCGGACGGCATGACCAGCCCCTGTACCTAGTGCTGCTCCGCAGAAGTTCGTGGAGGGGTTTTGATGCTCCTGTTCAAGCGGTTTTGAGCGGAGTGCCGTCGTAGGTCCAGCGGTATGGCTT
>NZ_JBSHNE010000122.1:0-1789 GCF_053646035.1 Streptomyces sp. NPDC055287 | reverse complement strand
GACCAAGGAGCAGATCGCGCGGGCAGCGGCTGCCGTGGCGGACAAGTTCCAGGAGAAGGCCCCGGACCCGGTCCGCGAGAAGGCGTACCAGCTAGTGTGATGCGCCAGAAATTCTGAGGGTTAGTAAGTAGTCTGTTGGTATGTCGCATCCGGGTCCCTCTGCTGTGGAGATCACGCTGTCCGAGGACGAGCGTGCAGAGCTGATGCGTCGGGCGGGATTACCGGACCGGCGTCCGGCCGAGCGGGCGCGGATCATCCTGGCGTGCGCTGACGGTATGTCGAATGCGGGTGCTGCGCTGACCGTTGGCGTGGCGGTCAAGACAGTGAGGAAGTGGCGCGGGGCCTTCGCTGCGGAGCGGATGGCCGGGCTTGAGGACACCGGCGCATTGGCCGGCCGAAGGCCGGCCTTGTCCTGACTGAGGCTGAGCGGGATCAGCTCGTCCGGTGGGCGAGGCGGGCGAAGACGGCGCAGTATCTGGCGCTTCGGGCAAAGATCGTGCTGCGCTGCGCGGAGGGCGGGACGAACCGGCAGGCCGCGGCCGACCTCGGTGTTGATGAGTCGACCGTAGAACGCTGGCGTGCTCGGTTCATCGTCAAGCGCCTCGACGGCTTGTCCGACGAGCCCCGGGTGGGCCGGCCGCCCTCGATCCTGCTCGACCAGGTCGAGGACGTCATCGTGGCGACCCTGGAGTCCACTCCGGGCAAGGACACGCACTGGTCGCGGGCCTCGATGGCCCGGCGCACGGGCCTGTCGAAATCGACCATCGGGCGGATCTGGAAGCGGTTCGACCTCAAGCCGCACCTCCAAGACGCCTTCAAACTCTCCACCGACCCGCAGTTCGTCGCGAAGGTCGTCGACGTCGTCGGCCTGTACCACCACCCGCCCGAGAAGGCGGTGGTGCTGTGCGTGGACGAGAAGTCCCAGATCCAGGCCCTGGACCGGTCTCAGCGCGTGCTGCCGATGATGCCGGGCATGCCCGAGCGGCGCACCCACGACTACCTGCGGCACGGCATCACCAGCCTGTTCGCAGCCTTCAACATCGCCGACGGCACCGTCATATCGCAGCTGCACCGCCGCCACCGGGCGATTGAGTTCAAGAAGTTCCTGGTCACAATCGACAAGGCGGTGCCAGCCGCTCTCGACGTCCACCTCGTGTGCGATAACTACGCCACCCACAACACCGCCGAGATCAAGACGTGGCTGGGCAAGCACCCACGCTTCCACATCCACTTCACCCCGACTGGTTCCTCCTGGATGAACCAAGTCGAGCGGTGGTTCGGCCTGTTGACCGACAAGCTCATCCGTCGGGGCGTCCACACCTCCGTGAAGGCCCTGGAAGACGACATCGCCGCGTGGATCGACACCTGGAACGAGAACCCACGGCCATTCACCTGGACCAAGACCGCCGACGAGATTCTCAACTCCCTCGCCGACTACCTCACCAAGGTCGGAACCGACAACCAGGAAACAGAGCAGAACTAACCCGCAGGATTTCTGGCGCATCACACTAGCGGAGAGCGCGCGCGGCAACCGTGGCCTGCTCATCGCCGGTGTCGCTGCGCTCGCCGTGCTCGTCCTCGTGCGCCGTAAGAGGAGGGGGCGCTGATGTAGGCATCCAAGGTCGCCTACAAGCCCGTCGGCCTGGCGCTCGGCGCTGTCAGCGGCGTCGTGGCCGGCGCGGTCTTCAAACAGGTCTGGAAAGTCATCGGCCACGACGAAGACGCCCCCGACGCCACCGACCAGGACCGCGGGTGGCAGGAGATCCTGCTCGCCGCCACCGTCCAAGGC
>NZ_JBSHNE010000121.1:0-1792 GCF_053646035.1 Streptomyces sp. NPDC055287 | reverse complement strand
GGACGCTGTTGGTTAATTCGGCCCTTCGCGTGACGTCGGCCTTCAGGACCCGGTTGTGGTCTTGAAGGCCGACGTTGTTGTTTGGGGTGGGTGCGGGTGTCGATGCAGCCGAAGGATTCGGGGAAGATTCCGGCGGAGACGGTGCGGGTGGCGGGGGCCGCGTTCCCGAAGGGGAGTCTTGCGATCCGGGTCAGGGACGAGCTGGGGCCGTTATTCACGGACGAGGACTTCGCAGACCTGTTCGCGGCCCGGGGCAGGCCCGCCTGGTCGCCCGGGCGGCTCGCGCTGATTTTGGTACTGCAGTTCGTCGAGGGGCTGACCGACCGGCAGGCCGCGGAGGCGGTGCGGGCGCGGATCGACTTCAAGTACGCCCTCGGCCTGGAGCTGGACGATCCGGGGTTTGACTTCTCGGTGCTGTCGGAGTTCCGGGACCGGCTGGTGGAGGTGGATGCCGGGCGGCGGGTGCTGGACGGCATCCTGAGCGCGGCCCGGGAGAAGGGCCTGCTCAAGACGGCAGGCCGGGCCCGCACCGATGCCACGCATGTGCTCTCGTCGGCGCGTGAGCTGTCCTGGCTGGAGATGGTGGCCGAGACCCTGCGCTCGGCGCTGAACGCGCTCGCCCAGGCCGCAGGTGACTGGCTGGCGAGCATCGCGGAGCCGGACTGGTTCAAGCACTACGCCACGAGAGCCGAGGACTCCCGGTTCCCCAAGGCCCATGCCAAACGCGACGAGGTGGGCTCACGGATCGGCAGGGACGGGACGCACCTTCTGGCAGCGGTCTTCGCCACTGACGCCCCGCCGGCACTGCGCGCGCTCGCGGAAGTGGAGACGCTGCGTCAGGTCTGGGTCCAGCACTTCCACCAGGTGGACGGCGAGGTGACGCGCCGGGGCCCAAAAGACCGGGCACCGGCCTCGATGCGCCTGCTCACTCCCTATGACTCCGACGCCCGCACGGGGATCAAACGGGACACCCTGTGGGACGGATACAAGGTCCACCTCACCGAGACCTGCGGCGAGGACACCCCGAACCTGGTCACCAACGTGGCAACCACCGTGGCCACCGTCGCGGACAGCGCGATGAACGAGGAGATCCACACGTCCCTCGCCGCACGGGGCTGCCTGCCCGCCGAGCACTGGGTGGATGCCGGGTATCCCACCGCCGCCCACATCCTCGCCGCCCGCACCGGGCACGGCATCGCACTGCACGGGCCGCTGGCCGGGAACACTTCGTCCCAGGCCAAGGGCGCCTTCGGGCTGGACGCGTTCACCATCGACTGGGAACGCAGGCAGGTGTCCTGTCCCAGCGGGGCCACCGCCACGGACTGGTATCCCCGCACCGATTCCAAGGGTCTGCCGGTCATCCGTGTGCGGTTCCCCGCCAGCCGCTGCGGCCCCTGCCCCGACCTGCGCTCATGCGTAAGCTCGGCCACCGCCCGCCGCCGGGAACTCATGCTGCGGCAGCAGCAGGCCGAACACGACACCATCCGCACTGTCCGAGCCGAGCAGCAAACCGACGCCTGGAAAGAGCGTTACAAGATCCGCGCCGGCGTCGAAGGAACCATCTCCCAAGCTGTAGGACGCTGCGGCCTGCGCAGATCCCGCTACCGGGGCCTGACGAAGACCAGCCTCCAACACCAGCTCACCGCGGCTGCACTGAACCTCGCCCGCATCGACGCCCACCTCACCGACACACCACGTGCCCTCACCCGCACCAGCCACTTCGCAGCGCTGTGCCCCGCCGAGCTGACGCTCGGCGGGGCACAGCAAGGGCCGAATTAACCAACAGCGTCCG
>NZ_JBSHNE010000120.1:0-1836 GCF_053646035.1 Streptomyces sp. NPDC055287 | reverse complement strand
GCCAACACCCGACGGCCATTCCTCCGCGCATCCGAAAGCCGCTCCACCAACAACAACCCCACACCCTCCGACCACCCCGTACCATCCGCAGAGGCGTCGAAGGACTTGCAACGACCGTCGGCCGCCAGCCCGCGTAGCCGGGAGAACTCGACGAAGGCGACCGGGGTCGACATCACCGTCGCGCCGCCCGCGAGCGCAAGGTCGCACTCGCCCCGGCGCAGGGCTGAGGCCGCCAGGTGCAGCGCGACGAGCGAGGACGAGCACGCCGTGTCCACGGTCACCGCGGGGCCTTCGAGCCCGTACGTGTAGGCGAGACGCCCGGAGGCGATGCTGCCGGCGCTGCCGCTGTAGAGGTAACCCTCGTAGCCCTCGGGAGGCAGGTTCGGGCGCGAACCGTAGTCGCTGTACATCACGCCGGTGAAGACACCGGTCCGGCTGCCCCTCAGCGACTGGGGGTCGAGGCCGGCCCGCTCGAACGTCTCCCACGCCGTCTGGAGCAGGAGTCGCTGCTGGGGGTCCGTAGCGAGCGCCTCACGCGGCGACATCCCGAAGAACTCGGCATCGAACTGATCCGCGTCGTGCAGGAAACCACCCTCACGGGCATACGACTTGCCCACCCGCGCGGGATCGGGATCATACAGATCCTCGACATCCCAGCCCCTATTGACCGGGAACGGCGAAACCGCGTCCACCCCACCCGCCACCAGCCGCCACAGATCCTCCGGCGAGGACACCCCACCCGGATAACGACAGCCCATGGCCACGATCGCGATGGGCTCCTGCTCCCGCTCCTCCACCTCCCGCAGCCGCTTGCGCGCGTCGCGCGCGTCCGCGATGGCCCGCTTGAGGTAGTCCCGGAGTTTGTCCTCGGCCGCCATGTTGATCTCAGCTCCCCGTTGTGGTGTGTTCGGTGCTTGTGGTGCGTGTGTGCGACGTGGTCCGGTCAGAGACCTGTCATTCGATGTCGTCGAAGAGCGCGAAAAGCTCCTCGTCGCTGGCGGTTTCGAGGTCCTGGTCGTCGTCGGCGGCGCCCCCGAGCCCGTCATTGCCGGCCGTTGTGCGACCG
Source organism: Streptomyces sp. NPDC055287 (assembly GCF_053646035.1). Taxonomy (NCBI): domain Bacteria; kingdom Bacillati; phylum Actinomycetota; class Actinomycetes; order Kitasatosporales; family Streptomycetaceae; genus Streptomyces; species Streptomyces sp. NPDC055287. The sequence goes on along the minus strand of NZ_JBSHNE010000120.1, from coordinate 770 downwards.
GCCGCCTCCGCGAAGTCCAGCAGCTCACGCAGACGGGTACTGATCCGTCCGTGAGCGTCCCCGTCCGGGCTCATCGCCTCGATCACCGCCTTCAGCCTGGTCAGTTCCGCGAGTACGGGCTCGGCGGGCGAGATGTCCTCGACGGCGAGCTCTTCCCGGAGGTGTGCCGCGAGGGCGGCGGGGTTGGGGTAGTCGAAGACGAGGGTGGTGGGCAGCCGCAGGCCGGTCGCCGTGTTGAGCCGGTTGCGGAGCTCTACGGCGGTCAGCGAGTCGAAGCCCAGCTCCTGGAAGGCACGGTCCGCCTCGACCGCACCCGGATCGGCGTGGCCCAGGACTCCGGCGACCTCCGTACGTACGAGATCGGTGAGCGTGCGCTCCCGGTCGGCCGGGGGCAGCGTCGCGAGCCGCTCGGCCAGGGTCGGGCCGCTGTCCGTGCCGGACGCTGATCCGTCGGCGACGGCGCGGCGCGGAGCCGTACGGACCAGTCCTCGCAGCATCGCGGCGGGCTCTTCGCCGGAGGTCCGCAGGGCGTGGGTGTCGAGGCGGGTGACCCCGAGGACCGCTTCACCGGTCGCGAACGCCGCGTCGAACAGCTCCATCGCGTCCCCGGACGCCAGTGGGCGAAGCCCGGAACGTGCCAGACGCTTGATATCGGTCTCCGCCAGCCCTCCGGTCAGCGCACTGGATTCCTCCCACAGGCCCCACGCCAGCGAAAGCGCGGGCAGGCCACTCGACCGGCGATGGACTGCGAGCGCGTCCAGGAACGTGTT
>NZ_JBSHNE010000119.1:0-1952 GCF_053646035.1 Streptomyces sp. NPDC055287 | reverse complement strand
CATAGGAGCCTATTTGAGCGCTTATTTGACTGATATAGACCTAGAAGATGTCCAAGACAGGGAAACAGCCTTAAAAGTGGCTTCAGAGGGCTGTGAGGTGCAAACAAAGATCGTAGAAGGTCGGGAAAAGAAATTTTTAAAAGGCGGACGGCTGCACATGTATCCTTCCGGAATGAATATGTATCGAAAATCAAAAGGGATTGTTAAGCCGGAACGGGAAGAAATGAAGTTCGGAGACATAAAAAAAGTAGTGGGTTCGGCAAAACCACACTACGAGAAAAGTTATCATGTCGAAAATGACAATTTTGAAAACACAATTTCGTTTCTCCAGTATAACACAAAACGTGATTTTTGAAGCAAAACGGTTCCTCTTTATGGAGCCGTTTTTTTTATTTCCCGAAGGGTTATTTGTCAGAATGACAAACCGATTTCGAGCCGGCGAGAACCCATTGTCACACCACGATTTAGGGGGTGTGTATAAATGGGCACTCTCTGTGAAATTTGAAGCTTTGAAATTCCGAATGGCGCACTTATACACTCTGTCGAGTGAGTGCTAAAATGCTGAAGCATTTCCGTCAAGCGTGTGGAGGAATCTTGTAGAGAGATATAGCATAGATACCCGTATCTCTAGAGATATTTTGGTATATCCCTGCTATATCTATGGGGTATCTATGCTATATCTTTGGCTTCAAAAACGGCACCTGTTCTAAGAGCATAGAAACTCAACAGGCACAGCCTGTTTGACACCCTTTTTTTTAGGGTGGCACCGAGTTTCCTTATGCTCTTTTTCTCTGAAGCTAAACCTGTTTTATATGTCGTAGTCTTTTTATTGGGAGTGACCCCTTGCTGTACAATTTCCGGAGGTGCCGATAAGGGACGAATTTTCCCTTGTCGGTTGCCTTTGGGGATTGTAAGGGGTGGAGGCTCGGAATCAAAAGGAAACGAAATATCATTCCGAGTGTGCTTCTTTTTTCTGTTCTTGAATTCTATTATTTCCAATGTTAGAATTATGTTAACAACTTGTTAGGAGTGTGTTTGGATGGAAGAGAAAAAACAAATTGGACCTCGAATTACTGTTGAAACATTTAAAAAGCTAGAGTTATTAGCCGAACATTTTACAAAACACAATGAATTTGGAAGAGTTTCAAAAGATGCTGTAATTGAGTTTGCTATTAAGGAATTGTATAGGGACTATTTGGGAAAAGGACGCTAATTTTTGTTGAAAAACTGACTTCGGATTTGGGGTTCTTTATTATTAACTTGATTTTAATTAAACATTACAGGAAAAATTGAGGGGAAATGGATGGATAAACGCAATGGTGACGCGGTTTTCATAGCTCCAAATGATGTTGTAAAAGTGACCACTATGAATCACGTCATTGAAGTTCAGCATATGGAGAAGATGAACCGGAAAAATAATATCAAAAAATTGGACAAGGATAGGTTTGTAGACCTCTCTACTGGGGAGATCCGGGAGTTCGAGCATTCGGAAAATCGGCAGGAAAATTATAATTCTTTGAGACAAACCTTTAAGAAGCTGCGTTATTTGATAAATAACAATTTTATAGGACGGCCAAATGAATTACATATAACTTTGACATACAAGAAAAATATGACGGACACGAAAAAACTTTATAGTGATTTTCAAAATTTTATCGACAGGTTGCGTTATAAATACAAGAAAGAAAGTTCGATAGATTATTTATCGGTGGTAGAGCCACAAGGACGTGGAGCCTGGCATTGTCATGTTTTAATGCGCTTTAATGATTTGGATAAGATTTATATTAAAAATGCTGAATTAAGGAGTCTATGGGGTTTAGGATTTGTAACAATCAAGTCATTAAAGGATATAGACAACATAGGAGCCTATTTGAGCGCTTATTTGACTGATATAGACCTAGAAGATGTCCAAGACAGGGAAACAGCCTTAAAAGTGGCTTCAGAGGGCTGTG
>NZ_JBSHNE010000118.1:0-2051 GCF_053646035.1 Streptomyces sp. NPDC055287 | reverse complement strand
ATCACCGCCCTCGCCCAACACCACACCCACGGCCACCCCATCAACTGGACCCACCACACCCCCACCCCCACACACCACACCCCCCTCCCCACCTATCCCTTCCAACACACACCCCACTGGCTCACACCCACCACCCACACCACTGCTCCGGAGCCCTTGAGCGACAACTCGCTGTTCCGAGTGCAGTGGGTGCCGTTCGATGTTCCGGCCGACAGTGCGTCCACGCTGACCGCCGAGACAGTCGTGCTCGGCGACGGTTCCGGGGCGGCGGCCGACGCGGCACCGGGCGCGACGAACCACCCGGATCTCGAATCCCTCGGCGCAGTAATCACCGAGGGCGGCCCCGTTCCGCCGCTGGTGATCGCTCCCCTCTTCCTCGGGCCCGACGACGAGGCCGCCACCCCCGAGCAGGTCCACGCGGCCGTCCACCACGCCCTCGCGCTGTTGCGCACGTGGGTGTCCGACGACAGGTTTGCGGCATCGCGACTGGTCCTGGTCACCCGTCAGGCAGTGGCCACGCACCGCCGGGAGGTACCGCACCTCGCTCAGGCCGCCGTCCGGGGACTCGTTCGCGCGGCACAGGCCGAGTACCCGGACCGCTTCACTCTTGTCGACCTGGACGAAGGGGCGGCCGAGACCGGCGGTGCGACGATCCTCGCGGCCGTCGCCGCCCAGGAACCGGAGGCTGCCGTGCGGCGCGGCGTCCCGTGCGTACCGCGGCTGGGGGTCGCGACCGACCGGCACGCCCCTCAGAAGGCATTCGGCTTCACACCTGGTGGCACGGTGCTGGTCACGGGCGGTACGGGCGCACTCGGCGCGCTCACCGCACGCCACCTCGTCACCCACCACGGCGTCACCCGCCTCCTGCTCACCAGCCGACGCGGACCCGAAGCCGAAGGCGCAGAACAACTACGCACCGAACTCACCGCACTCGGCGCCCACATCACCCTCACCGCCTGCGACGCCGCCGACCACAACGCACTCACCCACCTCATCAACACCATCCCCACCGAACACCCCCTCACCGCCGTCATCCACACCGCCGGCACCGTGGACATGGGCCTGTTGCCCGGTTTGACCTTCGAGCAGGTCGAGTCGGTAATGCGTCCGAAGGTCGACGCCGCCTGGAACCTCCACCGCCTCACCGAGGGCATGGACCTCGACGCGTTCGTCCTCTTCTCCTCCATCGCCGGCACCCTCGGCGCCCCCGGCCAGGCCAACTACGCTGCGGCCAACACCTTCCTCGACGCCCTCGCCCACCACCGCCACGCACAGAACCTCCCCGCCACCAGCCTCGCGTGGGGTCCCTGGGCCCATGAGGCAGGCATGATCCGGCATCTGTCCGACAGCGCGGTCACCCACATCGGCCGCAGTGGCTTTCCGCCGTTGCCGACCGGGGAGGCGCTCGCCCTGTTCGACGCCACTCTGGCCAGCCCCGCACCGTCGCTGGTCACGGCCCGTCTCGATGCCTCGGCACTGCGTCTCCAGGCACACCAGGGTGTACTTCCTCGGCTGCTGCGGGGCCTGGTGAAGCCGGAGGCCCCTGCTGACGTTCCGGCCGGAGACGACAGCGGAACGCACTCGTTCAACACGCGACTCGCCGCGCTGCCCGAGGCCGACCGGCCCCAGTACCTCGTCGAGCTCGTACGGGACTCCGCGGCCGCCGTGCTCGCGCACTCGGATCCCGAGGCGCTCGACCTCGAGCAGACTTTCAAGGGACTCGGCTTCGACTCGCTGACCACGGTCCAGTTTCGCAATCACCTCAACGCCGCCACGGATCTCGGGCTGCCCACCACTCTTGCGTTCGACCATCCCACCCCCGCCGCTCTCGCACAGCACCTCTACCAGCAGCTCACCGAGAGCGCGCCCACCGTCGCACCGACACCACCGGCCTCTGCAACCGGCACCCGAGAGGAGCCGATCGCGATTGTGGGGATCGGTTGCCGGTATCCGGGCGGGGTGGCTTCGGCGGAGGACCTGTGGGAGCTGGTGTCCGAGGGCAGGGACGCGATCTCCGGCTTCCCCTCCAACCGCGGCTGGGACACCGAAGC
>NZ_JBSHNE010000117.1:0-2303 GCF_053646035.1 Streptomyces sp. NPDC055287 | reverse complement strand
TAGTCATGGTGAGCGCGTGCACGGTCATCTACCGGGCCCTGCGCCGCAACAAATGGCTCTAACCCGGTGCGCTCCTGCCGCAGCGCACAGACCGTCCGGAAGATCACGGCGGCCGTCCGGGCGGGTACGCGTCGGCTGCCGCGCGCGGGGGCGAGGCAGCAAGCCCTTCCGCAGCAGTTCAACGCCGTGGGCCGCAGCGGCTCCGCCGGCCGACGCACCCGAGGCCGCATGCCGTTTCCAGACAGGAGCCCATCCCCCACCAGCTACACGCCGCTGAGTCGCCAAAGACGGCTGCCGGCAACAGGACAGCGGCCTGTTGGTGCTGCGGAGCAGTTCCTGCGACAGTGCGGACAGCCCGACTCGAGGTTCGGACCATCCCCCCACCGCTGCCTCGTGCACCAGCTGGGCTGTGTGTCCCTGACGGATAGGGCAGACATGCCCTCTCCACATCGGGGGCTGGTGCCGGTTCGGGAAGAGTGCACCACCAAGGAGGACGACTACATGGCAGCGACTTCTGCGCCGACCGCAGACACCGTGCAGACCAGGGGAGCGGCGCTGCCTATGGCCAGAGCCCCGGCCACTGCCGGTGAACTGCCCTGGATTAAGGACGCGACGCAGGTGGCCCCCAAGGACGCCCGCGCTCTGTCGAAGCTGTTCCTCGCCCAACTCCAGGTGCTGGAGGACGGCACGCGCGCGTACCAGTACGCGCGCAACACCCTCATCGAGATGAACCTCTCCCTGGTGCAGTTCGCCGCGCGCCGGTTCCGCAACCGCGGCAGCGGCGACATGGAGGAAATCCTCCAGGTCGGCACCATCGGGCTCATTAAGGCAATCGACCGGTTCGACCTCTCCCGCGAAGTCGGGTTCTCCACCTTCGCCGTTCCCTGCATCGTCGGCGAGATCAAACGTTTCTTCCGCGACACCACCTGGGCCGTCCACGTCCCCCGCCGCCTGCAGGAACTACGCGTGGGCATCACCCAAGCGCAGGAACAGCTCGCCACCGGCCTGGAACGGGAACCGACCGTCAAGGAACTCGCCGAGCATTTGGGGCTCAGTCAGGAGGAGGTCATCGAAGGCCTCGTCGCCTCCAACGGCTATACGGCCCGCTCGCTGGACCTACCCAGCAACGGCGACGGTTCTTCCAGCCCTCACAGTTACGCCGACGTGATCGGTGAGGCAGACCCCGCCATGGAGAGCGTGGAGGACCTGCACACGCTGGCCACGCTCCTTCAGCAGCTCGATGACCGCCAGCGACGCATCATCGAGATGCGCTTCGGCCAGGAGATGCCCCAGTCCCAGATTGGCGTCGAACTCGGCGTCTCCCAGATGTACGTCTCCCGGCTCCTGGCCCGCACACTCGCCCAGCTCCGCACCGGCATGTTCGCCTGAAGCGTCCACCGTGCTGCCTCCATCGGAGGTCCGGATCAGCCGCTGGATCAGGACTGCAATCCGTGGGCGGAGCGATTGCTGGGCTACGCGCCGCCGGGCACACATCGGTGTCAGCGCCCTCCGCACCTTGGACCCGCTCGCGGGAGACGGCGGCCGCCTGCCCGCTGGCCGGCCCCAGCGCGGCGGGCTTGTTCTCCCACGCTGCCTGTCGCCGTCGTGCCACAGCAGGACGGCGGCGGCCGCGCCGGGGTACGTGTTTGCGTACGTTGGTGAGGGCTTCGTGCACGGTGCGGTATCGGTGCGCTGTGCGGGGGCGGTGATGGTGAGATGGAGCTCGCCGGCCAGTTCGGTCTCGATGCCGTGGGACCGCGACCGAGGCGTCACACGGGGCCCGTTGAGGCTCGTCGAAGGCGGCAGCGACCTTGCGCCATCCTGACGCGTGCACGAACCTGTCGCGATCCCGTCTCCACTGGGCCGCCGGCTGCGGTCGCCAGCAGCAAAGACCAATATCACCCGGGCGCGGCGCGCGAGTGAACCCGGCCATGACACAATCAAAACTGATCCGTCGGCGGTCAATGCCGGCCACGGTCGCTGAGGTGCCCGACGACGCGCTGCTGCGCCGCATGCTCACCTACCGTCTTTGGGGCGAGCCGACCTATTCGGACACGTACGGACCCTGTGTGAACCGCCGCGAAGCGCGCCGCTTCACAACGCGGATATCGGAACGTCCAAGCAAACTACCCCTGGCTGGGAGCTCGTAATGGCGCGGATAGTCCTGCGTGACAAGACCGCGAAGAATCCTGGGGAGCGGGTTTCCGAAAAACCTCCCCTGTCTGCGCTCGGCCGGGTGCTGGCCATGATGCTGGCCTTCGCGGGGACGGTCGTATTCGCGGTGGTGCTGGCCCGGCTGACTC
>NZ_JBSHNE010000116.1:0-2428 GCF_053646035.1 Streptomyces sp. NPDC055287 | reverse complement strand
CACCCTCAACCCGCGACAACAACCCAGCCGCCTGCCCCCGCAACCCACCAACACCACGACCCGACACCACCCACGGCACCACCCCAGGCACCACAGCGACATCGGCTTCGACCAACGGAACCGTGCCAGAAGCCTGCTCCTGCTCCACCGCCCGCTCCAGGGCCTGCTCCGGCGCCTGCTCCAGGATCACGTGCGCGTTCGTACCACTCACACCGAACGACGACACACCCGCCCGACGCGCACGCCCCTCGACCTCCGGCCACTCCCGCGCCTCCGTCAGCAGCTCCACCGCGCCCGCCGACCAGTCCACCTTCGACGACGGCTCGTCCACATGCAGCGTCCGGGGCAGCACCCCGTTCCGCATCGACACAAGCATCTTCATCACGCCGGCGACGCCGGCGGCGGCCTGCGTGTGCCCGATGTTGGACTTCAGTGAGCCCAGCCACAGTGGCCGGTCCTCGGGCCGCTCCTGCCCGTACGTGGCAAGCAGCGCCTCGGCCTCGATCGGGTCGCCGAGCGTCGTTCCCGTACCGTGCGCCTCCACCGCGTCCACATCAGCCGCCGACAGTCCGGCACTGGCCAGCGCCGCCTTTATCACGCGCTGCTGGGACAGGCCGTTGGGCGCCGTAAGGCCGTTGCTCGCACCGTCCTGGTTCACGGCCGAACCGCGCAGCAGCCCGAGCACCGGATGACCGTTTCGACGCGCGTCCGACAGCCGCTCCAGGAGAAGCAGGCCGGCGCCCTCGGCCCACGAGGTGCCGTCGGCCGCGTCGGAGAACGCCTTCGAGCGCCCGTCCGCCGCCAGCCCGCGCTGCCGGCTGAACTCGATGAACATGCCGGGTGCGGGCATGATCGTCACACCGCCGGCCAGGGCGAGAGTGCACTCGCCCGAGCGCAGCGCCTGGGCCGCGAGGTGCATCGCGACCAGGGACGACGAGCAGGCCGTGTCCACGGTGATCGCGGGCCCCTGGAGCCCGAGTGTGTAGGCGATGCGGCCCGAAATGACGCTGGACGACTTGCCCGTCAGGAGGTAGCCCTCGACCGATTCCGGGGCTTCGTGCAGGCGCGCGCCGTAGTCCTGGTAGGTCATGCCGGCGAAGACACCGGTCATGGTGCCCTTCAGCTGTGCGGGATCGATCCCGGCCCGCTCGAACGTCTCCCATGCCGTCTCCAGCAGCAGCCGCTGCTGCGGGTCCATCGCCAGCGCCTCACGCGGCGAGATCCCGAAGAACGCCGGGTCGAACTCGGTGGCGTCGTGAAGGAAGCCGCCCTCCCGTGCGTAGCTCTTGCCCGGCCGGTCCGGATCCGGGTCGTAGAGACCCTCGAGGTCCCAGCCACGGTCCGTCGGGAAGCCGGAGACAACATCGCGTCCTTCGTCGAGGAGCTGCCACAGATCCTCCGGTGTGTGGACGTCGCCGGGCAGCCTGCAGCCCATCGCGACGATCGCGATCGGATCCTCGTCCGTCGGCTGCGGCCCGGACACGGGCTCCGCAACCGGCCCCGAAACGGTGTCCGCGACCGTCCCGACGAGTTCCATGCGCAGGTGCCGTGCCATGAGGGTGACCGTGGGGTGGTCGAAGACCGCTCCGGTGGCCAGCCGCAGCCCCGTGGCCGCGTTCAGTCGGTTGCGCAGCTCCATGACCCGCATCGAGTCGAAGCCGAGTTCCCTGAAGGCGCGTCCCACCGCGATCTCGTCCACGCCGGAGTGACCCAGCACTGCCGCCGCGTGCGTACGCACCAGATCCACGAGCACCCGCTCCTGCTCGCCGGGCGCGAGCCCCGCCAGCCGCTGGGCCGCCGCCGGCCCGGACAACTCCGCGTCCGGGGAGTCGCTGCCCGCGGTCGAACCGGTGGTGATACGGGCCACCTCAGGCACTTCGTCGAACAGCCGGCTTCCCCGGGTCGCGGTGAACTGCGCGACAAATCGCTCCCAGTCCACGTCGGCGAGGGCGAGGAACGGCGCGTCGGGCCCCACCGCGTAAGCGAGGGCCTCCACGGCGGCTTCGGGCGCCATGGAGGTCAGCCCGCGTCGGCGCATCCGCTCGTCGGTCTCGCCGTCGGCCATGCCGCCACCACTCCAGGTGCCCCACGCCAGGGACAGCGCGGGAAGACCACGGACGTGCCTGTCGTGGGCGAGTGCGTCCAGGGTGGCATTGGCCGCCGCGTAGGCGGCCTGACCGCCGTTGCCCCATACGCCGATGACGGAGGAGAAGAGGACGAAGGCCTCGAGGTCCAGGCCCGAAGTGAGTTCGTCCAGGTGCCTCGCACCGTCAACCTTGGATCGCAGTACGTTCGCCAGCCGCTGCGGTGTCAGTGTCTCGATGAGACCGTCGTCCAGCACACCAGCCGTGTGCACCACACCGGTCAAAGGAGGCAGCTCACCCGACACCGACCGCTCACCGAGCGACGCCAGCAAGGACGCCACCTC
>NZ_JBSHNE010000115.1:0-2447 GCF_053646035.1 Streptomyces sp. NPDC055287 | reverse complement strand
AAGCCCCCATCTGGGGACTCATCAAAACCGCCCAAACCGAACACCCCCACCGCATCACCCTCATCGACCTCGACCACCACCCCACCACCCCCCACGCCATCCCCCACGCCCTCACCCTCAACGAACCCCAACTCGCCATCCGCAACGGCCACATCCACACCCCACGCATCAAACGGGCGGACGACGGCAAGCGGCTGTCGCCCCCGAAGGGGTCGGCGAACTGGCGGATAGGAACGGTGGGCAAGGGAACGCTCGACGCCGTCGCCCTGGTCGACTACCCGGAGGCGTCCGAGCCGTTGGCCGCCGGCACGGTCCGTGTAGCCGTGCGTGCGGTCGGCATCAACTTCCGTGACGTGCTGGTGGCCCTGGACATGGTTCCCGGCCAGGAAGGCATCATCGGCGAAGGCTCGGGGGTCGTCCTCGAAGTCGGGCCCGGGGTCGAGGACTTCTCCGTCGGTGACCGGGTGATGGGCATGTTCTCGCAGGGCATCGGGCCGGTTGCCGCCACGGACAGACGCCTGTTGAGCAAGTTCCCCGACTCCTGGACGTTCGCCCAGGCCGCGTCCGTGCCGGTCGCCTTCCTCACGGCGTACGAAGCACTCGTGCCGGCCGAGCCGCGTCCGGGGGAGCGTCTGCTGATCCACGCTGCGGCAGGAGGCGTGGGACTCGCCGCCCTCCAACTGGCCGCCCACTGGGACCTGGAAGCCTTTGCCACGGCCAGTCCCGGCAAGTGGCCCGCACTGACCGAGCGAGGTGTCGACGAGCGTCACATCGCGTCGTCGCGAACACTGGACTTCGAGGAGACTTTCCGCGAGAACAGTGCCGGGAAGGGCATGGACATTGTCCTCAACTCCCTGGCCAATGAGTTCATCGATGCCTCCCTGCGTCTGCTCGGCGACGGCGGACGGTTCATCGAGATGGGCAAGACCGACATCCGCGACGCGGACGCGGTGACCGCCGAACATCCTGGGATCGATTACCAGGTGTACGACCTGACCCAGACCGCCCCGGACCGGGTACAGGAACTGTACGGGGAGCTCGCTCCCCTCTTCGCCGAAGGCGTGCTCGCGCCCCTGCCGGTCACTTCGTGGGACGTCCACGAGGCTCGTGAGGCCATGCGCTATCTGAGCAAGGCCCAGAACATCGGCAAGGTGATCCTGACCGTTCCGCGGAGCTTCACCTCCGGTGGCACGGTGCTGATCACGGGCGGTACGGGCGCACTCGGCGCGCTCACCGCACGCCACCTCGTCACCCACCACGGCGTCACCCGCCTCCTGCTCACCAGCCGACGCGGACCCGAAGCCGAAGGCGCAGAACAACTACGCACCGAACTCACCGCACTCGGCGCCCACATCACCCTCACCGCCTGCGACGCCGCCGACCACAACGCACTCACCCACCTCATCAACACCATCCCCACCGAACACCCCCTCACCGCCGTCATCCACACCGCCGGCGTACTCGACGACACCACCATCGAAACCCTCACCCCCCAACAACTCGACACCGTCCTACGCCCCAAAGCCGACGCCGCCTGGAACCTCCACCACCTCACCCAGGACAAAGACCTCGACGCCTTCATCCTCTTCTCGTCCATGGGAGGTGTGCTGGGAGCCCCGGGCCAGGGCAATTACGCCGCGGCGAACACGTACCTCGACGCTCTCGCCCAGCACCGCCGCGCACAGGGCCTCCCCGCCACCAGCCTCGCCTGGGGCCTGTGGGCGGAAGCGACCGGTATGACCGGCCATCTGACCGAGGCCGACGTCACGCGCATGACCCGTTCCGGCTTCCCTCCCATCTCGTCCAAGGACGGGCTCGCCTTCTTCGACGCCGCGTTGACCAAGTCGGATGCGACACTCCTTCCGGTCGACATCAACACGGGAGCACTGGCCGTCCTGGCGCGCGACGGTTCCCTCCCGCCGGTGCTCAGCGACCTCGTACGAGCCACTCCGCAGCTTTCCCGGGCCTCGACCGGCGCACCGGCTGTGGCCGTCGGATCCAGTACCTTCAAGGACGAGTTCACGCTGTTGAGCGACGCCGACGGTCGCGCGCGTCTGATCGAGCTCGTCAGGGCCGCAACGGCTACCGTGCTCGCGCACCCGGCCCCGGAGAGCATCGATGTGTCCCAGCCGTTCAAGGGACTCGGCTTCGACTCGCTGACCACGGTCCAGCTGCGTAACCATCTCAATGCGGCGACGGGGCTCCACCTCCCGACGACGCTCGCGTTCGACCACCCCACCCCTGCGGCCCTGGCGCGCCATCTGCTTGAGCATCTGCGCGACGCCACGGACGGTGGCAGCCGGGCCGGGAGCAGTCCGGCGCCTGTCGAAACTGCGCCTCCGCGTACGGACGACGAGCCGATCGCGATTGTGGGGATCGGTTGCCGGTATCCGGGTGGGGTGGCTTCGGCGGAGGACCTGTGGGAGCTGGTGTCCGAGGGCAGGGAC
>NZ_JBSHNE010000114.1:0-2631 GCF_053646035.1 Streptomyces sp. NPDC055287 | reverse complement strand
CGTGAGTTGCCTGCGTGTCACGACCACAGTCCTACCGGGTTCCACCCCGCGAGAAGGACAGAATCCAGCAACTGATCACGACATCACACAGGCCATAGTCGCTGCCGCGAGAACCGCGACGAAGATGCCTGGCGACAGACCGGTGGCGACCACACGTGGGAAGGTCGCCGCAACGCAACCGGGCGGATGGTGCTGCTCCCCGGGCGGCGACGCCTACCGCCCTGGGGTGCAGGGCGGGCCGGACGCCGAAGTGGCTGTGTTCACGAGCTTGGGTTCTGGCTCACTTTCCGTGGAGCATGCACGCTGAGTGATGGTTGTCGGGCGAGTGGGCCCTGAGGAAGTTGCCCGGAACTGACCCGTACCGGGTGCGGTGTGGCTGTATAGATCCGCCCGGAGAACCAGGGACACCCCCGAGGATTCGGCTGCGTGGGCCCGGGCCACATGAGCGCGATCTCTTCCTCCACATCATCGAAATGGGCTGCACCGATGTATGCGTCCTCGGGGTGACCGGTCCACTCACCGGCCGCGTCCTCGTTGGTAACAGCGACGGGCACTGGGGCCCCAACGTCTCCTCCGCCACCGACTTCCTCGACTGGTACGAACGCTGGCTCAACCACATGAGCGCCGGGCGCGACAACCGGGCCCTGGAACTCACCTCGCCTCGACTTCGTGCCCATTCGAACCGCCATCGCATGGCTCCGAAGATCTGACTCTCCGTATCCGCTCCACGGAATGTGAGCCAGAACCCCTGCTCTCGTGAACAAGGCCACCGCCGCGCTCCGCGGCCAGACAGTCACGCTGGAAAGGCTCCGTATCGACCGTCAGCTCGACGAGGCCCTCACCCACGGCGCCGACCCGCTCCACCTCGCGCTCGTCTTCGGCATCGACGAGAGGACGGCCATCCGCTACGCGGAGTCGGCACGCGTGCTTCTGGGCGAGGCCGCCGAGAAGCCATCGCAGTGAAACCCGCTCGACCTGGTCACCTCCTTGAAGAGATCCTTTGGGCATGGAATTTCTCTGCTACCACCGCGACCGACCTGGCTCCCTGCCGCTGCGCTACGAGCTACTGGAAGAGCATTGGTCCTACATGGACCGGTACGCAAAGGAGATGATCGCTCGGGGCCCGACCCTCGCCGACGACGGCCACACACCCACCGGCAGCGTGCACATCCTCGACCTGCCCGATCCCGCCGTCGCCCGCGCCTTCGCCTTCGACGAGCCCGGCCACCAGGCCGGCGTCTACCGGGACGTGCTGCTGCGGCGGTGGCGCAACCTGCTGGGGCGCACCATGTGGGACTTCCCTGGTGGCCGGACCGGCGGCAACCGCTACCTGGTGCTCGGTCTCGGCCTCGGCGCGGGGCAGGCCGCCGACCTCGCGGTGCCGCCCGACCGGGACGAGCTGATCGCCTACGGGCCGCTGCTGTCCGACAACGGCGCCACCTGGCTGGGCACGGCGGCGTTGCTCCGGGCGCCGGACCCGGACACGGCACGCGCCATCCTGACCCCGGACCGGTACGCCGACATCGAGGTGCACAACTGGCAGTTCGGCGGGCGGCCGTCATAACCCCAGGACGTCCGGCCGACGTCACCACCGAAGCCCCTCGGATCACTCAGCATCCTCGCGGTTCACCCGAACCCACGGGTGCATCGGCCTGACGCACACCGATGCTGTGGAAGATGCTCTACGAGTCCGCCGCGCTGGCCGACGGTGCTCAAGCGCACGGTGGCCGAGTTCCAGGACGACGAACTGTCCGACCCGCGGCCGGCCTGACGTACTACGGCGTACTGTCCCTCTTCCCCGCCCTGCTGGTGCTCGTCTCCCTGCTGGGCATCGCCGGCGAATCAGCCACCAAGAGCATCCTGGACAACCTCAAGCAGATGACCCCGGGTTCGGCACGGGACGTCATCTCCGGTGCGGTCGAGCAGCTGCAGGGCAACGGCGGCACGGGCTCGGTGCTGGCGATCGCCGGTCTGCTGGGCGCGCTGTGGTCGGCGTCCGGCTATGTGGCCGCGTTCATCCGCGCCTCCAACGCCGTGTACGACATGCCGGAGGGGCGGCCGGTGTGGAAAGTGCTGCCGGTACGGGTGGGCGTCACCGTTGTGCTGATGGTCATGGCCTGCGTCAGCGCGCTCATCGTGGTGTTCGCCGGGGGCCTCGCGCGGCAACTGGGCGGCGCGCTCGGTATCGGGGACTCCGCCCTGACGGTGTGGTCGATCGCCAAGTGGCCCGTCCTGGTCCTCCTCGTCACCGTCATGGTCGCGATCCTGTACTGGGCCTCCCCCAACGCCAAGGGCCGCGGCTTCAAGTGGGTCACGCCCGGCAGCTTCCTCGCGCTGGTCATCTGGATGATCGCCTCGGCGGGCTTCGCGCTGTATGTGGCGAACTTCGGCTCCTACAACAAGACCTACGGCACCCTCGCCGGCGTGATCATCTTCCTCGTCTGGCTGTGGCTCACCAACCTGGCGATCCTGCTCGGCCTGGAGTTCGACGCGGAGATGGCCCGGGAGCGCGCCATCATCGGCGGCCACCCCGAACACGAGGAACCGTACGTCCAGCCCCGCGACACCCACACGTGGACCGATGAAGATCGCAGGGAGATGGGTGGCGTCTGACCCCAGGCCGTGCGTGCT
>NZ_JBSHNE010000113.1:0-2687 GCF_053646035.1 Streptomyces sp. NPDC055287 | reverse complement strand
TGACGGCGGTGGTCTTGCCGGCGCCGTTCGGGCCCAGCAGGGAGAAGATGGTGCCCTGCGGCACCGACAGGTCGACGCCGTCGAGGACGGTCTTGCCGCCGTAGGACTTGCGCAGCCCGGTGGCGGTGATCGCCGGCGCCGTGGCGCTCGCGGCTATTGGCGCGGATGTCTGGGTGGCAGTCATGCCGCTTTCCTTTCGCGGGTGGGCAGTTGGGGCTGAGCGGGGTCAGGCGCGGCGGATGATGATGTCGCCGGCGGCGGTACGGGCGTGCACCTCGACGGTCTCGTCGGAGTCCGCGGGGCCGGTGGAGGAGCCGAGCGAGTTGCGTACCGTGCCGTACTTGGGGTTCAGGTCGAGCCAGGCCGCGGTGCCCTCGTGGATGCCCACTTCGAGGTCGCCGACGGAGGTGCGCAGGTCGATCCGGCCGCGGGTGGCGTCGCTGACGCGGATGCGGCCGTTGGAGGACATTGCGTCGACTCCGGCGTGGGCGACGCCGATCTCGATCCGGCCGTTGGCGGCCTTGGCGCCGACGCTGCTGTGCGCGATGCCGATGGAGATGTCGCCGTTGGCCGCGTTGGTCTTCAGGCTGCCGGTGACCTCGCCGACCTCGGTCGCACCGTTGCCGTTCTTGACGGTCGCCGTGCCGGCGACCGTGCCGACCTCGATCCGGCCCGCACCGATGACTTCGATGTCCCCGGTCGAGCGGGCCAGGCGGATGTCGCCGTGGTCGGTCTTGAGGTTGGCGTCGGCCACCTCGTCGACCTGGAGGTCGCCGAGCGAGGTCTTGAGCGTGACTGCCCCGAAGTGGCCTTCGCAGTAGAAGCTGCCCATGGCCGTGGTGCCCCGGACATCGGATCCGGCGGGCAGTTCGATGCTCACTTCGATGGAGCCCGGCTTGCCGAACAGAGACCGTTTCTTGGGTGTCTTGACCGTGAGGCGGCCGCCCGAGCAGGTGACCTGGGTCTGCTGCACGGCGCGCACGTCGTTGTCGTCGGATCCGTTGAGCGGCAGCACCTCCACGACCGTGTCGGTGCGCTTGCCCGATGTAATGCGGGCGGTGCCGACCTCCAGCTCGATGGTGGCGGCGATCGGTTCGGGGGTCTCGAAAGCAGGCATGGCTGTCCCGTCCTCTTGGCTTGGGTGGGTGATCCCGCTGGTGAGGCGGGTGATGAGTAACGTCGGCGGGATCGGCGATCCGCCGGTGAACGTGGGGGCGGGCCGGCGCCCCTAGCGGACCCAGCCGGTGAAGCCCCGGCTGCCCGAGTCCTTGCCGCGGCCCGGCGAGCTTGCGCGCTGCCCGCCGTCGAGGGTGGTGGACACGGCCCGCACCAGCCAGGCGTTGACCGACAGGCCTTCCGCCGCCGCGGCGTCTTCGGCGCGGGCCTTGAGGTGGGCGGGGAGACGGAAGTTGATCCGCGCCATGGCGGCGTCGTCGGCGTCCGCGGGCGGCGGTGGCGGCGTGGGTGCGGCGGGTTCCGCGATCGGCTCCTGCGCCTCCCGGAACGGCTCGGGTGCGGGCGGCGCCGTCACCACGAACTCCGGGTCGAGTCCGCGCAGTCGCACGTCGACCGAGCCCGGCGCCAGCTCCCGCGTGACCTCGACCATGGCGGCGGACAGTGCGTTGAGCAGAGTCAGGCGGGCGGCGGACTCGAGGGGGGCGGTGAGCCGCTCGGCCAGGGCGCGGGCGTCGTCGCCGCCGGCGTCCGCAGCGACGGCCAGCTCTTGCCGGAGGTTGTCGACGTAGGGAGTGAGGTCCATGACGCCATCATGGCACACCGATGGCGTCATGGCGAGCCAGATTGGCTTCCCTTTTTCGCGTACAGCTCTGAGCTGGGCTTTCTTCGTTGCAATAGCATGTTGCGGCGCCATATTGGCGGTCGGGCGGCTTGCTCATGCGCCGCGGTGATGCCATGGTGGCACCACTCGAGTGACGGGTCATGCGCCACCGCACTGCCGATCTGGCGCCATTGCTGAGGCCGCTCCGTGTCCCGCTGCCGCACCCCGCTCGCCCCTGTGCGCTTTCGACCTTCCCACCCACCGACAGGAGTTCCCAGCCGTGGCTACCTTCCTTTACAAACTGGGCCGTCTCGCCTTCCGGCGGCGATGGCTGATGGCGCTGCTGTGGGTGGTGATCTTCTGCGGTGCGGGCTTCGCCGCTTCCTCCGCCCCGGCGCCGCCCGCCGACACCTTCTCGATGCCCGGTACGGAGTCGCACCCGGCGCCGCCCGCCGACACCTTCTCGATGCCCGGTACGGAGTCGCAGAAGGCCTTCGACCTGCTGGAGAAGAAGTTCCCGGACGCGAGCGCCGACGGCGCGAGCGCCCGGGTCGTGGTCCGCGCACCCGAGGGCGAGAAAATCTCCGCCCCCGCGCAGAAGGGCCACGTCGCAGCGCTGGTTGCGCAGTTGAAGAAGTCCCCGCAGGTGGCCTCGGTGAGCGACCCGTTCACGACTAAGGCGGTGAGCAAGGACCGCTCCACCGCCTATGCCATCGCCACCTACAAGGTCCCCGCCACCAAGGTCGGCGACAAGGCGCACGACGCGCTCGACGACGCACTGGCCAAGGCCCGCGACGGCGGCCTGACCGCGGAGGCCGGCGGCGACGCCGTGAAGATCGAAGCCGCGATGGGCGGCACCGGCGAGAAGATCGGCATCGTTGTCTCCGCCGTGGTCCTGGTCCTCACGTTC
>NZ_JBSHNE010000112.1:0-2728 GCF_053646035.1 Streptomyces sp. NPDC055287 | reverse complement strand
GTGTACGGCCCCCGCAGGTGATCAGGCGCAGTTCCGCCCGGTCGCTCTCGCGGGGGCCTTGGGACCGACTACAGCCCCAGGATGCGATGAGCCGACATCGAGGTGCCAAACCTCCCCGTCGATGTGGACTCTTGGGGGAGATAAGCCTGTTATCCCCGGGGTAGCTTTTATCCGTTGAGCGATGGCCCTTCCATGCGGAACCACCGGATCACTAAGCCCGACTTTCGTCCCTGCTCGACTTGTAGGTCTCGCAGTCAAGCTCCCTTGTGCCTTTACACTCTGCGAATGATTTCCAACCATTCTGAGGGAACCTTTGGGCGCCTCCGTTACCTTTTAGGAGGCGACCGCCCCAGTCAAACTGCCCACCTGACACTGTCTCCCCGCCCGATAAGGGCGGCGGGTTAGAAGGTCAATACAGCCAGGGTAGTATCCCACCGATGCCTCCACCGAAGCTGGCGCTCCGGTTTCCAAGGCTCCTACCTATCCTGTACAAGCTGTACCAACATTCAATATCAGGCTGCAGTAAAGCTCCACGGGGTCTTTCCGTCCTGTCGCGGGTAACCTGCATCTTCACAGGTACTATAATTTCACCGAGTCTCTCGTTGAGACAGTGCCCAGATCGTTGCGCCTTTCGTGCGGGTCGGAACTTACCCGACAAGGAATTTCGCTACCTTAGGACCGTTATAGTTACGGCCGCCGTTTACTGGGGCTTCAATTCGCACCTTCGCTTACGCTAAGCGCTCCTCTTAACCTTCCAGCACCGGGCAGGCGTCAGCCCCTATACTTCGCCTTACGGCTTCGCAGAGACCTGTGTTTTTGCTAAACAGTCGCCTGGGCCTATTCACTGCGGCTCTCTCGGGCTTGCACCCTAACAGAGCACCCCTTCTCCCGAAGTTACGGGGTCATTTTGCCGAGTTCCTTAACGAGAGTTCTCTCGATCACCTTAGGATTCTCTCCTCGCCTACCTGTGTCGGTTTGCGGTACGGGCACCTCTCACCTCGCTAGAGGCTTTTCTTGGCAGTGTGGAATCAGGAACTTCGCTACTATATTTCGCTCGCCATCACAGCTCAGCCTTATGGGAAACGGATTTGCCTATTTCCCAGCCTAACTGCTTGGACGCGGATATCCAATACCGCGCTTACCCTATCCTCCTGCGTCCCCCCATTGCTCAAATGGTGAGGAGGTGGTACAGGAATATCAACCTGTTGTCCATCGCCTACGCCTTTCGGCCTCGGCTTAGGTCCCGACTAACCCTGAGCGGACGAGCCTTCCTCAGGAAACCTTAGGCATTCGGTGGAGGGGATTCTCACCCCTCTTTCGCTACTCATACCGGCATTCTCACTTCTAAGCGCTCCACAAGTCCTTCCGGTCTTGCTTCACAGCCCTTAGAACGCTCTCCTACCACTGTTCGAAGAACAGTCCGCAGCTTCGGTGATACGTTTAGCCCCGGTACATTTTCGGCGCAGAGTCACTCGACCAGTGAGCTATTACGCACTCTTTAAATGGTGGCTGCTTCTAAGCCAACATCCTGGTTGTCTAAGCAACTCCACATCCTTTTCCACTTAACGTATACTTTGGGACCTTAGCTGGCGGTCTGGGCTGTTTCCCTTTCGACTACGGATCTTATCACTCGCAGTCTGACTCCCAAGGATAAGTCATTGGCATTCGGAGTTTGACTGAATTCGGTAACCCGGTAGGGGCCCCTAGTCCAATCAGTGCTCTACCTCCAAGACTCTTACCTTGAGGCTAGCCCTAAAGCTATTTCGGAGAGAACCAGCTATCTCCAGGTTCGATTGGCATTTCACCCCTACCCACACCTCATCCCCGCACTTTTCAACGTGCGTGGGTTCGGGCCTCCATTCAGTGTTACCTGAACTTCACCCTGGACATGGGTAGATCACCTGGTTTCGGGTCTACGACCACGTACTCATGCGCCCTATTCAGACTCGCTTTCGCTGCGGCTCCGCATCTTCTGCTTAACCTTGCACGGGATCGTAACTCGCCGGTTCATTCTACAAAAGGCACGCCATCACCCGTTAACGGGCTCTGACTACTTGTAGGCACACGGTTTCAGGATCTCTTTCACTCCCCTTCCGGGGTGCTTTTCACCTTTCCCTCACGGTACTGGTTCACTATCGGTCACTAGGGAGTATTTAGCCTTGGGAGATGGTCCTCCCGGATTCCGACGGAATTTCACGTGTTCCGCCGTACTCAGGATCCACTCAGGAGAGAACGAAGTTTTGACTACAGGGCTGTTACCTCCTATGGCGGGCCTTTCCAGACCTCTTCATCTACCTCGTTCCTTTGTAACTCCGTACAGAGTGTCCTACAACCCCAAGAGGCAAGCCTCTTGGTTTGGGCTGATCCCGTTTCGCTCGCCGCTACTCAGGGAATCGCATTTGCTTTCTCTTCCTCCGGGTACTTAGATGTTTCAGTTCCCCGGGTCTGCCTTCTCATATCCTATGTATTCAGATATGGATACCACTCCATTACGAGTGGTGGGTTTCCCCATTCGGAAATCTCCGGATCAAAGCTTGCTTACAGCTCCCCGAAGCATATCGGTGTTCGTCCCGTCCTTCATCGGCTCCTAGTGCCAAGGCATCCACCGTGCGCCCTTTCTAACTTAACCGTTAAAAAGAATCACTACGTGATATCTTGCATTACAATTGAATGTGAATTACTTCTGTTATCTAGTTTTCAAAGAACAACGCATAGGACATGCTAACAC
>NZ_JBSHNE010000111.1:0-2752 GCF_053646035.1 Streptomyces sp. NPDC055287 | reverse complement strand
ACAACAACCCAGCCGCCTGCCCCCGCAACCCACCAACACCACGACCCGACACCACCCACGGCACCACCCCAGGCACCACAACCCGACCAGAACCCTCCCCCGGCCCCGATGCCTCATCCGCCGCCCGCTCCGGGGCCTGCTCCGGCGCCTGCTCCAGGATCACGTGCGCGTTCGTACCACTCACACCGAACGACGACACACCCGCCCGACGCGGACGCCCCTCGACCTCCGGCCACTCCCGCGCCTCGGCGAGAACCTCGACCGCGCCCGCCGACCAGTCCACTTCGGGCGTCGGCTCATCCACGTACAGCGACTTCGGCAGTGTCCCGTGCCGCATCGCCTGCACCATCTTGATCACGCCGGCCACACCGGCAGCGGCCGCGGTATGGCCGATATTCGCCTTCAGGGAGCCGATCAACAGCGGCCGGTCCTCGGGTCGCCCCTGCCCATACGTCGCCAGCAACGCCTGCGCCTCGATCGGATCGCCCAGCGTCGTACCCGTACCGTGCGCCTCCACCGCGTCGACCTGCGCCGTGGTCAGCCCGGCGCTCGCCAGCGCGGCACGGATGACGCGCTGCTGAGAGGGACCGTTCGGCGCCGTAAGACCATTGCTCGCACCGTCCTGGTTCACCGCCGAACCACGGACCACCGCGAGCACCGGATGACCGTTTCGGCGCGCGTCGGACAGCCGCTCGAGCAGCAGCATGCCCGAGCCCTCGCCCCACGCCGTACCGTCGGCGGTCGCCGCGAACGGGCGGCACCGCCCGCTGCGGGAGAGGGCACCCTGGCGGCTGAACTCCACAAAGGTCTCGGGCGTGGACATGACGGTAACTCCGCCGGCCAGGGCGAGAGTGCACTCGCCCGCGCGCAACGCCTGAGCCGCCAGGTGCAGGGTCACCAAGGACGACGAGCAGGCCGTGTCCACGGTGACCGCGGGGCCTTCGAGACCCAGCGTGTACGAGAGGCGTCCCGACACCACGCTGGCCGCGATGCCGGTGGCCAGGTACCCCTCGGACTGCTCGGGGGACCGGCGGAGCAGGGCGGCGTAGTCCTGACCGTTCGTACCGGCGAACACACCGGTGCGGCTGCCCTTCAGCGACGACGGGTCGATACCCGCCCGCTCGACGGCCTCCCACGACGTCTCCAGCAGCAGCCGCTGCTGCGGGTCGAGTGCCAGCGCCTCACGCGGCGAAATGCCGAAGAACGCCGGATCGAACTCGCCGACGTCACTGAGGAAGCCTCCTTCCCGGACGTACGACGTCCCCGGCCGCGACAGCTCCGGGTCGTACAGACCCTCGACGTCCCATCCCCGGTCGGTGGGGAACTCCGAGAAGGCGTCGCCGCCCGCGGCCAGCAGCTCCCAAAGCTCCTCCGGGGAGGTCACGCCTCCGGGGAAGCGGCAGCTCATGCCGATGATCGCAATCGGCTCGTGCTCCCCCGACTCCACTTCCTCGAGGCGCTGCCGTGCATCGTGAAGCTCGCCGGTCACTCGCTTCAGGAAGTAGCGAAGCTTGTCCTCGCTGCTGTTCGTCACGCCGTACCACTCCAGAGGTTCAGGAAGTCACACAGATCAAGGCAGGGGAGGTGAGTGAGCTCAGGAGATGCCGAGCTCGTTGCTGATGAAGTCGAAGACGTCGTCGTCGGAGGCCGAGTCGAGCTTCTCGGCTGCGGAAGGCTCGGTGTCGGACTCGTCCGCAGGGCCGCTGCAGAGTTGAAGCAGCGCCTTCAGACGGAGCGATATCTCGCCACGCGCGGAGTCCTCGGATGTCGAAACGATCTCCGAGATGTCGGAGGCGAGCCGGTCGAGGTCCCCGAGCACGGTGTCGAAGCGCTTGGGGCCTCCGTCCTGACTCAGTTCGCTGCGCAGGTGGTCGGCGAGCACCTGCGGCGTGGGATGGTCGAAGGCGATCGTGGCCGCCAGTCGCAGCCCAGTCGCCCTGCTGAGGCGCTTGCGCAGTTCGACGGAGGCGAGGGAGTCGAAGCCGAGTTCCTTGAAGGCCCGGTCGGCTGTGACCGCTTCGGTGGTGGGGTGGCTGAGCACCGCAGCGACCTGTGTACGTACCAGGTCGAGCACCATACGGCCCTGTTCGGCCGCCGGGAGTTCAGCCAGCCCGGCACGCAGAGCACCGCCCGGGTCCACGTCTGGGCCGGCTCCGTTGGCGTCTGCCGCCTCCAGAGCACGGCATGCCTCCGGGATCCCCGCGATCAGCGGTGCGGGACGGCCCGTCGCGAGCCGGGGCGCGAACCGCTCCCAGTCCACGTCCGCCACGGCGATACAGCTCTCGTCCCGCTCCAGTGCCAAGGCCAGCAGCGTGACCGCGTCGTCCGGTGCCATCGGGACGACACCACCGCGCTGAAGCAGCTCTTCACCCACGCCGGCGGTGGCCAGGCCGCCGTCGGCCCACGCTCCCCAGGCGATGGAGGTCGCGGGCAGGCCGAGCGCCCTGCGCCGCTCCACCAGCGCGTCCAAGAACGCGTTGGCCGCCGCGTAGTTGCCCTGCCCGGCGCCGCCCACTGTCCCGGCCATCGACGAGAAGGTCACGAACATCGAGAGCTCCATGTCCCGGGTCAGTTCGTCCAGGTGCCTGGCCGCGTCCGCCTTCGGTCCCAGTACGTTCGCCAGCCGCTGCGGTGTCAGTGTCTCGATGACACCGTCATCCAGCACACCAGCCGTGTGCACCACACCGGTCAAAGGAGGCAGCTCACCCGACACCGACCGCTCACCGAGCGACGCCAGCAAGGACGCCACCTC
>NZ_JBSHNE010000110.1:0-2896 GCF_053646035.1 Streptomyces sp. NPDC055287 | reverse complement strand
CGCCGCCACTCCGCGCTCGGCTACCGCACACCAGCCGAGTTTGAACAACAACTGATCACGACACCTACGCTGTCACTCGTCGCATGAAACACGGTATCCACTCCCCGGGATCAACCTCACTTAAAGCTTGCCCCCAGGCTTCGCCCGAAGCTAGTCGGAGAACAGGGAGCGCTCCAGCACTGGACCTCGGATCGAGGCAGTGGGGGACACGAAAGTGCGCTTCACATTGCCGGACCCCCGTTACCCAAGGTGAGCAACCCGCCACCATGTGCTGTGCCGCGTAGGTCAACTTGCTTGAGGCCGTGAGGCTTCCCGAACCGGTTCAGGACCGGCTTCGGCCGTGACGAGCTGGTGCGCGGGAGGCGGCGCCGTTGAGCGCCAGCACGACGGAGGGACCAACCATCATGCCTCGTCGTCGTGGTTGTGCAGGCGCTGGTCCAGGTCGCTCACCCAAAGCTGGGCCCAGGCGCGCAGCTCGGCCGTCTCCCCTTCGGTGAGTCCGTACGCCGCGAACTCGTCGTCGTCGGCCCACTCCGCACCGATCAGTCGGTCTCGGAGGTCTTGAAGGCGAAACTCGTCGCGGCCGTGCCGCCTGCCGAGCCGTTCCAGCTCATTGCTGGTGCGGTGGCAGGAGGCTGCGTGTACGTCGATCAGGTCGCGGACGGCGCCGCGGTCGGCCAGGGCGCGGACCTTGGTGCCGATGACGGAGTCGAAGGCGAGGACCGGCCCGTACTCGGTCTGGGCCGGGGGTGTCCAGAAGTGTTCTTTGAGGACATCGACCTCGCACTCGTCGCCGGTGTCCGGGTCCGCGGCAATCAGACGGGCCGACAGTGCGTCTACATCGATCACGCGCACACCCCAGCCCCGCGAGACCAGGCCCTGCTCCAGGCTGGCGATGATCTCCGCCATCGGAGCCGGGTTCTCGGTGGCGACGTCGAGATCCTGGCTCAGGCGCTCGACGAGACCGTGCGCCTGGACGGCGTACCCGCCGGTAAGGACGAGGGGGAATGGGGAGCCGATGTCGATGACGGCGGCCAGGAGCCGGCGGTGCAGGTCGCTCAGTTTCACGCGGCGGCTGATCCCGCGGTCGGCAGCTCGGGGAAGGCTTCCTCCCAGACCTGCCGCAGGTGCCTGCTGACCAGGGTGCGCAGAACGGGCCACTGGGCCAGGAGGAGGTCGCGGTTCAGCAGGGTCACGAGGTCCTCGTGCTGCCCTTCGGCCAGGACGGTGCGGTACAGGCCCATGCGAAGGCGTGGGCGGTCGAGGTCGTAGGTGCGCAGTCCAGACCAGGCGACGTGCAGCGGCAGCTCGACCGCGCCGTGCTTCGGGCCTGCGAGCTTGTCCAGCGAGGCAGGCAGTCGGCCCGCGTACCGGGCGTGCAGCACCTCGGCGGCCGAGGACGCCGCACCTGTGGAGGAGAGCATGACCATGGACCCGATTATCCCCCGCCCCGCCCGTCTCCGGAACCGCAGAGGAGAACAGCCATCCCGCAGGGCGGTTCGCGATCCGGCAGGCGTCCTGACCGGAGTGTCACCCGCGGGTGACACAGATGCGGGCACCCTGGTGGATCTGGGGCTGTCGCGGCGGGCGCTGCGCGAAGTCCACGGCCGGCTCGACGACCTCACCACCCTGGTCACCGACCGGCTCACACAGCCGCCCAGACCGGACACGTCGAATGGCCCGAAGTGCGCGCCATCGTGGGCCAGGCCGTCGACGAGCTCCGCCGCGAACCGCTTCCTGCCACCGGCGCCGACGACACGGGCGGGGGGTGACGGCGGCGCTCTGGAACGGGCACTCACTGACGCCGAGCGACATCCCGCTGACACGAACGCGGTACGGCACTTGGTCGACGAGATGGCCGCCGCCCGCGGAAGGCTGGGACAGATCGCCCTCGAACTCGCCCCGCCCTACCTCTCCGAACAACAAGCCGTCGACACCATCCTCGCCCGCCTCGCCAACGACATCGGCAGCGACCCGAAACCATCCTCGCCGTACGCCGCTACGCCCTCACCGGCGACCGCCGCGCCCTCGAAGGCACCTAGCTCAACCGGGCACACGGCGGCGGGCACCAATGCCGGTCAATCCTCTGCAGGAGAAAGCGCGCAACGTCTCGATCGCGAGGTCGGGCGAGACTCAACACTGCCGCATGCCGGTCCACGCGGGAGAGGCGGCCCGTACACATCCCAGGACCGCGGGGCGGGCCAGCCGGCCCGACACCGGCATCGGCCGTGTGGCAGCCCTGCGGTGCGGGCACCGGGGTGATCCTTCGCTGGTCGCGGGTAGGTTGCCTCTCTATACGTTCGACGGCAGACAAGAGGCAGCACATGGCGGCGCGGCGCGGTAGTGAGGGTGGGGGTCTGCCGTCGGCGGTGGTGGACTGCGCGCTGTATGAAGACGGGAAGCGGATCCCCGGGCAGGTGAACCTGGGCAGGATCATGGAGCGGATAGACCCGCAGGCGGGGCGGTTCGCGTGGATCGGCCTGTACGAGCCGAGCGAAGAGCAGCTGCAGGAGGTTGCCGGGGCCTTCGGCCTGCACCCGCTGGCGGTCGAGGACGCCGTCCATGCGCATCAGCGGCCCAAGCTGGAGCGCTACGGTGACATGCTGTTCCTGGTGCTGAAGTCGATCGTCTACGTCGACCACGAGAAGGTCACCGCGACCAGTGAGATCGTCGACACCGGCGAGATCATGGTGTTCGCCGGCCCCGGGTACGTGATCACTGTCCGCCACGGCAGCGCCCCGTCACTGGTCGGCGTCCGGCAGCAGCTCCAGGACGACCCGCGTCAGCTGGGCTGCGGGCCTGCGGCCGTCCTGCACGCGGTCGCGGACATGGTCGTCGACCGCTACCTCGAGGTGGCTGATGCCTTCGCCGGTGATGTCGACACCCTGGAGAGCGA
>NZ_JBSHNE010000109.1:0-3675 GCF_053646035.1 Streptomyces sp. NPDC055287 | reverse complement strand
TCGAGGTCAGCTCCCATCCTGTCCTGGCGATGAGTGTGCAGGAGCAGGCCGACTCCGCCGTGGTGACGGGCACGCTGCGCCGTGACGACGGCGGGCTGGACCGGTTCCTGACGTCGCTCGCCGAGGCGTGGGTTCACGGTGTGGAGGTGGACTGGGCGCGGGTGTTCGAGGGGGCGGCTGCGTCGCGGGTGGATCTGCCGACGTATGCCTTCCAGCGTCGCCGTTACTGGCTCGAAGCTCCAGCAGGTGCACGTGGTGACATGGGATCGGTCGGCCTGCTGTCGACGGAACACCCCATGCTCGGCGCGGCGATGGACCTCCCCGACTCAGAGGGCGTCGTCTTCACGGGTCGGCTGTCGTTGCGAACACATCCATGGCTGGCGGATCACACAGTCGGCGGCACTGTGCTGCTGCCCGGGACGGGGTTCCTGGAGCTGGCGGTCCGGGCGGGTGACGAGGTCGGCTGCGATGTCGTGGAGGAGCTGACACTCCAAGCCCCGCTCACTTTCCCGAAGGAGGGTGGCGGCTTACACCTGCGGGTAACGGTCGCGGAGCCGGACGGGACCGCCCGGCGTGTGGTGAGCGTGTACTCGCGTGGCGATTCCGCATTCGAGGAGAGGTGGATCTGTCACGCCACCGGTGTGCTCGCGACAGGCGGCTCGCAGCCCGTGGTGGACCTCGAGGCGTGGCCTCCGGCCGGTGCTGTCGCAGTGGACACGGCTGGGCTGTACGACGACTTGGCCGATGCGGGGCACGGCTATGGGCCGGTGTTTCAGGGCGTGAGGGCAGCTTGGCGGCGCGAGGACGAGGTATTCGCCGAGGTCGCCCTCCCCGAGGAGGCGCAGGGAGAGGCCGGTCGTTTCCGGCTGCATCCGGCCTTGTTGGATGCGGCGTTGCACGGCTTGAGGTTGGGCGGATTCTCGTCCGACGGCCTGGCGCGGTTGCCGTTCGAGTGGCGTGGTGTGTCGCTGTACGCGGCGGGCGCGTCCGTACTTCGCGTGCGACTGGCCCCGGCCGGTGCGGACACGGGCGCGGTCTCGGTGACGGTGGCCGATGGCACCGGACAACCGGTGGCGTCGGTCGACTCACTGCTGACGCGGGCTGTCGACCCCCGGCAACTCGCCGCCGCACGGA
Source organism: Streptomyces sp. NPDC055287 (assembly GCF_053646035.1). Lineage (NCBI taxonomy): Bacteria > Bacillati > Actinomycetota > Actinomycetes > Kitasatosporales > Streptomycetaceae > Streptomyces > Streptomyces sp. NPDC055287. Next base: position 2,541 of record NZ_JBSHNE010000109.1, on the reverse strand, counting down.
ACTCGCACCGCGACGCGTTGTACCGCGTCGAGTGGACGGCGGCGTCGGACGTAAGTCCGCCGAAGGCCGGGAGCCGCGCGGGATGGGTGCTCGTCGGCGGTCCGGCGTCCGGGGCGAGCGTGTCGTACCGGGACCTCGGCGAGCTGGCCGAAGCGGTCGGAACGGGTGCGGCTGCGCCCGACGTCGTCGTGTGCAGCCTCGCCGCCCCGGCCGCTGAACCGGGCGCGACAGCTGGCTCGGCTCGCGCGGCCCTGCACCACGCCCTCGCGCTGACACAGGCGTGGCTTGCTGACGAGCGGTTCGCCGCCTCCCGTCTGGTGCTGGTCACGCGTGGCGCGGTCGAGGCCGGGCCACGCGATGTCGCGCCCGACCCCGCGACGGCTGCGGTGTGGGGCCTTCTCCGTGTGGCGCAGACCGAGAACCCGGGCCGTTTCGTGCTGTTGGACGCCGACACGGCCGCCGACGGCGAAGAGCTGCCCGGCGACGTACTGGAGTGGGCGCTTGCCACTGACGAGCCGCAGTTGGCCGTACGCGACGAGATGGCGTACGTACCGCGACTTGCACCGGTCTCTCCGCCTGATCCAGCCGCTCCGTCCCGGGAGGTTCCGGCGTGGGGTGCGCCGGACGGAACAGTGTTGATCACAGGTGCCACAGGGACCCTGGGCGGTCTGGTGGCCCGGCACCTGGTGGCGGAGCACGGTGTGCGGCACCTGCTGCTGGTGAGCCGCCGCGGCGACAGCGCTCCTGGTGCGGCGGAGCTGGTGGCGGAACTGTCCGGGCTGGGGGCGGACGTCTCGGTGGCCGCGTGTGACGTCGCGGACCGCGACGCTCTGGCCGACCTGCTGGACCGGATACCGGCCGGCCGGCCGCTGACTGCTGTCGTGCACGCGGCAGGAGTGCTCGATGACGGATTGATCTCCGCACTGACCCCGGAACGGGTTGACCGGGTGCTGGTGCCGAAGGCCGATGCTGCGTGGAATCTGCATGAGCTGACGCGTGACCTGGGTCTGTCGGCGTTCGTGCTGTTCTCTTCTACTTCGGGTGTGCTGGGCAGTGCGGGCCAGGGCAACTACGCGGCGGCGAACGCCTTCCTGGACGCGCTGGCTGCCGCGCGCCGTGCCGAGGGACTGCCGGCGACGTCGCTGGCGTGGGGATTCTGGGAGCAGCGCAGCGCGATGACGGGCGATCTGGCCGCAGCGGATCTCGCCCGCATGGCACGATCCGGCCTGATCGCGCTGTCGTCGGAGGAAGGGCTCGCGCTCTTCGACGTCGCTGTGGCGGCCGAGGAGCCGCTGCTGCTGCCCGTGCGGTTCGATGTGGCCGCGTTACGCGCTTCGGGTGCCCAAGTGCCCTCGGTGCTGCGCGGTCTGGCCCGGGGGCCGGTGCGCCGCTCCCGCGCCGCGGACGGTGACGAGCCCGCCGCCGGCCTGGCGCAGCGGTTGGCGGGGCTGCCCGAGAGCGAGCGGCTCCGTACGCTCTCGGAACTCGTACACGGGCACGTCGCGACCGTGCTGGGCCGAGGCTCGGCCGACGTCATGGAGGACGACCGCCCCTTCAAGGACCTGGGATTCGACTCGCTGATGGCGGTCGAGCTCCGTAACCGGCTGAACGCGGTGACCGGACTGCGGCTGCCCGCCACATTGGTCTTCGACCACCCCAGGCCGGCGGTCCTGGTGCGCTACCTGTTCGGTGAACTGGCCGGGACGGCGGGCGAGGAGTCAGTGGTCACATCTGCCACTGCCGCCATGTCCCCTGCGCTGAGTCCGGCAGGGACGGTGGCGGGCGACGACCCGATCGCAGTCGTCGCGATGAGCTGCCGCTTCCCCGGAGGCGTCGCCACGCCCGAAGAGCTCTGGGACCTGGTCCTGGCAGGTACGGACGCGATCACGCCGTTCCCGGCGGACCGTGACTGGGACGTGGAGAATCTTTACGACCCGGATCCGGACCGGCAGGGGACGAGTTACGTCCGTGAGGGTGGGTTCCTACACGCGGCCGCCGATTTCGATCCGGCGTTCTTCGGGATCTCGCCGCGTGAGGCGCTGGCGATGGATCCGCAGCAGCGGCTGCTGTTGGAGACGTCGTGGGAGGCGTTCGAGCGGGCGGGAATTGACCCGCGTTCGGTGCGGGGCAGCCGGGCGGGTGTCTTCGCGGGTGTGATGTACAACGACTACGGTTCGCGGCTGCGGGTCGCCCCCGAAGGATTCGAAGGCACCCTCGGCGCCGGCAGCGCCGGCAGCATCGCTTCGGGTCGTGTCGCGTACACGCTGGGTCTTGAGGGTCCGGCGGTGACGGTGGACACGGCGTGCTCGTCGTCGTTGGTGGCGCTGCACCTGGCGGTGCAGGCGCTGCGCAACGATGAATGTTCGCTCGCTCTTGCGGGCGGTGTGACGGTGCTGTCCACGCCTTCGGTTTTCGTGGAGTTCAGCCGGCAGCGTGGGCTGGCCGCGGACGGCCGCTGCAAGTCGTTCTCGGAAGCCGCGGACGGTACGGGGTGGGCCGAGGGCGTCGGGATGGTGTTGTTGGAGCGGTTGTCGGATGCGC
>NZ_JBSHNE010000108.1:0-3719 GCF_053646035.1 Streptomyces sp. NPDC055287 | reverse complement strand
CCCCTGGCCCCACACAGACCGACCCCGACGCGCCGCCGTCTCCGCCTTCGGCGTCAGCGGCACCAACGCCCACACCATCCTCGAACAAGCACCCCCCACGACAACACCGGAACCCCACCCCCACCACGCACCCGACACCGAACCCCACAACCTCACCATCGGACTCCCCCTCTCAGCCAAGACACCCAACGCCTTACGCCAACAAGCCACCAAACTGGCCCAACACATCGAAGACCACCCCCAACTCCCCCTCCCCACCATCGCCCACGCCCTCGCCACCACCCGCACCCTCTTCAAACACCGCGCCGTCATCACCGCGCGCGCACGGCACGACGCGCTCCCGGCGTTACGGGCCCTCGGCAAGGACGAGCCCCACCACAACCTCGTCACCGGCACCGCCACTTCCCACGGCAAAACCGTCTTCGTCTTCCCCGGGCAGGGCAGTCAGTACCCCGGTATGGCCCATGACCTCTACGAGAGCTGTCCGCCTTTCACCTCAGCCATCGACGAGATCGCCGCCGCCTTCGAGCCTCTCCTCGAACACCCTCTCCAGGACGCCATGTGGGGCGACCGCACCGACCTTCTGGAACGCACCGACTACACCCAGCCCGTCCTCTTCACCGTCATGACCGGACTCGCCCGCCTCTGGCAGCACCACGGCATCCGCCCCGACGCCGTGATCGGCCACTCACAAGGCGAAATCGCCGCCGCCCACATCGCCGGCGCCCTCAGCCTCACGGACGCCGCGAAGATCGTCACCTTGCGTGCCCGTACGCTGCACACACTCACCGGCACAGGGGGCATGGCCTTCTTGCCTCTCCCCCATGAGCACGTCCAGGCGCTTCTCGCCGACTACGACGACCTTCACGTCGCCGCTCTGAACGGCCCGGTCAACACCGTCATCGCCGGCAACCCTGCCGAACTCCATAGGCTCGTCGCCCACCTCAACGACCAGGACATCAAGGCCCGCACCATCCCGGTCAACTACGCCTCGCACACTCCCCACGTCCACCGGCTCCGGGCCGAACTGCACCGGCTCCTCGCCGACATCACCCCGCAGCCCAGCAGCATCGCCTTCTACTCCACACTGACCGCCACCCCCCTCGACACCACCCAGCTCAACGCCGATTACTGGTACCGCAACCTTGCCAGCCCAGTCCTTTTCGAACCCACCATTCATGCTCTCGGCCAGGACGGCCACACCACCTACATCGAACCCAGCCCCCACCCCACTCTCACCTCTGCCGTCCAAGACACCCTCGCCCCGGACACCCTCACCACGGGCACCCTCCGCAAGAACCACGACGACACCCACACCCTGGCCACCGCCCTTGCCACCCTTCATGCCCACGGCCATCCCATCAGCCGCGCTGATCTCGTCCACGGATCTCCTGCCGCTCCCGGAGCCCACACCCCCCTCCCCAGCTATCCCTTCCAGCACACCTCTCACTGGCTCACCCTCGGAACTGCCCGGAGGGAACGCAACACGCTTCTGCACCTGGAATGGGAGGCAATCTCAGACGTCCCGGGTAACGCCCGTCGGCCCGAACTCCCGGCGCACACCCTCGTGCTGAGCCCGTCACCCGCCGTCGCCGCGCAGCTGGCCCCCGGTGCGCCGTGTCTGCCCGACTTCGAGGCCTTGACGTCGACGCTCGGCGACGCGGACCTTCCCACACCGGACGTCATCCTTGTTCCTGTTGCTTCTCTTGCTCCGTACTCCGATGACACCGCGGCCCTCGACCCTACTGGCCCTGCTGCTGTCCCCGCACAGGTCCGCGAGACCACCCATCACGTCCTCGGTCTCCTCCAGCGCTGGCTGAGCAGCACACGATTCGCAGGCTGCCGCCTGGTGCTGCTCACGGATCGCGCCATCGCCGTCGATGAAACCGAGACACCTGATCTCGCGCAGGCACCCGTCTGGGGCCTGGTCAGGTCTGCTCAGGCCGAGCACCCCGACCGCTTCACGCTCATCGACATCGACGCCACCACCGATCAGGCGTCAGCAGGGCAGGCCCTCACCGCCGACGCTGTCGCCCTCGCGCTGACGCTCGTCGAGCCCCAATTGGCCATACGCGACGGAAAGGTACGCAGGCCGAGCTTCGCTACGACACCGCTGCCGAAGACGCAGCCCACCCCGATGCGAGACGGCACGGTGCTGGTCACGGGCGGTACGGGCGCACTCGGCGCGCTCACCGCACGCCACCTCGTCACCCACCACGGCGTCACCCGCCTCCTGCTCACCAGCCGACGCGGACCCGAAGCCGAAGGCGCAGAACAACTACGCACCGAACTCACCGCACTCGGCGCCCACATCACCCTCACCGCCTGCGACGCCGCCGACCACAACGCACTCACCCACCTCATCAACACCATCCCCACCGAACACCCCCTCACCGCCGTCATCCACACCGCCGGCGTACTCGACCTCGCGACGCTGACGAACCTCACACCGGAGCAGCTCGACTCCGTAATGCGTCCGAAGGTCGACGCCGCCTGGAACCTCCACCGCCTCACCGAGGGCATGGACCTCGACGCGTTCGTCCTCTTCTCCTCCATCGCCGGCACCCTCGGCGCCCCCGGCCAGGCCAACTACGCGGCGGCCAACACCTTCCTCGACGCCCTCGCCCACCACCGCCACGCACAGAACCTCCCCGCCACCAGCCTCACCTGGGGTCCCTGGGCAGCGGAGACAAGCATGGTGCGGCACCTCAGCGCGGCTGCGCTGGCCGGTGTCAGCCGCGACGGATTCCCGCCCCTTGCCACCGAGGATGCGCTCGGTCTCCTGGACGCTGCCATGGCAACGGGCCTGCCCGTACTCGCCCCGACCCGTAAGGCCCGTGCTGCGCTTCCCTCTCGTGGCAAGGAAGCGGAGGACGGCCGGGACGACAGCGACAACACCGCCCAGAGCCTGTCGGAGCAACTCGCACCGCTCGTCGAACGCGAGCAGCGGGAGCGCCTTCTCGCCGTCGTCGGCAGCGCCACCGCCCTCGTTCTGGCTCACCCCGAACCTGCGGGCCTCGACCTCGGCCAGACATTCAAGAGCCTGGGCTTCGATTCGCTCACCACCGTGCAGTTGCGCAATCGGCTCAACACGGTGACCGGCCTCAGGCTGCCCAGCACGCTCGCGTTCGACCATCCAACACCGGCCTCGCTGGTCGATTTCCTGCGTGGCCAGCTGGTTCCGGACGCCGATGACGAGCCGACGAGCAAAGCCGTGCTCCGGGAGATCGACAAGGTCTCCGCCGCGCTGGCGCGACTGGAGACCGATCCGGTTCAGGACGCCGAGATCTCTCTGCGCCTCAACGACCTGTTGTGGCAGTGGTCCCACCGGCATGGTGCGGCGCTCGCCCCCCAAGCCGCCGAGAGTCTCGAAACAGCCTCGGACGAGGAGCTGTTCGAGGCGCTCGACAACGAGCTCAACGCTCCCTGACGCGTTCATCCGATGCGCCGAAGGCTCCCTTCTCGACTTCACTCAAGGGGTTCATTCCAGTGGCAGGCGAAGACAAGCTCCGCACATATCTGAAGCGAGCGACCACCGACTTGCGTCAGACGCGTCAGCGCCTGCAGGAGATCGAGGACCGCGCTCACGAGCCGATCGCGATTGTGGGGATCGGTTGCCGGTATCCGGGTGGGGTGGCTTCGGCGGAGGACCTGTGGGAGCTGGTGTCCGAGGGCAGGGACGCGATCTCCGGCTTCCCCTCCAACCGCGGCTGGGACAC
>NZ_JBSHNE010000107.1:0-3809 GCF_053646035.1 Streptomyces sp. NPDC055287 | reverse complement strand
TGAGCCAGTGGGGTGTGTGTTGGAAGGGGTAGGTGGGGAGGGGGGTGTGGTGTGTGGGGGTGGGGGTGTGGTGGGTCCAGTTGATGGGGTGGCCGCTTACGTGCAGTTCGGCAAGGGCGGAGATCAGGGTCCGCTGATCGTCCTGGTTCCGACGCAGAGTGCCGGCCGTGAGGGCGGTGTCGTCGGTGGTGTCCTGGATGGCTGTGGTCAGAGTGGGGTGGGGGCTGGGCTCGATGTAGGTGGTGTGCCCGTCCTGGCCGAGAGCACGAATGGTGGGTTCGAAGAGAACGGGGTTGGCGAGGTTGCGGTACCAGTAATCGGCGTTGAGCCGGGTGGTGTCGAGAGGGGTGGCGGTGAGGGTGGAGTAGAAGGCCATGGTGCCCGGACGCGGCTTGATGTCGGCAAGCAACTCGGCGAGTTCGGCCCGGAGAGAATGGACGTGTGGCGTGTGTGAGGCGTAGTCGACGTCGATGGTGCGCGCTTGGACGTTGTGCTGACTGAGGCGGGTGACAAGGTCGGTGAGTTGCTGGGCGTTGCCGGCGACAACGGTGGAGTGCGGGCCGTTGTGGGCGGCGATGTGCAGGTCGTCGTACGACGGCAGGCGGGCGAGGGTCTCGTCGGCGGACAGAGGTACGTGGGCCATGCCTCCGGTGCCGGCGAGGGCCGCAATGGCCCGGGAGCGCAGGGCGACGATCTTGGCCGCGTCGGCGAGCGTGAGCGCGCCGGCGATGTGCGCGGCGGCTATCTCACCTTGTGAGTGACCGATGACGGCGTCGGGGCGGATGCCGTGGTGCTGCCAGAGTCTGGCAAGGCTGGTCATGACCGCGAAGAGGGCGGGCTGGACGACCTCGACGCGCTCGAGTTGGTCCGTGTGGTTGCCCCAGAGGACGTCCTGGAGGCGGTGGCCGAGGTACGGGTCGAAGGCGGCGCAGGCTTCGTCGAGGGCGTCGGCGAAAGGCCGGCTGGTGCGGTACAGGCGGTGGGCCATGCCGGGGTATTGGCTGCCTTGTCCCGGGAAGACGAAGACGGTCTTGCCGGGAGCAATGGGGGCGCCGGTGGTGAGGGCGGAGTGAGGCAGGCCGGTGCGGAGCGCTTGCAGCGCCGCTAGTCCCTCCGCACGGTCGGTGGCGGTGACGACGGCACGGTGGTCGAAGAGGGTGCGGGTGGTGACGAGGGCGTGGCCGACCGCGCTGAGGGGCAGTTCGGGGTGGTCCTCAAGATGCCGGGCGAGACGTGCGGCCTGGTCGCGCAGGGCTTCGGGGCTCTTCGACGAGAGGGGCAGAGCGACAGGGGAAGCGTCGGGGGCGTCTTCGGCATCGGGCTCGGGCTCGGGACTGTTTGCCGTTGTCGTGGGGGGTGCTTGTTCGAGGATGGTGTGGGCGTTGGTGCCGCTGACGCCGAAGGCGGAGACGGCGGCGCGTCGGGGTCGGTCTTGGGTGTGGGGCCAGGGGCGTGCGTGGTTGAGGAGCTGAACGTTTCCGAGGGTCCAGTCGATGTGGGGTGAGGGGTGGTGGGCGTGAAGGGTTTGGGGGAGGTGGGCGTGGTGGAGGGCCATGGTCATTTTGATGATGCCGCCGATGCCTGCGGCGGCTTGGGCGTGGCCGATGTTGGATTTGAGTGAGCCGAGCCAGAGAGGTTCCTCGCCGGTGTGGTGTTGGCCGTACGTGGTGAGGAGGGCGTGTGCTTCGATGGGGTCGCCGAGGGTGGTGCCGGTGCCGTGGGCTTCGACGGCGTCGATGTCGGCGGGAGTCAGCCGCGCGTCCGCGAGGGCCTGCTGGATGACGCGCTCCTGCGCAGGTCCGTTCGGCGCGGTGAGCCTGCTACTGGCACCGTCCTGGTTGACGGCCGATCCCGCGATGACGGCGAGGATGCGGCGGCCTGCTGCTTGTGCGTCGGAGAGTCGTTGGATGAGGAGTACGCCTGCGCCTTCGGCCCAGCCGGTGCCGTCGGCGTCGGCTGAGAAGGCCTTGCACCGGCCGTCGGCCGCCAGCCCCCGCTGACGACTGAACTCCAGAAACACCCCGGGAGTGGGGAGAACGGCCACTCCCGCGGCCAACGCGTAGTCGCACTCGCCCTTGCGCAGCGCCTGGACCGCGAGATGCAGGGCCACGAGCGACGACGAGCAAGCCGTGTCCACACTGAACGCGGGACCCTGGAGCCCCAGTGTGTAGGAGATACGCCCCGAGGCCACGCTGCTGGAGCTGCCCGACATCAGGTATCCGCCGAGTTCCTCCGGGGCCTCGTATGCGCGCGGTCCGTAGTCGTGAGCGGAGATGCCGGTGTAGACGCCGGTGTTGGTGCCGTGGAGTGCGGTGGGGTCGATGCCGGCGTGTTCGATGGCTTCCCAGGCGGTTTCCAGGAGCAGCCGCTGCTGGGGGTCGGTGGCGAGGGCCTCCCGGTGAGAGATGTTGAAGAACCCGGGGTCGAACTGGTCGGCGTCGTGGAGGAATCCGCCCTGGCGGGTGTACGTCGTGCCGGGCTGGTCGGGGTCGGGGTCGTAGAGGGCTTCGATGTCCCAGCCGCGATTGGTCGGAAATCCGGTGACGGCGTCCTTCCCCTCGGACACCAGTTGCCACAGTTCCTCCGCGGAGGTCACGCCACCGGGAAAACGGCAGCCGATCCCCACGATCGCGATCGGCTCGTGCGCGCGCTCCTCGACATCGTGCAGTCGCTGACGAGTCTGGTAGAGGTTCGCCGTGACGCGCTTGAGGTAGTCAACGAGCTTCTCGTCATTCGCCATCGGTGATCGCCTCACTGGAAACGTCGAAGTTGGTGGTGCTACTGAATTCCCGGTCGATGAAGTCGAGGACTTCATCGGCAGTCGCGGAAAGGAGACCGCCGCTCAGGTCGGTGCCGCCTGCCTGGGCGTCGTCCAAGGTCCACAGGAGGTCCTGAAGCCGTTCTCTGACCTTTCCGCGCAGGTGGTCGTTCTCGAACGCGTGGGCAGCGAGGGAGACCTCGAGCTTCTCCAGGTCGTCGAGCACGTCACCGCCACCGGGACCCGTACCGGCCGACAGGTGGTCCCGCACCGCATTCCGCAGGTATCGGGCGAGCGCTTCCGGAGTGGGGTGGTCGAACGCGAGCGTTGTGGACAGCTGAAGCCCGGTGGCGGCATTGACCTGATTACGCAGTTGCAAGGTGGCGAGCGAGTCGAAGCCCATCTCGAGGAATCCGGTGTCGCTCTGGACCTCTTCGGCGCTGTCGAAAGCCAGGATGCCCGCCGCGGCGGCCCGTACGAGACGCAGCAGACGCAGATACTGCCCTTCCTCGTCGAGCGGGGCGAGTTCCCGCATCAGTTCCTCGGGCCCGTTCGTCTCGGGAGGCGCCGCCGGCGTCCTGGTGAGCGTCGGCCGGTGAGAGACAGCGCGCACAAGCCCGCTGAGGAGAGGGGCGATGGTGTGCGCACGCGCCTGGGCGTACAGAGCCGCTGAGTCGAGCCGTGTGGTCACGACGACCGGTTCGGTGGTGCTGAGCGCGGCGTCGAGGAGGGCGAGTCCGTCCTCGGACGACAGCGGAGGGAAGCCCGAACCCGTGATGCGCGTGATGTCGGCCTCGGTGAGGTCACCGGCCATCCCGTCCCGGTCGGCCCAGGGGCCCCAGGCGAGGCTGGTGGCGGGGAGGCCCTGTGCGCGGCGGTGCTGGGCGAGAGCGTCGAGGTACGTGTTCGCCGCGGCGTAGTTGGCCTGGCCCGGAGACCCGATGAGCCCCGCCAATGACGAGAAGAGGATGAAGGCGTCGAGGTCTTTGTCCTGGGTGAGGTGGTGGAGGTTCCAGGCGGCGTCGGCTTTGGGGCGTAGGACGGTGTCGAG
>NZ_JBSHNE010000106.1:0-3811 GCF_053646035.1 Streptomyces sp. NPDC055287 | reverse complement strand
TCCTTGCGGACCCACGTCCGCAGCGACTCCGCGGTGATACCGAGATCCGCGGCCACGGCGGCGTACGTCCGATTCCCGGCTGCGGCGCGGTAGAGTCCACTGGGAGTGCAGATGACTTCCCAGCAGCGTCCCTGAGCATCCGTGTATTCGGACGGCATGCATGGCTCTGGAGGCTCCGGCGGTTCTGGACCTGTTGCCCGCCTACCCGACCTGAACCCCGTCGAAGGCGTGTGGGCCCACGTCAAACGCAGCCTCACCAACCGCGCCGTCACGGCACTCGACCAGCTCGAAGTCCTTGTCCGCAACCGCCACAAACGCCTTCAATACCGGCCCCACACCCTCGACGGCTTCATAACCGACACCGGCCTGTCCCTCGAGACATCAGCCTCACCCTGACAAACCGAGGTCAGTAACACCCACCCCACCGCCGCTGATCCCGCCGTGGCAGCGACCCGAAAAACATGCGCAACGCCGATAACTCACCCCGGAGCCGTTCCACCTCCCCCAACCTCATAGACAGAAGAAGCCCACGACCAGGCAAGATCACCCCACGTAACGAAGCACTACTAGCCCGCGTCGGCGGGTCGGCCTTCGCCGGCCATGAACCTCCAGACCAGGCCGTGCCCCAGGACGACGAGCAGGATCAGCAGAATCGCCTCGGCTTGGATCGGCCTCAGGTTCACGATGTCTGCGAGCTCGGGTCTCGCGCCCACCGCCGCGATCAAGGCGTAGAACAGAGCCGCCACCGCCTGCGCCAGGGTCAGGAACACGGAGGAGCCGTCCGGGCGGGTGCGCCCGGTCAGACGCAGCATCGACACACAGCCGATCAGGGCGATCGCCACGAAGCTGGCCCGCCAGATCACCGGGGTTTCCATGCCGCCGACCTGCGCGAACAGGCCCATCAGCGCGGGAAGCAGGAACGAGATGTAGATACCGCCGACGATGTGGCGCAGCTGCGGATCGCGCAGCCACTCCTGGTGTCCCCGGACCACGTTCCACCAGAGGCCGACTAGCGTGAAGCAGGTGGCCGAGAAGAGTGCGTAGAACGTGCTGACATCCACTGCGGCCTCCCACCTCAGGATTCGCACGTCCGTCGCCGGGATCACCTCGAACGGGTCACGGTTCCGGCGACGCGGCCCTCTTGATGGGGCCCGTGCGGAGTGGAGTGAGCGTCTCATGACGACGCCGCCGCCTTGGCGAACAACACTCGGTTCGCACCCCAACGGACGGTGGACAAGTGACGGCGTGTGCTGCCCCACCACCGTCGCCCCGAACGCCAGCGCCACTCGCCAGCCAGCAGCGGGCTCTGAGGGCCTCACGACTTGCACTAGGAGCGTGGGTCAGTAACGGGCAACTGGCCGGGTAGTCGTGATCGGTCGGGTCGGCGCGCTGTCCCGGCGGGCGGCCGGTGAGCTTGTCCGTCTCGAGTGGATGGGCGGGGGCGTGTAGGCCGGGGTCTCTGGCTCGGTGAGGCGCCCCAGGCCGGGGCGTGTGCTCGGTTGGTCAGGCGGCCATGGCGGCGAGTCCGGCGGTTCCGGTGTGCCGGAAGATCTTGCGGAGGTTGTGGCAGGCGGCCAGCAGTCGCCACTCGGCGCGGGCGCCGTCCTCGCCGCGCAGGAGGAGTTGGCGGCCGTTCTGGCAGGTCATGATCTGGCCGAAGACGGGTTCGACGATGGCCTTGCGGCGGCTGTAGGCGGCCTTGCCGGGCTTGGTCCGCAGTTTGCGGGCCATACGTTCCTTGAGGGTGGCGTTCGCTGGTATCCGTCCGCGTGGTGCGGGCGGGACCTGCTCGTCGTGGGCGAGTCGGCCGGTGGCCATGAGCGTGTTCGTCCCGCAGGCGAGTTGGCGGTCCTTCGCGGCCTGGAGGTTGGTCTCGGAGCAGTAGCCGGCGTCGACCAGGGCCTGCTTGGGGTGGATGCTGGTGTTCGCCACGGACTGGTCGAGCATGGTCGTGTAGTTCAGCGCGTCCGACGGGTTGCAGGTGACGTCGGCGGCGGTGATGACCTGGTGTGCCTCGTCTACGACGGCCTGGGCGTTGTAAGCCTGGATGTAGGCGGCGTCGCTGTTCTTCATGATCCGCGAGTCGGGGTCGGTAAAGTTGGCCTGGGCCTTGGGCTTGGGACTCGCCTTCTCGGCGGCGGCCTGCCCGGCATCAGTGACAGCCTGCTCGTTACTGCTGCCGGCGCGCTCCTGTCTGCGGCGTTCCTTCTTTTCCGCGTGCTCGCGTGCCTTGGCGGCGGCTTCGGCCTCGATCTGCGCGCGGGCGGCCTGCAGCCTGGCCAGGCGCTTCTCGCGCCGGTCCAGTTCGGCCGGCAGGTCGACCTCCTTGCCGTCGACGCCGAACCTTTGGTCTTCGGCGGCGTCGGAGGCTTCGGCGCCGGCCAGCAGAGCGGCGGCCTGGGCCTCCAACTGGGCGATCTCGGCTTCGATCCGCTCCTCCTTGTCGACCAGGCGGCCGTAGCTCATGGCCTATTGCTTGGAGGCGTTCGCCTCCAGCTTGGTGCCGTCCAGGGCGACGCGGCCCATCTTGACCATGCCGAGCTTCTGAGCGAGGTGCAGGGACTGTGTGAACAGGTCGGCGAGGGCGTCCAGATGACGGCGGCGGAACCGCGACAGCGACCGGTAGTCAGGGCCCTGCCCGGCGGAGAGGTAGCGGAACGCGACGTCGTCGACGCACTTGCGCTCGATCGCGCGCGAGGAGCGGACACCGGTGGTGTAGCCGTAAATCAGCAGCCGCGCCATCAGCCTGGGGTCATACGGCGGGTAGCCGCGCTTCTCGGTGTAGGCAACGCGGATCGACGACAGGTCCAGCACCTCATCGACCAGCTCGGCCACGAACCGGGCCAGGTGATCCAGGGGCAGCCAGTCCTCCAGCGAGGGCGGCATCAGCAGCACCTGGTCCGGATCGAACGCCCGGAACCTCTTGTCCACCGCCGGCCGCGGTCCGAACTGCGGCCGCACAGTCGCCGCGTCGATCTCGAACAGGCCATCCCCACCAGACATGTGCGGATCGTCCCATGCGGAAGATCACTCACTGAACCGGGGAAACCCGCGGTGCCTGGACCAGTCATCGGTGAGGACTGCCAGGATCTGCGTGTCGACCCAAGCACCCTGCCAGTGCAGCGCCTGGCGCTTCGTGCCCTCGTGGACGAAGCCGACCTTCTCGTAGAGGTGCCGGGCCCGTGGATTGAAGGCGAAGACCTCAAGTTCGACCCGGTGGACACCGACGGTCTCGAAGGCGTGGGCAAGGATCAGCCGGGCGGCCTCGGTGCCGTAACCACGGCCGAAGGCGCGGGGCCCGACCAGGGCGATCCGGAACGAACAGGACCGGTTGTCGGCATGCAACTCGTTCAGGACCACCTCGCCGACGTACTCGCCTGTGGCTTGCTCGACGACCGCCAGATCCAGCCGGTCGTCCTCCGCGGCCCGCGAGGCGTACCACTGCTCGGCGCGTTCCAAAGCTCCCGGCCGGACCTGCCCATGCGTCCCCGTCAGCCGACGTACCTCCGGCTCGTTCAGCAGTTCCACGAGCCCAGGGGCATCGGCGGCAGTGACCGGCCGCAGCAGCACCCTCTTCCCGACCAGGGTGGGCTTGGCAGCGAACGAGAGCGCGGGAGACGTCATGGCAGCGATCATGCCGAACGCGCAGCCGCCCACGTCAACGCATTATCCGCGAGAAACCCACCCAGGTTGAGCGTTACTGACCCACGCTCCTTTGGCCTGTGTGATGTCGTGATCAGTTGCTGGATTCTGTCCTTCTCGCGGGGTGGAACCCGGTAGGACTGTGGTCGTGACACGCAGGCAACTCACG
>NZ_JBSHNE010000105.1:0-3900 GCF_053646035.1 Streptomyces sp. NPDC055287 | reverse complement strand
TGTGTCTGTTGATTGGTCGGGGGTGTTCGGGGGGACGGGTGCGTCCCGGGTGGATCTGCCGACGTATGCCTTCCAACGCAACCGCTACTGGCTGGGTGAAGTCGAGCGGGTGGCAGAAGGGCCCAAGTCCGACAAGCCCGAGTCCGACGGGCCGGTGTTCCGGCGGGAGCTGCCGGCGTCGGCGAGCGAGGAGGACCGACACCGGGAGCTGGAGGAGCTCGTACGGACGCAGGTCGCGACGGTGCTGGAATACGGATCGGGTGACGCGGTCGATGTGGCCCGTACCTTCAAGGACCTGGGCTTCGACTCCCTCACCGCGGTGGAGCTGCGGAACGGGCTGCAGGAGGCGACCGGACTGCGGCTGCCGTCCTCGCTGATCTACGACTCTCCGACGCCCACCGCTCTGGTGCGCCATCTGGACAGCGCACTGGTGGGCTCGCCGGGGGAGGTGGCCGCACCCCTACCGGCCTCTTCGGTCGCCGATCCTGACGCTGTCAACGAGCCGATCGCCATCGTAGGTATGGGCTGTCGTCTGCCGGGAGGCGTGACGTCGCCCGAGGAGCTGTGGGACCTGGTCTCGACGGGCCGCGACGGAATTTCCGGCTTCCCGGTGGACCGGGGCTGGGACCTCGACGCGCTGTACGACGAGGATCCGAGCCGCTCCGGCACGTCGTACGTCCGGGAGGGCGGCTTCCTCTACGAGGCCGCCGAGTTCGATCCGGGCTTCTTCGGGATCTCGCCGCGTGAGGCGCTGGCGATGGACCCGCAGCAGCGACTACTGCTGGAGACAGCGTGGGAGGCGTTCGAGCGGGCGGGCATCGACCCTGCCTCCGTGCGCGGGAGCCAGGCGGGCGTCTTCGCCGGGGCGATGTCCCAGGACTACGGCGTCCTGCTGCACGAGGCGACGGACGGGCTCGACGGCTATCTGCTGACGGGCAAGGCGGCCAGTGTGGTCTCGGGGCGGCTGGCGTACTTTCTGGGGCTGGAAGGCCCCGCGGTGACGGTCGACACGGCCTGCTCCTCGTCACTCGTGGCGCTGCACCAGGCCACCCAGGCTCTGCGTTCGGGTGAGTGCTCGCTGGCGCTGGCCGGTGGTGTGACGGTGATGTCCACACCCGGCATGTTCGTGGAGTTCAGCCGGCAGCGCGGGCTGGCGGCGGACGGGCGCTCGAAGGCGTTCTCCGACGCGGCCGACGGGACCTCGTGGTCCGAGGGCGCGGGTGTCCTGTTGTTGGAGCGGTTGTCGGATGCGCGGCGTAATGGTCATCCGGTGCTTGCGGTGGTGCGTGGTTCGGCGGTGAATCAGGATGGTGCGAGTAATGGTCTTACGGCGCCGAATGGTCCGTCGCAGCAGCGTGTGATCCGGGCGGCGCTGGCGAATGCCGGGGTGTCGGCGGCTGATGTGGATGTGGTGGAGGCGCACGGTACGGGCACGACGCTGGGCGATCCGATCGAGGCGCAGGCGCTGCTGGCGACGTACGGTCAGGACCGTCCGGCCGACCGGCCTCTCATGTTGGGGTCGTTGAAGTCGAACATCGGGCACACGCAGGCCGCCGCGGGTGTGGCCGGTGTGATCAAGATGGTGCAGGCGATGCAGCACGGCGTACTGCCCCGGACGCTGCATGTGGACGAGCCGACGCGGCAGGTCGACTGGTCGGCAGGGGCGGTCGAGGTCCTCACCGAGGCGCGGGAGTGGCCGGAGGCCGAGGGGCGCCCGCGCCGGGCGGGCGTCTCGTCGTTCGGCATCAGCGGGACCAACGCGCATCTCATTCTGGAGCAGGCCCCGGGCCTGGAACCGGTCGCAGGGCTCGCTGTCGAGTCCGATGTGGCGGCCGCTCCGGTGGAGCCGGTTGCGGTGCCGTGGGTCGTCTCCGGGCGTGGGGCCGACGCGGTGCGCGGGCAGGCGGCGCGGCTGCTGAGCCGTATCGCGGGCGACGACGGGCTGACGCCGGTGGATGTGGGCCTGTCGCTGGTGTCCGGGCGGGCGGAGTTCGAGAACCGTGCCGTAGTGACTGGGCGTAACCGTGACGAACTGGTCACGCACCTTGGCCAGTTGGTGCGCGGTGAGGAGTCGTCCGGCGTTGTGCTCGGCCCCGCCGACGGCGTGACGGCTGCCTCCGGCCGCCGGGTGGTGTTCGTGTTCCCGGGCCAGGGTTCGCAGTGGGCGGGTATGGCCGCGGGGCTCCTGATTTCCTCGCCGGTGTTCGCGGAGCGGATGGCGGAGTGTGGCAGGGCGCTGTCGGAGTTCGTGGACTGGGATCTGGATGACGTGGTCCGTGAGGCTCCGGGTGCGCCGTCTCTGGAGCGCGTGGACGTCGTGCAGCCGGTGCTGTGGGCGGTGATGGTGTCGCTGGCGGCGTTGTGGCGCTCGTACGGTGTGGAGCCGTCGGCGGTGGTGGGTCACTCGCAGGGTGAGATAGCCGCAGCCTGCGTGGTCGGCGGGCTGTCCTTGCAGGACGGCGCCCGGGTGGTCGCGCTCCGGGCGCGTGCCATCGCCGGGAGTCTTGCGGGGCACGGCGGGATGATGTCCGTCCCACTGACCGCGGAGCAGGTGGCCGAGCGCATAGCCGGGTGGGACGGGCGGTTGTCGATCGCCACGGTCAACGGGCCGACTTCGGTGGTCGTGGCCGGCGATCCGGCCGCGCTGGACGAGCTTCTTGCCGCCTGCGAGGCGGAGGGGGTGCGGGCGCGGCGCATCGCTGTGGACTATGCCTCCCACTCCTCGTACGTGGAACGGATCGAGGACGAGCTTGCCCAGGTGCTGGACGGGATCCGTCCCGTGTCGTCGCAGGTGCCGTTCTACTCGACTGTGACGGGCGAGGTGCTGGACACCGCTGGGCTGGATGCCGGGTACTGGTATCGCAATCTGCGGGAGACGGTCCGCTTTGAAGAGACGGTGAGTGCTCTCGTCGGAGGCGGGGACACGGTCTTCGTCGAGGTGTCGGCGCATCCGGTCTTGGCCGTGGGGGTTCAGGAGACGTCGGAGTCCCGGGGTGCTGAGCGGACGCGTGTGGTGGGTTCGCTGCGTCGCGACGAGGGCGGGCTGGACCGGTTCCTGACGTCGCTCGCCGAGGCGTGGGTTCACGGTGTGGAGGTGGACTGGGCGCGGGTGTTCGAGGGCAGTGGTGCGTCTCGGGTGGATCTGCCGACGTATGCCTTCCAGCGGCGGCGTTACTGGCTGCAGGCCCCGGTGGCCGGAGGCCCCGCGGATGCGGTGGCCGACGAGGTGGAGGCGCAGTTCTGGGAGGCGGTCGAGAGCGGGGATTTGGCGTCTCTCGTTACGTCGCTGGATATTTCGGGCGGGTTGCCTTTCAGTGATGTGCTGCCTGCGCTTTCTGCGTGGCGGAAGGCGCGGCGGGAGCAGTCGGAGCTCGACGGCCGGCGGTATGACGTGGTCTGGAAGCCGTTGTCCGGGAGTTCGGGTCGGGTGTTGGCCGGGACGTGGCTGGTTGTGGTGCCTGAGGGTCTTGCTGGGGACGTTTGGGTGGGGGCTGTGGAGCGGGGGCTTGCGGCGAGGGGTGTTCGTACGCTGCGGCTCGAGGTGGCTGCGGGTGCGGATTCGGCGTCGCTGGCGGGGCTGGTGTCGGGGGCTGTGGGGTCGGTTTCCGGGTCGTTGGCCGGTGTGTTGTCGTTGGTGGCGTTGGATGAGTCGCCTCATCCGGTGTGCGGCGGCGTGTCGGTGGGTTTGGCGGGGTCGTTGGCTTTGGTCAGGGCTTTGGCGGGTGCCGGTGTCGAGGCACGGTTGTGGTGCGTGACGCGGGGTGCGGTGGCTGTGGGGCGTGCGGAGCGGTTGTCGGGCGTGTCTCAGGCGCAGGTGTGGGGTTTGGGTCGGGTCGCGGCGTTGGAGCATCCCGAGTTGTGGGGTGGTCTGGTGGATTTGCCGGGGGTTGTGGACTCGCG
>NZ_JBSHNE010000104.1:0-3928 GCF_053646035.1 Streptomyces sp. NPDC055287 | reverse complement strand
GCCAGCCCACGCTGCCGGCTGAACTCCACGAAAACCGAAGGCGTGGACAGCACCGTCACACCGCCCGCAAGAGCGAGCGAACATTCATCGTTGCGTAGCGCCTGCACCGCCAGGTGCAGCGCCACCAACGATGACGAGCACGCCGTGTCCACCGTCACCGCCGGACCCTCAAGACCCAGCGTGTACGCGACACGACCCGAAGCGATGCTGCCGGCGCTGCCGTTGATGAGGTAGCCCTCGAACTCGTCCGCGGAGCCGCCGTAGATGCGCGCCGCTCCATAGTCGTCGTACATCACGCCCGCGAAGACACCCGCCCGGCTCCCACGGACCGAATCCGGGTCGATTCCGGCGCTCTCGAAGAGCTCCCAGGAGGTTTCGAGCAACAGTCGCTGCTGGGGATCGATCGTCATGGCTTCGCGTGGGCTGATACCGAAGAACGCCGGGTCGAACTGGTCCGCGTCGCGAAGGAATCCACCCTCGCGCGTATAGGAGGTGCCCTTGTTCTCGGGGTCGGCGTCGTAAAGGCCGTCGAGGTCCCAGCCGCGGTTGTCCGGGAATCCGGACACCGCGTCGCCGCCGGACGCGACGAGGTCCCAGAGGTCTCCGGGAGACTCCACGCCGCCTGGATACCGGCAGCTCATCGCGGTGATCGCGATGGGTTCGGTGCTGCCTTCCTCCAGTTGCTGCAAACGCTGCCGGGCCTGGTGCAGATCCCCGGTGACACGCTTCAGATAGGCGCGAAGCTTTTCCTCGTTTGCCATCCCCGTACTTTCCCTCTCACTTTTCCAAGAACTCACGCCGCGCGGCAGTCAGCCCAGCGGCACAGCAACGCCGGTGGTCACATCTGCTCGTCGATGAAACTGAAGAGATCGTCGTCGCTTGCCGAATCGAGCCGGTCGGCCACGGTAATTGCGGAAGACTCCGAAGTCGCGGGGGCGACCTGGCCTCCACCACCCATTCCGTTGCCGTCGCACTGTGAAAGCAGCTCCTGCAACCTGGACTGGATGCGTTCGCGGAACGGATCGTCCGCGGTCAGCGTCGTGAGTACGGATTCCAGCGCGTCGAGTTCACGCAGACCGAGTTCGGCCGGCGTCATCGCTTCTGCCGGGCTGAGCTCCGCCGCCAGGTTCGCTGCGAGGGCACTGGGCGTCGGGTAGTCGAAGATCAGGGTCGCGGGCAGCCGCAGCCCTGTGGCGCCGTTCAGCAGGTTGCGCAGCTCGACCGCTGTCAGCGAGTCGAAGCCGAGGTCCTTGAAGGGCCGCCCCGCCTGGACCCCGGCCGGTGTGGTGTGACCGAGGGCCGTGGCCGCATGAGTGCGTACGAGGTCCAGGAGGACGCGCCACCGCTCATCCTCACTGAGCTCCGCGAGCCGGTGCCGCAGAGCCTCCGGGCCTCCCGCTGCCGTCCCGGCGTCCATCCCCGTAACGGGACCGGAGGCCGAGCCTCCTGTGCCGCCGCCGTTCGCGGCCGCCCTGCGTACAACGGGATGACGCATCAGCCCCCGCAGCACCGCCGGTACACCCTGGCCGTCGCCACCAGCACGCAGCGCGGCCGTGTTCAGCCGCATCGGCAGGACCACCGCGTCGCTCACGCTCCCGGCCGCGTCGAAGAGCGCGAGCCCGCGCTCGGACTCCAGCGCGGCGATGCCCATGCGGGACAGCCGCTGTACGGCCCCCTCGCCCAGCCGCTCCGTCATGCCGCTGCGCTCGGCCCACAGTCCCCAGGCGAGCGCCTGGGCCGGCAGGTTGAGCGTGTGGCGGTGGTGGGCCAGGGCGTCGAGGAAGACGTTGGCCGCCGCGTAGACACCCTGGCCCGCCGTGCCGAGCGTGCCCGCCGCTCCGGAGAAGAGGATGAACGCGGACAGGTTCAGGCCCTGGGTCAGTTCGTGGAGGTGGAGCGCCGCGTCGACCTTGGGCCGCAGCACTCGCTCGATCTGTGCCGGGGTGATGGTCGTGATGACGCCGTCGTCGAGCACGCCGGCCGCGTGCACGACCGCTGTGAGCGGATGCGCGGTGGGTACGGCGGCCAGGACCTCCGCGAGCGCCTCGCGGTCGGCGGCGTCGCAGGCGGCCACCGTCACCTCGGCGCCCCGGGCGGTCAGTTCGGCGTGCAGCTCGGTGGCGCCGTCGGCCGCGAGGCCGCTGCGGCTGACCAGCAGGAGCCGCTGTACGCCGTGCTCCGAAACCAGGTGCCGGGCGATCATCCCGCCGAGGGCCCCGGTGGCACCCGTGACCAGGACGGTTCCCGACGGATCGAAGGCAGGACCGCCGTGCCCCTCGCCCCGTGCTCCAGGGGCCGGGGACGGGGAGTCGGACAGGGCCGGGGACATCCGCGACACACGCGGGAGCAGGATTTCGCCGTCGCGCACGGCGACCTGCGGCTCGTCGGTCGCCATCGCGTCAGGCAGGGCCAGGCAGGACGCTTCGGCGTCGTCCAGGTCGACCAGGACGAACCGGCCGGGGTTCTCCGCCTGCGCCGAACGGATCAGGCCCCACAGCGGTGCGTTCGGCAGGTCGGGCCGCTCCCCCCGGCGCGCCACCACGGCGTGCCGGGTGAGGAAGATGAGCCGGGATGCCGCGAACCGGTCGTCGGCCAGCCATGCCCGCATCGTCGTCAGCGCGTCTTCGACAGCGGTACGTACTCCCTCTGCCGCCCCGTCGACATCCGCGCCCGTGCCGTGACCGGACACGCAGGCGACCAGCACCACGTCCGGCACAGCCGCCGCACCTGCTTCGACTGCTTCGCTCAGCGAGGCGAGACCCGGATAGACCTCCATGCCCGCGTACGGATGGTCGGCTTCCCCGAGTTCGGCGCTCAGTTTGAACTCGTCGGGGCCGACCACGGCCCACGCCCCGCGCCCCTCGGGCCCGGCCGTCGGCGACAACGCCTGGTGCGGCGGCTCCCATTCCACACGGAACAGTCCGTCGCCGCGCCCGGCGGCGTCGAGCCGGCCCGGTTCGACCGGCCGCAGGACGAGCGAGTCGATCTGCGCCACCGGGTGCCCCGCGTTGTCGGCGACCGTCACCGAGACGGCGTCACCGCCCGCCGGAGCCAGGGCCACGCGTACGCTCGACGCGCCAACAGCGCGCACCGACACGCCGCGCCACGCGAACGGCAACCGCACGGTGGTCGTTTCCCCATGGAAGTCGCCCAGCCGCAGTCCGTGCAGCGCCGCGTCCAGCAGCGCCGGATGCAGGGCGGTCCTTGCGGCCTCGGCGTGCTGCTGCTCCGGCAGTGCGGCTTCGACGAAGACCTCGTCGCCGCGTCGCCACGCCGCACGCACCCCCTGGAACACCGGGCCGTAGTCGTAGCCTGTGGCGGCGAAGTCCTCGTACAGATCACCCGTCTCGACAGCCGCCGCGCCCTCGGGCGGCCACACACTCAGGTCGTGTGCGGGAGGTGCCTGGCTCTCGGCCACAGCCAGCACACCGGTGGCGTGGCGCGTCCACTCCTCACCGTACGCAGTGTCCTCCGGCCGCGAGTGGATGCTCACGTCGCGTCGCCCGGAGTCGTCCGCACCGCCGACCGTGACCCGCAGGCGTACCCCGCCCGTCTCCGGGAGGATGAGCGGCGCCTGGAGCGTGAGCTCTTCGACCACATCGCAACCGACCTGGTCACCCGCCCGTACCGCCAGCTCCACGAAGCCGGTCCCCGGGAACAGCACCGTGCCCGCGACCGCGTGATCCGCCAGCCACGGATGCGTACGCAACGACAGCCGGCCCGCGAACACGACCTCGCCCGAGTCCGGCAGCTCCACCGCTACACCCAGCAGGGGATGCTCGGCCGACTCCAGCCCGAGGCCCGAAACCGCACCGGACACGTCGGAACCTGTCTCCAGCCAGTAGCGGTTGCGTTGGAAGGCATACGTCGGCAGATCCACCCGGGACGCACCCGTCCCCCCGAACACCCCCGACCAATCAACAGACAC
>NZ_JBSHNE010000103.1:0-4166 GCF_053646035.1 Streptomyces sp. NPDC055287 | reverse complement strand
GCACACCAGCCGAGTTTGAACAACAACTGATCACGACACGTACGCTGTCACTCGTCGCATGAAACACGGTGTCCACTCCCCGGGATCAACCTCACAGTCGGCCTTCACCCAGCCGCGCAGACCCTCGATGCTGACGCCCAGCTCGCGGACCACGTCGGTCGCCGTCCGCCCGGATGACAGGGACTCCGGACTTCGGTCCGGGGCCCCTCGCCGTGCAGGCTCAGGTGGGGGGACTGTCCTGACCTCGTCGATCAGCATGCGCAGCGTCAGGAAGAGGGCGGTTCGGTTCACGGTCGCACGCGATCGGATCAGCGCGCCGCTATCGACCCGCCACTCCCCACCCCCACAGGAATCGCAATCTTGCATTCCGATCTGCCGGGGAGGGCGCCGCCGACCGACGAGGAGACCTGACACAGCGTCGAGGTCAGACAGCCCGCGCCGCGTGCTGCGCGGCGACGATCACCCCTGCGGCCCGTGCCGCTTGGGCCGCTATGCCCGCAATGCTTGACGTAATGAACGGACCGCCCCCGGCGAGGTCTCCCACCACGTGCAGACGCGGGTCAGCCGGTACCAGCCCACCGGCTGGGTGCAGCTCGGCCGAGCCGTCCGCCAGCAGGGCTGTGACCAACTGACCGGCCGCCCGAGGGATCGCCCGCGATGGCGGATTCACGGCGTTGACGACGACGTCAAAAGTGCGTTCGCCGTCGTCGCCGTGCACCCGGAACACCGCGTCCGCGACCTCGATCTTGCGGACGCCCGCAGCGACAGTGAGTTGCCCGGAGTCCAACAGCCGCATCATGGTGGCGGCGTTCACCGGGACCATCGGTGAGGCCACGCTCGTCGCCATGCGGAAGTGACGCCCGAGCCGCAGGCGGTCAGGCTCGGGCAGGAGCCGCCACGCGTACGGGCCAACACTGTGCGCTGTCTCCTGGAGGACCCGGCGGCCGATCCTGGAGTCGTCTACAGCGGCCAGTTGCGCACGCAAGCGCCGGACGGGATCTTCGGTCTCGGACGCCAGCAGTTCAGCCACGAAGGATTCGAAGTCCTCTCCCGTCTCCTCCAGTTCGGCCCGCATCAACCCAATGAGGTCCTGGAGGGTGACGACACCGTGCTGCCGGTGCAGCGCCGCCACCCGCTCGGCGGTCACGTGCTGCGGCCGGTGGCCGACCGGGCGCTGCCAGACGTGGGGCAGCACACCGCTGCGGGACAGCAGCATGATCGGCCCGGTGTGCCCGCGCGCAGCGAGCGACACGACGACGTCGACAGCGGTCAGGCCGCTCCCGATGACCGCGATGTTGCTGCCGGGCGGGACCCGGTCGAGTGTGTGTGCCAGCGGGTACGGATCGTCCACGAAACCGGGGGCGCCGCCGAGACCGTAATGGTCTTGCGGCGTCCCCCCGCCCACGCACACGGCCACGTGGTCGGCCTCGTGCCGATGTCCGTCCTCGGTGCGGAGCGACCAGGCGGCCCCGGACCGGGCGGCATCGGTGACGCGGGCGGTGACCACGCGCACCTGCCAGCCGTCTTCGCGCAGGGTGTCCAATGCCGTCTCGGCGGTGTGTGCCAGATACTCGCCGTAGAGCGCGCGCGGAACCAGCGGCTGTCCCAGCCGTTCGTCGAGTTGGGCGGTGCCACGCATGCCCAGCCAGGCCGCGTAGTGCCCGAAGTCCAGGTGGCGGATCGACATGACGGCGGGTGGTGCGTTGACCAGCACCGTGTCCAGGTCGGGGCCGTACGGGCGGCCTCGCCAAAGATGCGGGGACGGCTCGAACACTGTGATGGTCCCGGGGCTGTCGGCGGTGGCCGCCAGCGTGTCCAACAGGCCGACTCCCGCAGCACCCGCTCCGACGATTGCGATGTCCATGTTCTTCCCTTCACGTCCCGGGCCGCCGCCGAAAGGAGCCGCGGCCTCATTGAGCCTCGCCGCCGCCAGTGCCGAGCCCCATCCCCCGCGAGCGGTGACCGGCCGGGAATGCCCCCCTCAAACGAGGGGTTGGCGCAGGGCAGTAGGGCGGGCAGGCTGGCCTGCATCCAGACCACGGGAGGGATCTCTCCATGTCCGATGCGCGCCGCCACGCCGAGGTGCTGTCAGCTCACGCCAAGGTGCTGTCAGGTGCGGAGCGGGCCACCGACACACGAGAACTCTTCAGCCGGACGTCCGCCGAGCTGCGACGGCTCATGCCGTTCGACTCGGCCGTATGGGCGGCCACCGACCCGGAGACCGGTCTCATCACCGCGCCGATGCTGGTGGAGAACCTCGGCTCAGGCGAAGGCTGCGCCGATTACTGGGAAAGCGAACTCCTGGAGGAGAACGTCCTCCCATTTCGGGACCTTGCCCGCGCGACCGTCCCGGCGGCCGGTCTGCGCGCGGCCACTGGCGACCTGCCCGCGCGCAGCGCGCGCTTCCGCCGGCTGCTCGGGAGCCAGGGTGTGGACGACGAGCTACGGGCCGTCCTGCGGGTCGGCGACCGGCCATGGGCCGTGGTGAGCCTGTTCCGTATGCGCGGTGGCGCCCCGTTCGGCCCGGCCGAGACGACGCTGCTCGCCGGCCTGTCCGGTCCGCTGGCCTCGCGGCTGCGCCGGTTCGCCCGCCCGTCCGCGACCGCCGGCGGAACCGACGCACCCGCGCCCGGACTGGTGCTCCTCGATCCCTCCGGCGAGCCGACGTCGATCAACGAGGAGGCACGGCAGCATCTCTCGCAGCTCCCTGAAGGCCCCTCTATCCCCTCACAGTTGGGCCTGAGGCTGCCGATCTGGGTGGTCGCCACCGCGCTGCAGGCCCAGGCGATCGCCCGGGGCCGCGACCGGGCAGGCAGCGCGAGGGTGCGCATCCGAACCGTTGACGGCCGCTGGTTGACCTGCCACGCCTCCTGTCTCAGCGGCCCCGCTGGGCGACCCGGTCCCGTGGCGCTCGTCATCGAGCCGGCGGCCGCCGCCGACCGGGCGGTCCTCATCGCCGAGGCGTACGGCCTCACACCGCGCGAGCTGGAGATCACCCGGCTCATCACGCGCGGGCTGCCCACCACCGAGATCGCCGCGACGCTGTTCATCTCCCCCCACACCGTGCGCGACCATGTCAAAGCCGTCTTCGGCAAGACGGAGGTCTCCAGCCGAGGCGAACTCGTTGCGCGGCTGTTCGCCGAGCACTACCGGCCTGCGGTCCCAAAGACCGCCCCGGTTCCCTAAGCAAATGGACTGCTCCGACGCAAGAGCAGATGTCCGCGTTTCGTAAGTGGTTGACTTTGTCGGGGATCTTGATTGCGCCGTGAGGCGCTGTTGGCCCGACCTGACAAAGCCGGGACGTGCCAGTACTGCCAGATGGCGCGTATCCGGGTAGCCGTCCATGTCCGTCTACCGGTGATCATCCGACCCAAACGGGATCTACCGAACTTTCCCCGGGGCCCTGCGCATACAGACGAATCCGGGACGACATTCAAAATGCCCGGTGTCCGGAGCGCTGGGGCTTTGCGGCTGCCGGTGGCGCCGCTTCTTAGCGGCTTGCTTCGCGGCGTACAGGGCCTGGCGGGCCAGGTCGGCGCCGCTGGGCTGCGGCATGGGGCTCATCACGCCGAACCTCCCCGGCCAGCTTCTGCCATGTCCTCGTGATCCGGCGATCGGCGAGCGGTGCCACGCGCCGCATCCAGCTGACGCGTGCCGGGGTGGCCGTATCGGTGCGGCCCTGAGGCGAGGTATGCCGTTTGGAGGGCGGTGAGACGGCGCCGAGCAGGTGCCGCGCGGCCCGAGCCTGCTCGGCAGCCCCGGCGGCTGCCTTGCGGGCGCCGGAGCGGGTGACGTGGGGCGCCAGTTGCGCATCCGCATCGTGCGCCTGCTGGGCTCCGGTGTCGGCTTCTTGGCCACGCGCCAGGAACGCCAGGGCTTCGTTCTCGTACACCGTGGCGGCCGTGGCGGCGGTGAACTTGGCCAGACCGACGGCAAAGGCTGCCGGGGCCTGTACCTCGCTGTCCCGCGCGAGGCCGGCCGGCGGGACAACGACGGCCCTGCGGCGGGGGGCGGGCCAGTCATGGAGCCCATCTAGGATCGCTGGCGGCACCAGAGCCGCTCAACTCGAGGACGCCGACGGGGTGTCGGAGTACGCCGCCTTCGGCGGGACGGGTTGCGGGAGGCGGCCCGCGCTGTCATGGCGGTTACTTCGGGTCGCGGTTGAA
>NZ_JBSHNE010000102.1:1894-4591 GCF_053646035.1 Streptomyces sp. NPDC055287 | reverse complement strand
AACACAGTGGACGCGAGCAACTGAGGACAAGCCCTCGGCCTATTAGTACCAGTCAGCTCCACCCGTTACCGGGCTTCCACATCTGGCCTATCAACCCAGTCGTCTACTGGGAGCCTTAACCCCTCAAAGGGGGTGGGAATACTCATCTCGAAGCAGGCTTCCCGCTTAGATGCTTTCAGCGGTTATCCTTTCCGAACGTAGCCAACCAGCCATGCCCTTGGCAGGACAACTGGCACACCAGAGGTTCGTCCGTCCCGGTCCTCTCGTACTAGGGACAGCCCTTCTCAATATTCCTACGCGCGCAGAGGATAGGGACCGAACTGTCTCACGACGTTCTAAACCCAGCTCGCGTACCGCTTTAATGGGCGAACAGCCCAACCCTTGGGACCGACTCCAGCCCCAGGATGCGACGAGCCGACATCGAGGTGCCAAACCATCCCGTCGATATGGACTCTTGGGGAAGATCAGCCTGTTATCCCCGGGGTACCTTTTATCCGTTGAGCGACAGCGCTTCCACAAGCCACTGCCGGATCACTAGTCCCGACTTTCGTCCCTGCTCGACCCGTCGGTCTCACAGTCAAGCTCCCTTGTGCACTTACACTCAACACCTGATTGCCAACCAGGCTGAGGGAACCTTTGGGCGCCTCCGTTACTCTTTAGGAGGCAACCGCCCCAGTTAAACTACCCATCAGACACTGTCCCTGATCCGGATCACGGACCGAGGTTAGACATCCAGCACGACCAGAGTGGTATTTCAAGATTGACTCCACACACACTGGCGTGCATGCTTCACAGTCTCCCACCTATCCTACACAAGCCGAACCGAACACCAATATCAAACTGTAGTAAAGGTCCCGGGGTCTTTCCGTCCTTCTGCGCGAAACGAGCATCTTTACTCGTAGTGCAATTTCACCGGGCCTATGGTTGAGACAGTCGAGAAGTCGTTACGCCATTCGTGCAGGTCGGAACTTACCCGACAAGGAATTTCGCTACCTTAGGATGGTTATAGTTACCACCGCCGTTTACTGGCGCTTAAGTTCTCAGCTTCGCACGCCCGAAAGCGCACTAACCGGTCCCCTTAACGTTCCAGCACCGGGCAGGCGTCAGTCCGTATACATCGCCTTACGGCTTCGCACGGACCTGTGTTTTTAGTAAACAGTCGCTTCTCGCTGGTCTCTGCGGCCACCCCCAGCTCACGGAGTAAATCCGATCACCAGTGATGGCCCCCCTTCTCCCGAAGTTACGGGGGCATTTTGCCGAGTTCCTTAACCATAGTTCACCCGAACGCCTCGGTATTCTCTACCTGACCACCTGAGTCGGTTTAGGGTACGGGCCGCCATGAAACTCGCTAGAGGCTTTTCTCGACAGCATAGGATCATCCACTTCACCACAATCGGCTCGGCATCAGGTCTCAGCCTTAACGAGGGACGGATTTACCTACCCCTCGGCCTACACCCTTACCCCGGGACTACCACCGCCCGGGCTGGACTACCTTCCTGCGTCACCCCATCGCTTACCTACTACCATCTTGGGCCGGCGGCTCCACCACTTCCCTTTGCCCGAAGGCTCCAGGACGGCTTCACGGCCTTAGCATCAATGGATTCGATACTGGGCGTTTCAAAGCGGGTACCGGAATATCAACCGGTTGTCCATCGACTACGCCTGTCGGCCTCGCCTTAGGTCCCGACTTACCCTGGGCAGATCAGCTTGACCCAGGAACCCTTAGTCAATCGGCGCACACGTTTCTCACGTGTGTATCGCTACTCATGCCTGCATTCTCACTCGTGAACCGTCCACAACTCGCTTCCGCGGCTGCTTCACCCGGCACACGACGCTCCCCTACCCATCCACACTCCCGTTGGGGATATATGTGTGAATGACACGACTTCGGCGGTACGCTTGAGCCCCGCTACATTGTCGGCGCGGAATCACTTGACCAGTGAGCTATTACGCACTCTTTCAAGGGTGGCTGCTTCTAAGCCAACCTCCTGGTTGTCTCTGCGACTCCACATCCTTTCCCACTTAGCGTACGCTTAGGGGCCTTAGTCGATGCTCTGGGCTGTTTCCCTCTCGACCATGGAGCTTATCCCCCACAGTCTCACTGCCGTGCTCTCACTTACCGGCATTCGGAGTTTGGCTAAGGTCAGTAACCCGGTAGGGCCCATCGCCTATCCAGTGCTCTACCTCCGGCAAGAAACACACGACGCTGCACCTAAATGCATTTCGGGGAGAACCAGCTATCACGGAGTTTGATTGGCCTTTCACCCCTAACCACAGGTCATCCCCCAGGTTTTCAACCCTGGTGGGTTCGGTCCTCCACGAAGTCTTACCTCCGCTTCAACCTGCCCATGGCTAGATCACTCCGCTTCGGGTCTAGAGCGTGCAACTCAATCGCCCTGTTCGGACTCGCTTTCGCTACGGCTTCCCCACACGGGTTAACCTCGCTACACACCGCTAACTCGCAGGCTCATTCTTCAAAAGGCACGCAGTCACGACGCACTGAGTAAACTCAATGCGCGACGCTCCCACGGCTTGTAGGCACACGGTTTCAGGTACTATTTCACTCCGCTCCCGCGGTACTTTTCACCATTCCCTCACGGTACTATCCGCTATCGGTCACCAGGGAATATTTAGGCTTAACGGGTGGTCCCGCCAGATTCACACGGGATTTCTCGGGCCCCGTGCTACTTGGGTGTC
>NZ_JBSHNE010000101.1:0-4598 GCF_053646035.1 Streptomyces sp. NPDC055287 | reverse complement strand
TTGGGGTTCGAGTGGCGAGCCAGAACTGACTATCTGCCGAACATGATCCATCGCACCATGCTCCCAGATCACCGCACTTTCGAAACACGCCCTAGTGGTGCATCCGGCCGGGCCGGTCGGCTCCTGACCACAGCAGGCGCCCCGAGCCGTCGCTGATGGTGGTGGTCTTGGCCGTGTTCTGCTTCTTCTTGCCGGAGACGAACGCCTTGCGGCCGGCTCTGCCGACTTGGGGGCGGCGGACCTGGGTCCCGGTGCCGTCGATGCGCAGTTCGACGTCTTCGGCCTGGGCGTAGGCGAAGACGTCGGCCAGGGTGCGCAGCCGGATGCCGGGCCGGTCGGGAACGGCGAGCCCCGGGCGGATCTCGTGGATGGCGCGGGTGACGGTGGGGCGGGTCATGTCGTACAGCTCGGCCAGTGCCGCGTGCGACAGCTGCAGACGCAGGTGGACCAGAGTGACCAGGATCCGTTATCGCCGATGGTGGATACCGGGGAACCGGCGTCCTCATCCCGCACCGCAAGCGGCGTGGTCAAAAGCGCCTGAGTCCGCAGCGGGAGGCGGAGAACGCAGTGCACCGCTGGCCCGCGCCCGGGGTGGGACCCCTGTCCTCGCTGAAGAACTGGAAGGTCCTGCGGGACTGCCGCCTCAAGGGCAACGGCGCCCACCAGGGGGAACTTGGCGACCCGGGCCGCGAGGACGAAGTCCTTGCGCAGCGGATGGACCCCGTAGGGGACAACCCCTCAGGCGGCGCGTTGGGCGCGGTGGTGGACTTCTTGGAGTCGGACTTTCGACGGGAGGTGGTCGAGGCCGGCCGAGTCTCGTGCGTGGGTGAGCGTTTCCTGGCTCAGTCGCTCCAGGGTCCGTGCTGGATCCGCGTGAGGGTCCAGCACCAGCCGCACGTGTGCGGTGGGAGCGGTAGGTCGGCCTGTCAGCCGTACATGAGCGTGCGAGACCCCGTCCAGGGACTGGGCTTCTTCCTGGATCATGTCCTCCAGCGTGCGGCCGTTGAGTCGGGCTGCCGCGCTGTCTTCGCTGTTGACGAGAACGTGGCCCAGACGATGATTGCGCAGTTGTGCGAGGAGCCACCACAGCAGCAGGGCCAGCAGTACGGCGAGCACCGCGATGACGGTCGGCCACCACCAGCCTTCTTCCCGCCACCGGGTGCGTCCCTCGATGCCCAGTACGACATCGTCCGGCCCGCGGAAGGGCCACCAGCCCGGGACCTCGAAGTCCCAGCGGCGTTGAAGGTCCAGTCCGCCCAGCAGCACGCCGCCGCCCAGGGCGAACAGTCCAAGGCCGAGCAGCCCCAGCAGCACCCGGTTCACTGTCTTGGGCATCCAGATCACCTCAGCCCTTCTTCGGGCGCCGGACGTGCACGGTCAGGGTGGGCTGCCGGGCGAGACCCAAGGACTTCAGGGCTTCGCACAGCGTGGCGTCCAGGTCCGCGCGGACTTCCTCGAGATCGCGGAAATGTGCCTGTGCCCGGGCTTTGATCTTTCGGCGGCCGACTGCGACCTGTGCCGACTGAACGCCGGGCACCTGTATGGCCCGGTCGCGCAGAACCAGGGCGGCCGCGCGGCGGTCGAGCCCGGCGCGGACCTCCGATGTTCCTGGGATGCCGGTGGGGTGCCGCATGGGCAGCAGCCTGCGCAGTCCGGGCGTCACCGCCAGCAGGAAAAGCCACAGGCCGAGGGCCATCGCCAGTGCGGCCCCGACGATCATCCAGATGTCGTCCAGGGGCCGTGTGGCCAGTTCCTCGGCGAGTCGCCGTCGCCAGTGCATCGCGGACCGGTCTGCACGCACCGAGACCACGTCGTACAGGAGCAGTCCAATGGCCGCGGCGGACAGCAGGGCCACCACGGCTGCGGAGATCCGTCGTGCGGACCAGAAACGGCGGGCCGGCCGGGCCGATCCATGGCCTTGTGGCTTCGCGCCCGTGGCCTGGGGATCGTTGTCGTCGCCGGTTGACTGCCGCCAGGTGTTCCCGCTCATCTCACCCTCTCCTGGCCTGCGTGCCGCGAATGCACCGAATGCAGCCTGTCGACCGACACCACGAGGTCGGACACGTTCATGCCCGCCTGTGCCCGAAGCCGCTCGGTGATCTCTCGGCGCAGGGCAGCGCACTGCGCCGCAATGTCGGACGGGTAGCCCAGGTCGACCGCGATGCGTATCCGCGCTTCGCCCAGCACAGCCGAGCGTCGGCCGACAGGCTCGCCGGCTCGTTCTGCTTTCTTCCTCTCGGGCGGGCGGCGCACGGACGTCGTCACGCGGGGCGTCCGGCGATCAGGCGGCACGCGGTCGGCCGACTCGGTGAACCGGCTCAGCGCCTCGCGTGCCACCCGGGAAGCGATCTTCGCGACGACCCGGTCGGCGACGGTGATCGCACCGCGCTCGCCGCGGGGTATGCCCGGACGCCGATCGGCTTCACCGGTCACCGTTGCCAGTCTCCCCGAGTCCGTCGCCGGTCATCGCGGATCCGCTCCTGCCGGTCTCGGCGGTGGACAAAGTCGCCCGGTTCGAGATCGCCTTCCACAAGCCGCCCGACCACGAGTCCGGCGGCGCCCAGCCCCAGCACCAGCAGGAAGGCCCCGAAGCCACCGAAATACGCGGCGAAACCCAGCGCCATTCCGGCAATCAAACCCACCATGGCCCTGCTCATCACACGCTCCCTCACTCAGGCAGCGGCTTCGCCCCGGCTACTGGATCCGCTGCCGCTCTTCCCCTTCGTCCTCCTCGTCGGGCAGCTTCACATCACTGACCATGATGTTGACTTCCACGACGTCCCGGCCCGCCATCCGCTCCACTGCGGAGATCACGTTCTCCCGCACCGCACCGGCCACGTCCGTGATCGAAACGCCGTAGTCGACGACGATCTCCAGATCGATGGCCGCCTGCAGCTCTCCGACCTCGACGCTGACCCCGCGTGTGACGGACTTGCCACTACCGGCGCCAGGCGTCCGCTCCCGCATGGACCCCATCGAGCGCGCGAACCCACTGCCCAGGGCATAGACGCCGCGCACGTCCCGCGCCGCCATCCCCGCGATCTTCTCCACCACCACATCGGCGACAGTCGTCCGGCCACGAGAACCGGGCGCACCGCCATGCTTTGCGTCGGCGTTCTCAGTCATCAGGGCATTCCTCCCTCAAAAAGCCCGCCTTGCACCCTTTGCTCGAATTATAATCTTGTTAGTCCGTTTTGATCGAGATGTGGACTGTGAGGCGGGGTGGTCCGACGAGTGGCCGGGCGTCCCTGTCCGAAGCCGCCGTGGACACTGCGTGCGCGTGCGGCAGGAAGAGAACCGGGCCATGGGAAGAAAGAGGGTGAGAGGCCGGTGACCGAGGCGCGGACGCAGGCCGTACGGCACCAGCTCTACCTGGGCCGACTGCTCCCGCTCGGCGGGCCCGGCGACGGGACATGGATCACCGAGCAAGCGGCCGTCCGGGCCCTCGGACGCGCTGCCGCTGACATTCCTGCGGTTCGGCTGGAGTCTCTGAGCATCGGGCCGGCACCGCTCGAGCCCGTGTCCGACCCGGTCGTCCGTCCGCCGGCCAGCGCGCTACCGCCTGGCCCGCTCAGGATCGAAGCCGCCTTCACCGCACCCCTCGGGCAGCCGCTGCCCGAGACCGCCGACCAGTTGAGGAACGCACTGCTCAACGCGGCCGCTGAACGGCTCGGCCTGGCCACCGTGACAGCTGACCTGCGCGTCACGAATCTCCATGAGGGCCCGGAGACAGGCGTGGCGTCGCGGACCGCAGCGAGGATCATTGGGCCCGCGCCAGAACCTGCAGCCCCGCGAAGCTCGCCCCCGGTGACCGGAACGGGATCGCGGGGGCCTGCCGGGGAGCTGGCGGACGTCGCGGCGGCCGTTGCGGGCGTCGCCCGCCTCACCGCCGTGCTGGGAAGCCGCCCCGTCAAGGTCCATGACGATCCACCCGGCCGACACATCGAGGTCCAACTCGCCGTCGCCCCCGGACACCATCCACTGGAAGTCGCCCGCGCCGTCCGGAACGCCGTAGCCGACGCAGCCACCACTGCCACCCCGGGCCCGGTCACCGCCGCCGTCCTCATCACAGAAACCGCGGCCTAAAGGTTGTCCCGTCACGGCGGGGCGCAAGTGAGATGATCTCTCATGCCGTGAGTGTGCTCGCGACCACTGACAACGCCCGCGGCGGCCCAGTAACGCCCATCTGGACCTGCGCCGGGCGGGCGGCGACCACCGGCGGGTGCTGGCGGTGCTGAGATTCCCGGAAGGAAACGGCTGACCCCCAGAGCTCGCCGAAGGCCCGGCCGACGCCGGGGCGGCGAAAAGGTTGGTGTGCGGGGCCGACGGAACCGGGTAACGTCTTTGTCATGTTCTTCCAGACGCCGATTTACGAGTGAGAGCGTGATGGGCCCCTGCTGACGTGCTTCGACGTCGCCGCCCGTCCCCCACCGATGAATCCGTAGATCACTTCACATCATTACCGGGAGAACCCGTGACCGTGAGCAAGAACATCAACAACCCCGTGGGCATGGGCGGCGGCCAGCGCAAGAAGCTGTCCCGCACCGAACGGCAGAACAACGGTCCGCACCGCAACCTCGACCGCCAGGGTGCAGCCA
>NZ_JBSHNE010000100.1:0-5167 GCF_053646035.1 Streptomyces sp. NPDC055287 | reverse complement strand
TTCTCTGGGGGTCGATGCTGTTGCCGTGGGTTCTGTCTCACGTTGATGCTGCTCAGCGACCTAGTAGGTGAGTTTATGCATCACAACACCTGTGGTGCTAGGGCCGGTTCGTGACCGTGTGACAGGCAGCCAGTTGTGTGCCGGTGTTAGCTTCTCTCCCGTGGGATACCAGGACGAGACCAGGGCGGCCTATGACGGGGTCGTCGAGCTGTATGCATCGTTGTTTGCCAATCGGTTGGAGACGCAGCCGTTCTCGCGGAGCATGATCGGCACTTTCGCCGAACTGGTGCGTGAGAACGGGAACTTGCGGGCAGCTGACGTCGGGTGCGGGCCGGGACATCTGACGGCCATGCTGCACGACCTTGGACTGGACGCTTTCGGGCTCGACCTCTCCCCGGTCATGGTCGACCACGCCCGCCGGGCCCATCCGGCGCTGCGGTTCGATGAGGCGAAGATGGAGGCGCTGCCGGTCGAGGACTGCTCGCTCGGTGGCTTGCTGGCCCACTACTCGATGATTCATACCCCGCCCGGGGAACTGCCCGCGCTGATCGCCGAGCAGGTGCGTGTCCTGGCGCCAGGGGGCCTGCTCCTGGTCTCGTTCTTCGCGACTGACGGGTCGGAGCCGGTTCGCTTCGACCACAAGGTGACGCCCGCCTATAGCTGGCCGGTGGACCGGTTTGCCGAGTTGCTGGCGGGTGCCGGGCTCGTCCCGTTCGCTCGGCTGGTCCACGACCCGGCCTCCGAGCGAGGCTTCCTCGATGCCCACCTGCTGGCCCGCCGCCCCTAGAGACTGTCCCGTGAGCGGTTCTCGGCGGCCTTTGGCCGCCGAGAACCGGCGTGGGTGACCTGAGCGATCAGAACGGACCGTGGCCAGTCGTGATCAAGGCCGGTGGTTCAGGGCCCGGGTCAACTCCCGATTGGCCGCTCGAGCAGCTTCCAGCTCCTCGGTCCGCTCGTCGAGTTCGCCTTGCTTGGCGGCGACTTCCTGCTCGAGGAGAGCGATGCGACGCTGGAGGTGGTCGATGTCGACGGGTGCGCCAAGACCGGATTCGGCCCAGATGGCATCGCCGAGCTGGGAAGACAGGCGGCTCTCCAGCTGGCGGACCCGTGCCGCGAAACGCTTGTTGCGTTCGAGTGCGTTTGTGAGGTCGGTTTGCAGCGAAGTCCGACTGACCGCTGCTGTTCGGCCCTCCTCAACAGGGGTGTTGGCGGCGGCATGGACGCGTTCGAGCAGGTCGGGGTGGCGATAGAGGAAGGTGCGGTCAACCCGGGCGGCTCTGGCGAGGCCGGAGACGGTGATGTCCCCACCGTTCTTGGCGGCGGCGTCGATGGCTTTCAGGACGCGTTCGCGGCGGCGGGCCGAGTCGGCGCGCTTGCCCTCGATCATGGGGTTGGTCATCCTGCGGGCCTTTCGGGGCGGAGGTCCTGGGGCGGCCTGATGCGGGGCAGGCCGAGTGAGACGACGCGGCGGGTGCGGCGGACCGTGGCGACGGCTTCCTTGATCTGGATGCGGTCCTCCTCGGTGAGGTCCTCGAGGTCTTCGCGGACGCGTTTGACCAGGCGGCGGACCCGGGTGATCTCCTCGTCGGAGGGCATGGCCTCGGCCTTGGCCCATGAATCGGCGGCGAAGGCGGCGAGGCGTTCGCGGCCGCGGAGGAGATCGGCGAGGTATGCCTCCAGGTCGGGGAGGTAGGAGACGTCGGTGCGGAAGTGATCGCAGCCGACGCAGCGAAAGCGGACGGGGCAGTCGTGCCCGCCGGCCTGGACGTTGGTGGGCTCGGTGCAGAGTCCGTAGGGGACCTGGACCTCGCCGACGGCCCGGCGGGCGTGCTCGGAGTCGAGCAGGGCTTGTGCCTTGCGCCAGACACGGTTGCCGTTCCGGTCGAACTGCATCGCGGTGACCCGCTCGACGGCCTCGCGCTTGCGGGTCTCGGTGACCCGGTAGTACTGCTGAGTGGTCGTCAGCTGGCGGTGATCCATAAGGGACTGCAGGGCATCGGGCGCGACGCCGGCGTCCGCGTGCCGCTGGGCGTAAGTGTGCCGGTAGGCGTAGGGGAAGATTTTCGCCTTGTCGAACGGCAGCATCTTGGTGACCTGGCGGCCCTTGATCGTGACGACCGTGGGGACCAGGAACTCGGGCAGTCCCTCGACCCAGGCGCGATGGCGGGCGGCCAGCCATTCAGCCGTGATCGGCTTGGTGCCCGTGGCGTTGGTCAACACAGTGGGCAGCAACTTGAGCTCGGCGGTGGGGGTGTTCGGGAACCGTGCCCGTACTCGTTCCTGCTGGGCGATGATCACGGCGCCGGTCTCGCCACTGATGGGCAGGCGACGGGCCTTTCGGGCCGCCTTGTGGTTGTCATAGACCAGCGTCAGCTTGCCGTCGTCATCACGCTCGAGGCAGTCGTAGGGAAGCTTGCAGATCTCCGCGGGGCGGCGGCCGGTGTCGATGATCAGCTCGACCCCGGTGCGGATCTCGGAGGATCCCGTGGTTTCGAGGCCGTCGAGGTGCTGGCAGAGCTGAGTCATCACCTCGGCCGGCAGGTCCTTGCCGGCCTCGTTGTCCTCGGGATCGTCCGGGACGTCCTCGGCCTGCAGGCCGAAGGTTTCGCTGATCCCGTGCAGGGGCTGATCGCGCTGGGTCAGACCCAAGGTCCGCATCCGGCTCAGCAGCCGCCGGACGTAACGGACCACGCGGACGTGCGCGTATCCGCTGAGCTCACCCTGCTCGTTCAGGAACCGCAGCCGGTGCAGAAAGATCGTCACGTCGACGCGCTCAAGGGCACGAACGTCCTCGCCGCGATCGGGCCGGTTCAGCCGCAGGCTGTCCGAGAGCTGGACGATCGCGTTGATGTGCGACTGGACGGCGGTCCGGCTCTTGCCCCGACGCTTGGGAATGTCGTCCAGGGCCCACGACTTCGTGGCCTCCCGCAGCCAGAGCTGACTGATCTTGTCGAAGTAGATGTTGCCGACCATGCCGAACGCGTAGCCGGACCAGATGTCCTTGTGCCGCTCGGTCTCCGGAGTCAGACCGACACGGCCGAGGTGCTTGAGGAAGCCCGTGGCGATGTTCTTCGTCTGGTGGTTGAAAGCGCTCAGGTCGAGCTCGCCGAGGGTGGCGACCTGCTGGGAACGGACTCGGTCGCAGAACGGCCGCAGGAGGTAGTCCTTCTGCATCACGCCCTCAGCCACGCGTTCCTGCAGCCCGTAGAGGATTTCGTGCACCACTCGATCGGGTAGTCCGCGCAGGCTGATCACGCCGTTCTGCGAGATCGCGTTCGTGGTGCGGCGCCAGTGGTCCTCGTCGCCGAGCGTTCCCTTGCGGATCGCGGCCCGACGGCGCTGTGCGTGCGCGGGGCAGTAGCCGGCCGGGCTCTGACGTTGCCGGTAACACGCGGCGACGTTGCAAGGGCCGAACGCCTCCAGCGGGACGACGTCGGGATGCTGTACGAACTCTTCGACCGGGATCTTGTAGATCCGCTTCTGCTGATAGAGGTGAGCCGCGCAGAGCGGGGTGGCCAGGCCGTTGCTGGGCCGGGCGCACTGCGGAACCTGGCAGGGGACCTCGCCGATGGCCCGCCAGTACCGCTTCGCGGTCCCGGCGAACTCCTCGATGCTCTGTCCGCTCTTCTCCCAGCGCCGCATGCAGCCGACGCAAAGGCCCTGCTGGAAGGCGTAGTAGACCATCTTGTCGCAGCCGGCGACCAGGCACTCCGGGGCGCTGAACTGCGGGTGGTCGCGCGGGATGAACAGCAGCCTGATCTGCGGGTCCCAGCCCATGAGCTGCAGGAACTCCGGCGTGATGGCCTCGCGCAGGGGATCGTTGAGTTCGTCCGCCGGGGAGTCGGCGGACGAGACGACGGCGTTGATCATGGTCATCGGCCCTCGCCCCCGAACTGCAGGCGGGGAGAGGGGACTCGCTCGATGGCGTCCCGGAGCCGGGTGCGGCTCGGGTGGAGATAGGGCCTGGGCGAGTGCGGGTTCTTCTGGCCGAGCAGGGCCTGGACCTCGTCCAGGGAGCCGCCGGCGTCCGCGACGTTGCTGGCCATGGCGTGGCGACACATCCGCGGCGTGATCATCCGGCCCAAGCCGGCCCGGCGGGACAAGGACTCGCAGAGCTCGCCGATCGCGTCCGTCGTGACCGGCTTGCCGTAGGGCGGCCGGAAGAGGTTGATCAGGAGGAAGTCGCTGTCGCTGGAGGGCAGTTGCTCATGGCGTTCCAGCGCGTACTGATCGAAAGCCTGAACCACGAGGAAATCCACCGGCATCGCCCAGGTCTTCTTCGACTTCGACCAGGCGCCGTTCTCGTTCTGTCGGCGGGCGATGTGAACGTGGGCGCCCTCGATGTCACATCCCAGCGGTCTGGAGTCGATCAGCAGATGACAGTCGCTGCGGTACAGACCCGCGACCTGTCCCGGCCGCAGGCCGACGCGGGAGAGAAGCAGCAGCGTCAGCCGGTCGCGGGCGGAACGGCAGGCCAGGAACATCGCCACGACCTCCTCGTCGCTGGCGCGGTCGATGTCCGTCTCCGGCTCCTGGACCCGGTGCCGGGCGCGCAGCCGCAACCGCA
The DNA here is from genome assembly GCF_053646035.1 of Streptomyces sp. NPDC055287. Lineage (NCBI taxonomy): Bacteria > Bacillati > Actinomycetota > Actinomycetes > Kitasatosporales > Streptomycetaceae > Streptomyces > Streptomyces sp. NPDC055287. Next base: position 600 of record NZ_JBSHNE010000100.1, on the reverse strand, counting down.
TGCCGTCGCTCTCGCCCTGGGCAGCCTCGGGCAGATCACGGGTGTCACCGACCTCGTAGATCTGCTCCAGCACCGAGGCCGGCACCAGCTTGTTCGTGACGCCGTAGAGCAGGAACATCCGCACCGCGGTCAGGACCTTGTTCACCCGGATCTCGCCCCGAACGGGCTTCGCCCCCGGCCCCGGCACGACGACCGGAGCGTTGCCGCCGCGGCCCGGTGTCCACTTCAGCCAGAGCATGAACAGCCCCATGTCTTGAGCTGCAGTCCTCCAGTCCCTCCCCGTGGCCGTGCACCAGCGGAAGAACAGCACGACTCCCTCGGCGTACGCCTTAGTTGTCGTCTCCGCTCGACCCCTTGCGAGCCGGATCTCCCGCAGGAACCGATCGGCTTCCTTGACCACCTCGAAGTCGTCGTCAACCACCGTCCAGTACCGGGTACCCGACGGCAGCACGACACGAAAAGCCCGTACTTTCACTCTGCCTCCACGGCTCGATCGCAACGATCCGCCGCAGAGCCACACCCCCTGAGACCTGTTGCAGTAGGACCCTATGAGAGGGCTTCTGCAACGTCACACCACCCCCACTGAACCCCCAGAGAACG
>NZ_JBSHNE010000099.1:0-5569 GCF_053646035.1 Streptomyces sp. NPDC055287 | reverse complement strand
GAGGAACGCTCCTACGGCCACGACGTCGGTGGTCCTGGCTCGGGTGAAGAGGGCTTCGACGGCGTCCAGTTCAAAGCCATGGTCGATGCCGCCGGCGGAGACGTTGCCGCCGCCGTACACACATGGCTCACCGCCACCGGGCGCCTCGACCCGGATGCGGTCATCGTGGGCCTGGAGATCCGCGCCTGGAAACCAAGGGAAGACTAAGCGCACCGATCAGCGAAGTGCTGAGGAGCAGATGCTCCCAGCACGCCGCTGGGTTGCGTCAGAACGAGGCCCCAGTAGCGCCGAATCTCAGCCAAAGCGCGCACAAGGCGCCTATCCTTCAGTCGTCGGACGGGGGTTGCCGCCCGGGGCCCGCCGACGCCTTGCGGCTCCGGGCTTGGGACGGCGGGGGCGATGGCACACATTGTAGGTATCCACGGAATCGGCCAGCAGTTCATCGGCGCACATACATTGCATCGGACGTGGTTACCCGCTCTGCGCGACGGAATCGCGGTGGCACGCAGGGTCTTCCCGATCAAGGCCGATTCGGCGAGCACGACCGACGTGGACGCGGATGCTTGGGACCTGCGTATCGCCTTCTACGGCGATCTTTTCCGCCCTGCGAGCGGAAAAGCCTTGGGTGAACCTCCTTATGAGGCTACCGACATCGAAAGCGCGGTCGAAGTCGAACTCCTCGACCTGCTGTGGCAGGAGACGGTACGGATCGAAGAACGACCGGACGCTCCACCGACGAAAGTCAGGACTCCGCTGGTGGCGCAGCGCGCGTTGAACCGGCTGTGTTCCTCGCCCTTTTTCGCGGGCATTGCTGAACGGGCACTGATCGCCGACCTGAAGCAGGTGAGGGCTTTCCTGTGCGACGCCACGGTGAAAGAGCGGGTTCTCGATCGGGTCGCAGACACGGTCGAGCCGGACACGCGCGTCATGATCGGTCATTCGCTCGGTTCGGTGGTGGCGTACGAGGCGCTGTGCGCCCACCCAGAATGGCCGGTCCGCTCCCTGATCACCCTCGGTTCTCCGCTGGGAATTCCGCGCATCGTCTTCGACCGTTTAACGCCGCGCCCCGTGAGCGGGCGTGGCGTGCACCCCCCATCGATTCGCCACTGGGTCAATGTCGCCGACCGCGGCGATCCGGTCGCGTTGCAGAAGAGGCTCGCCACTGGATTCGGCCCAGGCATCAAGGACGAGCTGGTCCACAACGGAGCCAAGGCACACGATGCCACCCCGTATCTCACCGCGCGGGAGACCGGACGTGCCATCATCGCCGCATTTCTCGACTGAGGCCGAAGACCCGTACCGGCGATATCTCGTGTCCGCGGGGACCGCCCGCTACGACCACCTGGCACCGCACGAGCAACTCGAGTCCGTGACCCACGACGTGGCGCTGGTCGCGGATTTGTTCTGCAGCAGCCTCGGCTATCAGCGGATCCTTCCCGAACTGGGCGCGGATCCGTCGAGCAGCCGGTTCCGGGAGCTGCTGAGCGACTGGCTGGCCTCCCAAGAGCGAACCTCGACCGACCTACTGGTCGTCTACTACTCGGGGCACGGCGCGACCGGTCTCGACAGACGGCACTATCTGCTCAGCCGCGACTCCAAGCCGAGCAATCTGGTCGGCACGGCCATCCCGACTGAGGACCTCATCCGGATGTTCGCGGGCAGCCCCGTTCAGCATGCGCTCATCATCCTGGACGCCTGCTACTCGGGCGCGGGTGCCGAAGACCTCGTCGCTGCGATGCGGTCCATCAGCGGCACGCGCGGTATGCACGAGGGCGTCGGCTCCGGACTGTGGTACGTGGCGGCGACGCGCGCCAAGGAAGAAGCGGTCCAACACGCATTTGCATCGGCGCTGGCCCAAGCCGTCGCCGATCCGCGGCACGGGCGGGTCTACCAGCGATATCTGGATCCCAACGCCCTCGTCGGGGCTGTCAACGAGCAGCTGCACCGGGCAGGCCGGCGACAGCAGGCGCGGGGGGCCATGGGAGACAGCAGCGGCATCTCGCCTCTGTTGCCCAACCCGCGCTACCGAGCCGCGATCCCCCCTGGCGTCGACATCGAGACGCAGCGCGGGATGCTCGACCGCATCGATCTGGTCAGCCACTGGGGCCCCAGAGCCAGGGGCGTGGAAGTCGAAGGGGAAGCGGGCTGGTACTTCACGGGCCGGTCGCGTGTTCTGCGCGAGTTGGTCGCCTGGCTGACCGCCGGTCATGACGACGCCCGGATGCGCGTGATCACCGGCGGTCCGGGATCGGGCAAGTCCGCGGTCCTCGCACGGCTGCTCACCCTCTCCGATCCGCTGTGCCGCGCTCGTGTGCCACAAGAGCAACTGCCCGATGACGGCACGGTCCCTCCGGTGGGGAGCGTCGACATCGCCGTGGTCGCCCGCGACAAGACTCTCACCGACATCATCGCGGCCCTCGCTGCCGGCACGGGCGTGCCCGTCGACGAGCCCGCCGTCTTCGTGGAGTCACTGCTCGCGGCCGAACGCCCCGTAACGATCGTGCTCGACGCGCTCGACGAGGCGATCGCGCCCAGGTCCGTGGCGCGCAGACTGCTCGCCCCACTGGCGGCCGCGCGCCAACCGGGCGTGCGCCTGATCGTCGGCACCCGCCGTGAAATCCTCGGTTCCCTCGGCAGCGGCAATGTCTCGATCGACCTGGACCTGCCGGAGTACCTGGAATTCGCCGATCTCTCGGACTACGTACTCAAGTCGCTGCTCGCCACCGGCGGTCCCGCGGCCGAGACGCCCTACCGGGGCAGGCCCAGGCTGGCTCGGCAGGTGGCGGACGCGGTCGCGGCGCGGGCGTATCCGACCTTCCTGATCGCGCGGATCGTCGGCCACTATCTGGCCTCGTCGACCGCCCCTGTCGATGTCACGCGGAGGGACTGGCGGTCACAGTTCCCCGCGACGGTCGGCGATGCGCTCGACGAGTACCTGGAAAGGTTCGGCGCGCACGAACAGCGCGTACGTGACCTGCTGATGCCGCTGGCGTACGCCCGCGGGGCGGGACTGCCCTGGGAGGATCTGTGGGCGCCGATAGCGGGCGCGCTCGCCGGTGTCAGCTACAGCGACAGTGACATTCAGTGGCTGCTCAGCCACGCGGGAGCCTACATCGCGGAGGCGACGGAGGACAGCAGGTCGGTCTACCGGCTGTTCCACACCGCACTTGCCGAGCACATGCGGGCTTCCACGCGCGGTCTCGACGCCGACCGGCGGATCGCGGGGGTCCTCGTCGAACGGGTCCCCGCGTCGCCCGGGATATCCGGCCCGGACTGGCGGCTGGCTCATTCGCATACCAGGAATCACCTGGCCTCCTATACAGCGCGGGCGGGCAGGCTGGATGCTCTGATGAGGGACCCGCTGTTTCTGATCGCCGCCGCACCCGATCGGCTTGTGGAGGTGCTGTCCGCTGTGAGTGACGACGACGCGCTGCGCATCAGCCGTACCTTCCAACTCGCCGCACACCGGATGTCCTCGGGGCGATTCGCGGAGAACGCAGCCCTGCTGGAGCTGGCTGCTCGCTGTGACGGCAATCCGGTGCTGGCGGACGGGTTGGGACGGCTGCCTTTGGGTCAGCCCTGGCGGGCGCTGTGGGCGCGCTGGGACCACAGTCGCCACTATCGGCTGATCGGCCGCCATGACGGCGCGGTGTGGGCGCTGGCGATGACGGAGTTCGACGGGCGGTACATCGTGGTCTCCGGCGGGGAGGACGGTACGGTACGGCGTTGGGACCTCGCCGACGGCGTACCGATGGGGGAACCGCTGACCGGCCATCGCGGGGCGGTCCGCGCCGTGGCGACGGGGACCATCGAAGGCCAGGCAGTGGTGGTCTCGGCCGGTCAGGACGGCACGCTGCGCCGCTGGGACCTGGTCGACGGCATGCATCTGGGCGAGCCCATGACGGGCCATCAGGGTCCGGCACGTACCGTCGCCGTCGTCGCGGCGAACGGCCGGAGCATCATCGTTTCGGGTGGTGAGGACGGTACGGTGCGCCGCTGGGACCTGACCGATGGGGCATCTGCAGGCGAGCCCATGACGGGCCACGACGGCCCGGTGCACTCCGTTGCCGCACGGAGCGTCGATGGTCGGATCATGGTCGTCTCCGGCGGTGAGGACGGTACGGTACGGCGCTGGGACCTGACCGAAGGGACGTCCGTGGGCGAGCCCATGACCGGTCATCAAGGCACGGTGCGGGCAGTCGCCATTGCCCTGAGCGCTGGGCGCCCCACCATCGTGTCCGGCGGCTACGACTGGTCGATCCGCCGGTGGGACCTGGCCGAAGGCGTGGCGATGGGCGAGCCCCTGGTGGAGCACAACGCGCATGTGACGACTGTCTGCGTCGATCCGCTCGACTCGGCGCGGCTTGCCTCCGGCAGCATGGACACATCCGCTCGGCTGTGGCAGGCGGATAGTTCGTTCGCTGACCCCTTCACCCATGACGGCGCGGTCACGTCGGTGCTCCTGGGACATGTCGACGGCCGTCCGTGCCTCGTCACCAGCAGCGCCGACTCGACGATCCGCCGATGGGAGCCCGAGCGTACCGCAGCAGACCGACTCCACTCGGCGTCCCATGTGGGCGGTGTTTCGGCGATTGCACTGGCGAGGACCGAGGGGCGTCCGGTCGTGGTGACCGCGGGCGCCGACCGCACGATGAAGAGATGGGAGCTGCCGACGGGCGAGCCCGTTGGGCACGAGGTTGCCGGTCACAGCGACTGGGTCAACGAGATGACGTCATTCAACTGCCGCAGCGGCCGCGCCGTCGTCCTGTCTGCGGGCGGTGACGGCAGCGTGCGGCGATGGGACGTGGAGAGCGGGCTGCTCATCGGGGAGCCGCTGCACTTTGGCGACGGCAAGTGGGTCAACACGGTCGCAGCCGGGTCCGCTGCGGGCATCGAAGTGATCGTGGCCGGAGCGGACGACGGGCTCCTGCGGAGGTGGAACCTGTGGACGGGCACAGAGCTCGGCGACCCGATGACCGGTCACACCGCTTCTGTGACCACCGTGCGCACCGTGGTCGTCGAAGGAGAGCCGGTGATCGTCTCTGCCTCTGCCGACCGCACACTGCGCACCTGGGGGCTGCTGGACGGGCGTCCGATCAGCTCGCCCCTCCAGGCTCATGACGCGGGCATCTGGACGGCGGCGTCAGGTGAGCTGTACGGCAGGACGATCGTCGTCTCCGGGGACGCATCCGGCATGGTTGCCGGATGGGACCTCGTCACCAGGGAGCGGATCGGGGAACCGTTCCGCGCGCATGACTCGGAGGTGCTGACCATCGCCATCGGCCGGTTGGGCGCGGCCGACGCCGTGGTCACGGCCGGCGACGACGGTCTGGTGCGGATCTGGCGCGGTTGGGGGCGCCTCGAGCATTCCATCCCGACCGGCAGCGGAGTCATGGCCCTCGAACTCACCCAGGGCGGGGACATTATCGCCGGCACGTGGCGTGGCCTGCTGCTGATCCGCCCAAGAGAGCCACTCCTCCCCACTGCGGACGGCAACCGCTGATCTGGATCCGCTAGAGCACCCGGAGCGCGGAGGTCGGGCGTCGGGAGGAGGCTTTGGAGGTCCCTG
>NZ_JBSHNE010000098.1:0-5879 GCF_053646035.1 Streptomyces sp. NPDC055287 | reverse complement strand
CCCGGAGCCGTTCCACCTCCCCCAGCTTCATAACCAGAAGCTGCCCCTCACCTGGCAAGATCACACGACGTAACGAAGCACTACTAGGCCGTTTCGTTCGGATCATCCGGTTGGACCAGAGTGCCTGCGATGTGGAGCCCTGTGAGGCAAATGGTTGCGGCCTAGCCGTAGCGGGTGGCGATGACGCATCTGCGCCGGTGCTCGCCGGATGGTGCGTGAGCAGACGCCTTGTCGGTCTGGTATGCGATCACATTGTCCGTTTACCGGTGAGCTGGTCCGGGGGATGCTCGTGTCACTGGCGCGACGTGCGCCTCGGCGAGGAGGCAGCAATGCAAGAAGGCGTAGTGAAGTTCTATAACGAAACGAAGGGTTTCGGGTTCATCACACCCAATTCGGGTGGCAAGGAGATCTTCGTGCACTCGTCAGGGCTGAACGACCGCATCAGGGAAAACGATGATGTGGCATTCGAAGTCGAACAAGAAAGTAAAGGTCCAACCGCTGTCAATGTCCGCGTCATCTGATGCCTCGGATTCCCCCTTCCGCGCAACTACTCCCACGCCCACTCAACCGGAGACTTGGAAAGAGCTGTCCCGTAATCCCACGAGGCTGAGGGTCATGCCGTGTCCGGGTCGGCGCCGATGGCACCGGCCGAGCGAAGCGAACGCCCGAGGTCTCCGGTGAGGATGCGGGGGTGGCGCCGCCACCACCACAGGTCGGGGCCGGGCAGCCTGTGGAACTGATCGAGTGCTTGGCCGTCGTCGTCGATGGTCGCGGCCTTGTACCGGTCGTCCAGAGCTTTGATCCGCGGGGTCCAGAGCTGGACGACGTGTTCGTCCAGCAGGAGCCACGCCTCGTGCAGCCAGTTTCGGCAGTAGAGGTCGTTGGTGTACTCGTAGATGTCGTCGCCGTAGCCGCGCTCGATGACGCTCACCAGGGCATCCCACGCGTTCACCTTTTCAGTGACCGTGAATGCCGTCCGCCAGCCGCGCCGGTGCAACAGCTCTCCCACCTCGGTTTCAGTAGCCACGGGCGTGAGGCTCTCATGCCGAATCCGTCCGGGCGACCGAGATGTGTCCCGCCAGAGGCCGGCGGCCCCGCAGCATGATCACGATGAGACGATCTCGCCGTGGCTGGTGTGACCACGGCGTCGGAGCCGTCCTGGATAACCCCGTTCACCGGGCAGAGCCCGAGGCAGTTCGGGAAGCTGGTGACCGTTCTGCGGCGCCAGGGTGCGGACGCCGTCCGCAAGGGCCGGCCGTGGAGCCTTCCGCTGGAGGACCGGGCCCTGCTGGTCGCGGCCTACTGGCGCACGAACCTGACCATGCGGCAACTCGCCCCGCTGTTCGGGGCGTCCAAGTCGGCGGCGGACCGCATCATCGACCACCTCGGGCCGATGCTCGCTCTCCAGCCCCGCAAAAGATTCGCCAAGGACACCGTGCTCATCGTGGACGGCACCCTGGTCCCCACCCGCGACCACACCATCGCCGAGCGGTCGAAGAACTACCGGTACTCCACCAACCACCAGGTCGTCATCGACGCCGACACCCGGCTGGTCGTCGTGGTCGGCCGGCCGCTTGCCGGAAACCGCAACGACTGCAAGGCATGGGAGGAGTCCGGCGCCAAGGCCGCCGTCGGCAAGACCCTCACGATCGCCGATGGCGGCTACCCGGGCACCGGACTCGTCATCCCACACCGCCGCGAGCGCGGCCAGGCCGGACTCCCGGACTGGAAAGAGGAACACAACAAGTCCCACAAGCAGGTCCGCGCCCGCGTCGAGCACGCCTTCGCCCGCATGAAGACCTGGAAGATCCTCCGCGACTGCCGCCTCAACGGCGACGCCGTCACCACGCCATGCTCGGCATCGCCCGCATGCACAACCTCGCCCTCGTCGGATAAGCGAGCGGGCCGCACGGCGACCAGCCCTACCCGAGGGACTCGAAGATCGTTCGGTGCCTCGCTCGAAAACGCCGACTGACAGTGAGGATGTTCATGAGCGTTCCCCGGCGGGATCTGACCCACCGACTGACTGACTCGGGGTCCTCAACGGGATTTGTCGGCCCCGTCCGGGGGACGCTCGTGTGCATCCGCCGGACCGGGGGACGTGACTTCATAAGAGCCTGGCCAGAGGCCCCATCACTGTCTTGTCCGCCCTCCCGGCCGACGGGTGCCATCCCGCCCGGTCAAATGGAGAGGACGGCACGATCCACGATGGCACAGCATGAGGTCGAGGTCACCGGCGGCGTCGACACCCACAAGGACACCCACACCGCAGCCGCGATCGACTCGGCAGGGCGGGTCTCGGGTACAGCCCAGTTCCCAGCCTCCGCCCTCGGCTACCGCAAGCTCCTGACCTGGCTCCGCTCCTTCGGTGTCCTGGTGCTGGTTGGAGTCGAGGGGGCCGGCGCCTACGGCGCCGGCCTGTCCCGCTACTTGCGTGAACACGACGAGACGGTGGTCGAGATCGACCGTCCGGACCGCAAGACCCGCCGCTGGCAGGGCAAGTCCGACCCGGTCGACGCAGAGGCAGCGGCCCGGGATGCGCTCGCCGAACGCCGCACCGGCACACCGAAGTTGCGTGACGGCCGGGTCGAGGCCCTTCGGGCCCTGCGAGTCGCTCGCCGCAGCGCGGTCCAGCAGCGCGCCGACGTCACCAGGCAGATCAAGACCCTGATCGTCACCGCACCGGAAGGCGTCCGCACCATGCTGCGGCACCTGAAGGACAAGGACCTGCTGACCATCTGTGCGGGTTTCCGCCCCAACCTCGACCAGGCGGGCGATCCGGTCACCGCGACGAAGATCGCCCTGCGTTCCCTCGCCCGCCGCCACTGCGACCTGGGCCAGGAGATCGAAGAACTGGACAAGCTCATAGCTCCGCTAACCCAGGAGATCAACCCCGCCCTGACCGAGCTCAACGGAGTCGGCCCGGACGTCGCTGGCCAACTGCTGGTCACCGCGGGCGACAATCCCAACCGGCTCCGCTCCGAGGCGGCATTCGCGATGCTCTGCGGCGTCGCCCCACTGCCGGCCTCATCCGGCCGCACCCACCGCCACCGCCTCAACCGGGGCGGTGACCGGGCGGCGAACGCGGCCCTCTACCGGATCGTGCTCTGCCGCCTCCGCTGGGACCAGCGCACCCGCACCTACATGGAACAACGCACCAAAGAAGGCCTCTCGAAGAAGGAGATCATCCGCTGCCTCAAGCGGTTCGTCGCCCGCGAGATCTTCCACGTTCTGACCGCCACCAACGCCACAGCAGCAGCCCCGAGTCACCTCACAACCGCTGCTTGACATCCATAAGAGCATCCCCCAGCGCTTCCTGCGAACCCCGGTTGAAGTCGCTGGTCAGCTGACTTTCAGCTGCTCGTGAGCGTGCCGCGCCGATTCCAGTACCTGCCGCCACGACGTCACGTGGGGTCGGCGGCGCAGCAGTGCTCTGCGCTCGCGCTCGGTCATGCCGCCCCACACGCCGAACTCAATGCGGTTGTCGAGGGCCTCGATGAGGCACTCGGTACGAACGGGGCACCCGGCGCATACCGTCTTGACCCGGTTCTGCCGCGTGGCGTCTGCGAACAGTTCTTCCCGGTCGGAGCTGCGGCAGGCCGCGCCCTCACTCCACTGGGCACTCGAACTCGTCATCTCGTCCCCTCCCCCTCGAGGCTCGCCTCACCCACGAGCCTATGCCGCAGCCGGGTCGCGAAACTCTCCCGGTACCCCAGGGCCAGGATGGTTGTACCAGTGTCCGGCCAGGGTGGCGGCCGGGTTGGGTGCCGGTCGCCCGGCTGTCCGCCGCCATGCAGAGCAGGAACGGCAGCCTCCCTCTGGGCGATGCGAGTTGCGGGTGATGCGGCCCGCTGAGACGAGGCCGTGGGGTGAGCCAGAACCCGAGGAGTCGTGTGACAGCGTGCCGTGGAAAACCCCTCGGTGGTATAGCAGGTCGGGGGGCACAGTGATCCCATGAGCGGAAGAGGGCTGAACCAGGATGGGACGATCGCGCGTGAAGGTGCGCTGAGCCGCGTGTCAGAGGCTTTCGCCCCTGTTGTTGATGCCTCCCGTGCCCAGATCACCGAGATGTTCGGCAGCACACGACTGCACAGCGCCTACCTCTACGGCAGCATTCCCCGCGGCGCCGCCATCCCCGGTGTCTCCGACCTCGACCTGCTTCTCGCCCTCCGCGAGGAGCCCACTGAGGCCGACCGAGCGGACGCCAAGACGATCGAAGCCGCTCTCGACCGCTCCTGTACCCAAGTCAACGGCGTCGGCATCCTCCTGTCCGGCGCACGCAACCTTCTCAGCGAACTCGAACGCCATGACGGCGGCTTTTTTGTCGCCTGCCTCTGTACCCCACTGCTCGGCGACGACCTCGCCGAACAGCTTCCCCGCTACCGCCCCACATCCTTGCTCGCCCGCGAGACGAACGGCGACCTCCCACTGGTGCTCCCGCGATGGCGCGCCCGAGCCGCCGAGGCCGCCACGGACGCCGACCGCAAGACCCTCAGCCGCGTCGTAGGCCGCCGCATCGTCCGCACAGGGTTCACGCTCATCATGCCTCGCTGGGGCGGCTGGACAAGCGACCTCAGCGAGTCCGCCGAGCTATTCGGCCGCTACTACCCACAGCGCGTCAAGCAGATGCGCGTCGCTGCGGCCACCGGCCGCACGCCCTCGGCAGACCCGGCGGTACTCAGCATGCTCATCGACCACCTGGGACCCTGGCTCGCAGCCGAATACACAGCCGTGCACGGCGAGAAAGCGCCCCGCCCCTGAGGTGACAGCACTCGCTTGTCACAAGACGCTCCGCCCATCGTTGATCACCAACCGCTGCTCAACCCGTCCACAAAACGCTGTCACTTCACCTGAACGAAGCCAGTGGGGAAGCTATCCGAGGCGATCCGCATCCTGCTCCGGCACCGACACCCCGCAGACCTGCCGCAGCCATGTGCCCGCAGGGTGCACATCGCGCAGGAAAGCAGCTACAGCCGCTCAGGGGTGGGTAGCATCCGGCGGCAACAACGAGGTACGTACGAGGAAAGAGAGTTGCTGTGGCCGAGAAGCCGGACAACACCCCCATTCAGAGCAGGTACGCGGAGCAGTATGCCGCCGATCTCAAGGCGAACCGCGAGGAGCAGGCGGAACTGCGGGGGCGTCTGAAGCAACTGCAGAGCGATGAGAAGTGGCTGGTGGCGCAGTCACAGAACGCACCCGTGGCCGAGGAGGCTGGTGCACCGGCCGATACTGAAGCACCCCAGGTTGTGCCGCGGCCGCGCCAGGAGTCTTCGCAGGCGACCGCTCCTTCCGGTACCAAGAAGAGGGCGGCGCGCACCAAGGCCCCGGCCAAGAAGGCTCCCGTACCGAAGGAAAAGGCGGCCGTCACCAAGGCACCGGCGAAGAAGGCGGCCAAGGCAGTGGCCGAGACTACGAAGAGCGTTGAGCCGCCGCTGCACGAGGTTGTTCTGGGCATCCTGCGTGCCCAGCCCGGGCATCCGCACCTGGCCCGCGAGGTCCACACCGAACTGGCCCACAAGCACGGCCGGTCAACGTCCGTCCAAGTGGTGCGCAACAGCCTGGAGAGCCTCGTCAAAAAGGGAACCGTCGAGAAGGAGAACAAGCAGAACTCGGTGATGTACACCGCGCCCGCAGACGCCGCCGAATCGACGCCCGAGCCGGCCGCCGAGAAGGCGAGCGAGAAGGCCCCGGCGCACCCCTAGGGCCTGTGTGATGTCGTGATCATTGGGTGGTCTTGAGCAGGTCGTCGATCCAGATCATTGCGGCGCGGAGGTGGAGGCCTGCGAGGTAGCTGTCCGGGGTCTTGTCGTACCGGGTGGCGATGCCGCGCCAGGCCTTCAGCTTGTTGATCAGTCGTTCGACGGTGTTCCGTTCCTTGT
>NZ_JBSHNE010000097.1:0-6450 GCF_053646035.1 Streptomyces sp. NPDC055287 | reverse complement strand
GCTCGCCGACCGCTACCGCGCCGGAGTCGTCCTGGCCTCGCTGATCCTCTGGCTCCGCGAACCCGTCCGTGATCATTTGTCAGACACGGCCTAGGACACGACCGGTGCCGCGGGAGGCTTCGATGTGCAGGCCGGTGAAGAACGGGTCCGCCTGATAGAGGGCGGTCAAAGCAGTGTGGTCTAGGATAGCCGTCAGATGCACGCGGCGGCGCTGCCCTGATGGGCGCGGAGCTTCGCCCAGGCGTCCTGGCCGGCCTGTCTCTGCTCGGCTGCGACTGCACCAGATCTGGACAAAGTACGAGGCCCTCGGTCGCACTCTTCCCTGGTCGGTGGAGCCCTCCGAAGGGTGGGCCGCCCCGAAGGTTCTCTACAGCGACGCGGAGCCTCGCAGCCTGCCACCCAGCCCTGGCTGCACCGACGAGCAGAAAGCCGAGGTCGCCCGCCTACGCAGGAAGGGCAAGTCGCCTCCGCGCTCCAAGCCCTTTGCCCCGGGGATCCGCACCGTTCCTGGAGGCAGATCTACTAAATTGGGTTAGGGCGGCGTACGTGCATGTCACACGACGTCCATAGTCGCAAGTTCTGACGCAAAGTCAGTCGAACTAGTGGGCTACTCCGCGGGGTGGCTCACGATCACTAGTTCTGTGGAGGACTCAACTGGCCAGCCTGGCAGTTGCTCAGTGGAAGGATGCCGCATGACGACTGCGCCTGCCGACTACAACGCCGGCGTGGACCCGGAGCGTGCCCTCAAGTACGCGGTCCAGCGTATTAAGGGTGACCGCGCCCAGATCGTGGAAGGGGTTATCGAGCCGGTGTCGCCGACCTGGGACCATGAAGCGGCCGCAGAGGCGATCCGTGATCAGATCCGACCACGCGCCCGCGAACTTGGCTGTGTTACAGGTTCAGGAAATTTGGATCTCCCCGGGTCATCGAACTGGTACGTACCAGATATTGCAGTGGTCCCTGCTGCAGCAGCAAAGGGCGCCGGCGCTCTCCTCCCGGAAGACACGCTCTTGATCGTCGAAGTGACTTCGGAGTCCAATGGCGAAACCGACCGTGTTGTGAAGAGGAAGCGATATGCCGAGTATGGCGCGCCACTCTTCTTGCTGGTTGATCGTCAGGAGCGCAGCCTGACTTTGTACTCCGAACCGGGCCAGCTCGGCTATACGCGAGCCGACGGGCCGCACCCGTATGGCACGCTGATTCGATTGCCTGCGCCGTTCGGCTTGGATTTGGACACCCAAGGGCTTGGAGAGTAAGGCAGGCAGCAATGGGACAACGAAGCGAGAGTCAGCGGTGAGGACCGATCCCCGACCCCCACCAATTTGACGCTGCGCCAGCTCGCGCCACTCTTACGTATCTCGAAGTCCGCAGCTGCCCGGGTCAGCGACCAGATCGGCCCGCAGCTCGCTCTCCGGTCCCGCAGACGGTTCCGGAAAGGCGCCGTGCTGGTCGTGGACGGCACTTTGGTGCCCACCCGCGACCACACGGTGGCCGAGCAGTCCTAGAACTGCCGGTACTCCACTAACCACCAGGTGGTCATCGACGCCGACAGCCGCCTGGTCGTCCTCGTCGGCCGACCACTCCCCGGCAACTGCAACGACTGCAGGGCATGGGCGGAATCCGGCACCAAGGCCGCCGTGGGCCACGCGGTCACCATCGCCGACGGCGGCTACCAGGGAACCGGGCCCGTCATCCCGCACCGCCGTGAGAGAGGCAGGCCGAACTTCCGGCCTGGAAAGAGGCGCACAATCACTCGCACAAGCAAGTCCGAGCCCGCCTCGAGCACGTCTTCGCCCGCATGAAGAACTGGAAGATCCTGCGCGACTGCCGCCTCAAAGGCGACGGCGTCCACCACGCGGCGTTCGCCGATCCCGACCTCGGAGGTCACGCTCCTGGGCCTGGTGCGGCACGCGGCCGCTGTCGAGCGGAGCTGGTTCCGCGTCGTTGCGAACGCCGAGGACGTCAAGCCGCCTTGGCCCGGAGAGGTCGACGGCACGTTCGCCGAGTTCCACGTCGACGACGCCGACGTCGACGAGGCATTCGAGGTCTGGCGTGAGGAGTGCGCGCACGCCCGTGCCGTCGCCGCCTCCTTCAACTCCCTCGACGATCGGCAGGGCCGCGGAGGCCGGCGCCGCGCGCGTCGGCCCGGGCGGGTCCGACCGCGGCCGCCCCGTCACACAGCGGAGGAGGCCAAAGCCATGCCGCACCGCCGCTCCGTCGGTGACGTGATGACCGAGGAGGTCGTCACCCTCCGCCCCGACACACCGTTCCAGAAGGTCGCCGCCCTACTGGACGCGAACGACATCGCCTCGGCCCCGGTCGTCGACCACGACGGCGCCCCCGTCGGGTCGTATCCGCGTCCGACGTGCTGCGGCACGAGACCGGCATGCCCGATCCGCAGGGGCAGGACGGGAACGACGAGCGCGCCTGGGGCAAAGTCCGGGCCCGGACCGCGGACGCGCTCATGAGCACCCCGCCTTCACCGCCCGCGCCGACTGGACGATCCCCCGGGCCGCGCGGGAACTCCGCAGGCGGCACATCAAGCAGCTGCCGGTGGTCGGCGACGACGGGCTCCTCACCGGCATCGTCAGCCGCAGCGACCTGCTCGACGCCTTTATCCGCACCGACGCCGAGATCCGCGCCGAGGTCGAGCAGGACGTCCTGGGGCGCATCCTCGGCCTGGACGAAGGCACCGTCGCAGTCGAGGTCCGGGACGGGGCCGTCACCCTGCGCGGCCAGATCCCAGAACCGGGTCTCCTCCCGGTGATCGTGGCCCTCAGCCAGGGCATTGACGGGGTCGTCGCCGTGGACACCCACCTCACCGCCGCCCAGGCGTCGGGGCTACCCTGCGCGCCAAATCCCGGAGGGGTAAGTCCCCCCAACCGAAGCACTAAAAGCTGGAAAGCCGACGCATGGCAGAAGGGCCCGGATCCACTAGGAACCGGGCCCTTCTGAGCAGTAGCGGGGACAGGATTTGAACCTGCGACCTCTGGATTATGAGCCCAGCGAGCTACCGAACTGCTCCACCCCGCGTCGGTAAACACCACCCTACGGCACCGCTGGCCCGGCAATGGCTCCCTGTCACCGGACGGCGTGGGGACCGAGCGCTGCTCGGTTGTACCCCGGGCGCCTAACGGCGGATTCGCGAACTCCAATGCGCAGGTTGGGTCGCGCTATCTCGGCTGGGTGCAGAGGAAGCACCCCCTTCCAGTGAGGGAGCGCGCTCAAGATCCGGTGTTGTGTGCAGCAGGCCAGAGCGCGTTCGTCCGGTCCGGGGAAGACTCCGGTGCCATGAGAAGCCTCGGCGGGCACGAATGACTCGACCATGTCCTTGAACTGGCGCACGTAATTCTGAGCGAAGGGAGGTTCGTAATCCAGCTCGCTCCAGCGGTGGCAGCTCATCGCAAGCGTGGCGGCACGCAGCACGAAGCCCCTTGAATGAGATCGCTCCTGTGGCGTCGTGCCCCAGTCGATGTCTTCCAGGTTGAATCCGACGGTCCCTCGTCCCATGATGCTCTGATCCTGCAGCGCCAGAAGAGCCGCGAAACGGCAGTCCCATACGTCTTCGGCAAGGTCAGAGACCGCCAGCATCAGCACGTCGATGAACACCTCTGTGCCGCCGTTGGAGAGGTACAGACTTTGCTGTCCACCACCAAATGTGTTTCCCACCGCGCCACGGTACGACGCCTTGGTTCTCCGCAGCTCGGCTTAACGAGCGACTGGCGCTCCCTGGCAACCGTCGGCACCTCGCCAACTCGGCCGACCCTGCCCCGCCCCGGGAAGGGCACAGGCCGGCTCCTCCGGCTGCCAGGGCGCCGGCAGCCTCAGCCCTCGCCAAGCCGCAGCTACACGCTCCTCACCACTGCGGGGCGTCCGCCACAATCACCACAGCACTCAGCAGCGTCTGCACCGGCTGCGGCAGCTACTCGGGTTGCGAGGCGGGATGATCGAGTACCGCCTACTCGGGCCCCCGAGCTGGAATGCCAGGTGCGCCCACTCCTCGCACTGCCAAGGGACCCAGCCGCATGCAGCGGTCGGCAGCTCCGGCTCGCTCAGCTGCTTCGGCACCGGCCGCCGGTTCCAGTGAGCCGTCAACCCCTCGCGCACTGCACCCGGTGCGGGCGGATCTGGAGCGAGCAGGGCGTAGCGGCGTAGCCACACGGACGACGGGGCGTCGGAGCACCAGCGACAGGCCCCGTCGACCTACCCTGCAAAAATGGACAATCACGACGATCTACTCCGACTCGTCATCGAGAGGCATGACGAGCGTCAGAAGCCGCTTGAGGTCTCAGTCGTCGCCGATGGCACGCTTTGGACCGGAACAGTAGTGGCCGCTGATGACTGGCTTTGGAAAATCGTCGGCCACTGGACTCCAGTCGAGCTGGAGGATGACGCCAAGGCGACAACCGACAACGAGACGGTGCTCTACATCCACCTCATGGACGCATCGGGGGGCACCGTGCCGCTCGACGACGTTGTCCCGCAGCCTATCGAGTACCTACGCATCCCCTTGAACCGAATCACCACCTGGTGGGTGCCCTAGCTCGCGCTCACGCCCAGTTACTGACCTTGCAGGCGGGTTGTCGTAGAGGCTGACGGTTAGTGATCGTCGCGGTATGCCGGTTGCATGAGGTATTTGCAGGGTGGGGGTCTGACCGCGGAGAGGCAAGCATTCCGTGAGCGGGTCCGGATGCAAGCGGTAGGGATGTTCGCCGACGGGCGGGCAGCACGGACATCGCGAAGGAGTTACGGGTCAGCGTTCGGTCGGTTCAGCGGTGGCGGCGGGCCTGGCCGGATACGGGGCAGGACGCCTTGCGCTCACGTGGTCCGGCGTCCCGGCCGAAGCTGAGTGACGCGCTGTTCGCCGTGCTCGAGGAGGAGTTGGCCAAAGGACCGGTCGCTCACGGCTGGCCGGACTAACGGTGGACGCTGGCCAGGATCAAGACGCTGATCGGCCGACGGTTTCACAAGAGCATGACGTTGTCGGGTATCTCCCAGATGCTGCGACGCCGTGGCTGGAGCCCATCAGGGTCCGGCCCGCCGGGCCATCGAGCGTGACGAGGCGGCGGTGGCCGGCTGGGTGAAGGACGTGTGGCGCACGCGGAACCACGGCGGCGGCGCTCGGGGCCTGACCGCATAGGTTCGCCGGGTTGGTGGTCGTGGCGGTTGGATGTGCGGTGATGTCCGATCCGACCGCTGGAGGTGCGGTGGCCGAGCCTGTCCGTGTGCGCAGACTGACCGACCAGGAGGGGCAGCGGCTGCAGCAGATCGTGCGCCGGGGCAGCACCAGCACGGTGCGCTACCGGCGAGCGATGAGCTGCTGGCGTCGGCCGGCGGGAACCGGGTGCCGGTGATCGCCCAGCTGGTCCAGGCCGACGAGGACACTGTCCGGGATGTGATCCACCGGTTCAACGAGATCGGCTTGGCCTGCCTGGACCCTCGGTGGGCGGGAGGCCGTCCCCGCCTGCTCAGTCGTGACGACGAGGACTTCGTCATCCAGACGGCCACCACCCGCCCCACCAAGCTCAGCCAGGCCTTCACCCACTGGTCACTGCGCAAGCTCGCCGCCTACCTGCGGAAGGTCCACGGCTGCGTGATCCGTATCGGCCGCGAGGCCTTGCGCTGCCTGCTGGCCCGCCGCGGTGTCACCTTCCAGCGCACCAAGACATGGAAGGAGTCCCCCGACCCGGACCGCGAGGCGAAGCTGGACCGGATCGAGGAGGTCCTTCACCGCTTCCCGGACCGGGTCTTCGCGTTCGACGAGTTCGGCCCCCTCGGGATCCGGCCCACCGGCGGCAGCTGCTGGGCTGAGCAGACCAAGCCCGACCGGCTGCCCGCCACGTACCACCGCACCCACGGCGTGCGGTACTTCCACGGCTGCTACTCGGTCGGCGACGACCGCCTGTGGGGCGTCAACCGCCGCAGGAAGGGTGGCGGGAACACGCTGGCCGCACTGAAGTCGATCCGCGCCGCCCGGCCTGACGGCGCCCCGATCTACGTGATCATGGACAACCTGTCCGCCCACAAAGGCGCCGACATCCGCCGCTGGGCGAAGAAGAACAAGGTCGAGTTGTGGTTCACCCCGACCTACGCCTCGTGGGCGAACCCCATCGAAGCCCGCTTCGGACTCTGAGGCCACCATCGCCAACTCCAACCACCCCAAGCACACCGTGCAGACCCGGGCCCTGCACGCCTACCTGCGCTGGCGCAACGCCAACGCCCCCACCGCGACGTCCTGGCCGCCGAACGCCGCGAACGCGCCCGCATCCGCAGCGGGAAGGGCATCCGCTGGGGCGGACGCCCCCGCACCGCCTCGGCCTGAACGACCCGGCGAACCTATGCGGTCAGAGCACGAGCTAGTGGCTCGGCTCGCATCGTCGGCCGGGTATTCGACGTGCTGCTCGGGGGTGAGCAGACTGTCTCCAGGACCTGATCTTGGAGGTGGTCGTG
>NZ_JBSHNE010000096.1:0-6568 GCF_053646035.1 Streptomyces sp. NPDC055287 | reverse complement strand
CTCGCCAAGCGCATAACGGACGAGACCACCCCAACCTGGCGAGGAACTTACTAGGGCATCAAGGGCAATCTGCCTACCTCAAACGCCCACTGAGAGGTCGTTTTCTCCCGGTGTTTCATCCCGGGATTGGTTGTTTGGTAACGCTACTCCCCTTCGCGGTTCGCGGCATGCGGCGGATGTATCAACGTGACGCCACCGTCGGTCGAGGATGGCCGGAACCGACTCGGTCACGTGGACCCGGTGCTCGTAGGAGCGTGCGACGACGTCCTGCGGTCCCCGTCCGGTACCGGGTCGGCCGGTCCGGGCAGCCCACTGGGGCCGGCTCCCGGGACCGGATGTCCGGGGGCGGACTCGGTGCTCTCGCCGAGGAAGCCGCCCGACTGGTGCTGCCACAGCTTGGCGTAGGCACCGTTCGCCGCGAGCAGCTCCGCGTGAGTGCCCTGCTCGACGACGTTTCCGCGGTCGAGGACGACGAGACGGTCCATGCCGGCGACGGTGCTCAGACGGTGGGCGACCACGAAGGCCGTACGTCCGTCCATCAACCGCCACAGGGCGTCCTGGACGAGGAGCTCGCTCTCCGAGTCCAGCGCGCTGGTCGCCTCGTCGAGCAGCAGGATCGGGGCGTCGCGCAGGATGGCCCTGGCGAGGGCGACGCGCTGGCGCTGGCCGCCCGAGAGTTTCACTCCCCGCTCCCCCACCAGAGTGCCGAAGCCGTCGGGGAGTTGGTCGGCGAACTCCCTGACGTGCGCGGCCGCGGCCGCGGCGTGGATCTCCTCGTCGGTGGCGCTGGGCCGGGCGAAGGCGATGTTGTCCCGCAGGCTGCGGTGGAACATGGCGGGTTCCTGCGGGACGTAGGCGATCAGTGAGCGCAGGTCGGTCTGGCGCAGCCGGCTGATGTCCTGACCGCCGATCAGGATGCGTCCGTCGTCGATGTCCGACATCCGCAGCAGGAGCCGGGTGAGTGTGGTCTTGCCGCCGCCGGACCTGCCGACCAGACCGATCCGTGCGCCTGCGGGCACGTCCAGGTCGAGTGCCTGGAAAATCGGCTTCGCGCCCGCGTGGGCGAAGGTCACCGCCTCGAAGCGGATGCCTGTGTCCCGCGGTGCGAGCGGTTCGGGTTTTGTCGGGTCGAGCACGGTGGGCGGATCCAGCAGCAGCTCCGTGAATTGCGCGGCCTCGGTCATCGAGCTTTCCAGACGCCGGTAGATCTGGTTGAACTCGAACATGATCTGGGTTGCGTTGGAGTAGTAGGTGAAAGCGACGACGACCTCCTCCACTCCCTGGCCCGGGCCACCGAAGGCGATGGCGACCAACAGGCCCAGCACGTTGGTCAGCACGGACATGGGGGCGATCAGGGTGTCGACGCGCAGATTGCCGTAGTCCCACGACCTCAGCGTCAGACGCCGGGAGTCCGCGACACGGCTGCGGTGTTCGTCGGCCTCCCGCCGCTCGGCCGCGAACGCCCGGATGGTCTCCATGTTCATGAGGCTGTCGGCGACGTGGCCGGAGACCCGGGCGATCGCCGCCTCACGGTCGTTGACGAGCCTCTGCCGGCGACGGATCAGAGGTGTCGCGGCTGCCACGGTCAGCACGATCATCACAAGTAGGGGGGCTACGAGCATCGGTTCGTAGCTCCACAGGATCACGGCACCGAACACCAGGGGGACGAGACTGCCCACGATCCGGTACGTCACCGTGTCGACGAAGTCCTCGAAGCGCTTGCCGAAGCTCAGCACCCGTTTGGTCAGGGAGCCGGCGAAGTTGTCGTGGAAGAATGCCGCGTCCTTGGCGAGGAGTTCGTCCATGCCGCTCACGTACAGGTGTTCCATGCCGAGGGCGTCCACGCGGTTCAGGCAGTGCTGCCCGACCCGCCACACGACCTCGGCGAGCAGCAGCGTCACGCCGAAGCCCAGGACGTACGGCAGCGCCGAGCTGAGGGTGAGACCGCCGTATTCAGCGGCCTGTCC
The DNA here is from genome assembly GCF_053646035.1 of Streptomyces sp. NPDC055287. Lineage (NCBI taxonomy): Bacteria > Bacillati > Actinomycetota > Actinomycetes > Kitasatosporales > Streptomycetaceae > Streptomyces > Streptomyces sp. NPDC055287. The sequence goes on along the minus strand of NZ_JBSHNE010000096.1, from coordinate 4,601 downwards.
TGCCAGTTTGGCGATCAGCAGGGGGGCGACGTAACGGATGCCGATGTTGCCCACGGCCGGCAGCAGCAGCGCGGGCAGGGCCAGCCGTCGTAGTCGCAGCAGTTCCCGGCCGTAGCGGCGCAGTGCCAGAACGACCGCGCTCCTGCCCGGTGCTGGCCCTCGCGTGTCTGTTGTCCCCATCACACTCCCGGAGGTTCGTAAGTCGGAAGTTTCCCGTCGGGGGAGGTCCTTAGTCCAGGCATTTACCGCGGACTGGCGGGAACCGGACACCGCTGCGTTCAGCGTACGCAGCGGACGTATCCGGTGGTTCGACGTCGGCACCAATCCCGAGGCCCCGCCATTCACCCGGGCACCCAACCAGTACGGCACTCCCCCGCCCACCGCTTCCATGAGCAAGACCGGCCCGTACAGCTGCGCTCGGTCTACGGATCCCGGCTCTGGCAGTAGCAAGATCCACCTGGCATGCGACGGCCTGGGCTGCCCGCCTGCCCTGGTGCTCACGGGCGGCAATACCAACGACTGCACCCAGTTCACCGCCGTGATGGAGGCGATACGGGTACCTCGTCTCGGCCCCGGACGGCCGCGGGTGCGGCCCGTACACGTCGTTGGCGACAAGGGCTACAGCTCGAAGGCCATCCGAACCTGGGTGCGGCGCCACAGCATCCCGCACACCATTCCTGAGCGGGCCGACCAGGTCCGCAACCGGGCCCGACGCGGCAGCCGGGGAGGCCGCCCACCGGCCTTCAACAAGCAGGTCTACAAGCGGCGCAACGTCGTGGAACGGTGCTTCAACCGGCTGAAGCAGTGGCGTGGGATCGGTGAGGTCGACTCGGGGCGCCCTGCTGGTGTTCCACCAGTCGGTTTCCCCGAGCCGCCTAAGATCTTCATGAGCTTCTAGCGGCCGCCACGGAGTGTCCAGCTGCAGTCCGGCAGACCGGGCGCCGCTTCATGCCCAAGGAAGCATCGTGCGGCTGTCAGGTGACGGCCCAGTCTTGGAAGCAGATGTGGCCGGCCCGGGCTTCGCCGCACCGGGTCGGCCCACAATCGCCTCGGTCAGGGTCGGGGCGAGGGCGGCCAGCACCTCGACGGCCTCGTGTATATGTAGCCGAACGCAATCGCGATTTTGAATGCCGAACCCCGCGGCGAGCTGGGCTTACGTATCGCCGCACCCACAGGTGGCCCGTCCAGCAGCGTCCTGGCGACCGGCCGGCAGGCGGCGCCACCGCGTCCCGATCTCTCGCTGCCGGGCGGCGAGTTGCCTGCTCAGGTGTCTCAGAGTGCGGCTGGACAGATCGATCGAGGACGGGCAGACAAGCACGCGAAGCTCCTGGCGGACACGGGTGAACTTGGTCGAGAACCCGTCTGCCAGGAGCTTCATCGTTCCGTACAGCCCTCACTCATCAACACCTCGGCAGTGCCGCCAGGTTGGAAAGGGCTCAAGGTCCGTCAGGGCCTCTCGGCCGGGATACGGGTCGGGATGGTCGGGAGCACCACATGCTCCGGCACCGAGGTCGGAACGCGGCCGGAGCGTGCGATCTCGAGAAGATCTGGAAGCTCGTAGGCCTGTGCGGCGTCGAAATCGACCGTGTATCCGAGGTCGCCGAGGCTCGCCACCGTCAGTCGGCTCAGGGGGTTGTTGCTGCCATCGATGTTCGGCGACATCAGCTCGTTCTCGAAGACGCTCTCACGCCAGTGGCCGCCCGCGCTTCCGGCGCCGCCGATATTGGCGACCGGCACCGGGGCGGACTCTTCTCCGGTGAGCCTGCCGAACTCCTTCATGGCGCCAGGCCCGACGAAGGTCGGGTCGAGGCCGGGGAAGTCCTTCAGGAAGCCGAAGTCCTTCCAGACGGTTCCGATTCCCAGTACGTGCCCCATCTCGTGCGTGATGACGTCGAGGAGTGAGCCCTCCTCCTCCATCTGGGCCAGGTCGGCGCTGTCGAACCTCATGCGCCCCTTCACGGGAAGTCCCGCTCCACTGGCCGCGTCGTCCCTCCGGAACCGCGTCGGGCCGGCCTGCCCGAGTATGTTGGGGACGTTGTTGACACCGTCGATCGGCACGCCTTCAGCGTCGATCAAGAGATCGTCGATCACGACCCTACCGGTGAGGTCGTTGATGATCGCGGTCTCCAGGTCTCCCACGATGACGCGCGCCCAACGGTCCGCGGCCTCGGCGAAGATGCTCTTCTGGCTGTTCGTCAGCCCTCCGAGGAACCGCACCTCGATCTGGAACGGAGACGTGGTCGCGGCGAGCTCCGCGGCCCGGCCGCTGTCAGCGACTGCCCTGTAAGTTTCAAAGGCGTCGTTAATCTGCCTGCCCATGGCTACTACTCCCATCGCATATAGCCCGCCTTATCCCCCTAAACCACGTTAAACTTGTTCAGAGTTGTAGGCGATGCAAGCAAATATCGTTGCATGTTCGCCTGTTTCCCGCGCAGTACATGGCAGTACATGTTCGAGGCCCGGCCGCCGGACCGGACGGGCTCGGCGCGCTGGCGCAGTACGCCGGCCGTACGCTGGAAGTGCACGACAGAGCGGGAAGCTCAGGCCATTCGCTTCGGTTTCAACCACCGCTGATCCCCATGATTTCGGTAGGGCTTGTCACGCCTGAACTCCATGCGTGAAGGGAGCCTTCAATGGCTACCAAGAAGCGTGCGTCCGCCAATCCCAGGCCCTCCACAAGCGGCCAGGACAAGCTGATCAGCGACCTCAAGCAGTTCATCCGTAGCCGGGGATCGGGCTTCCTCAGTGACCCGAACGTGTCCTCGATCGGTATCGGGTACAAGGAGAGGAACGGGAAACGAGGCAAGGAACTGGCCCTTCAGTTTACGGTCGACAAAAAGGTCCAGCCGGAGGGACTGGACGAACTGAAGACCGCCGAGATCCCCGCGGTCATCGACATAGGTGGCGGTGTTCAGGTGTCGACCGATGTCGTCCAGCGCTCCTACAAGCCGCACTTCCTCGTGGTGGCCGAGGGCGAGACGCCGAAGCGGCAGAAGCGCGTCACTCCGGTCCGTCCCGGTGTGAGCGTCGGCAACGTCAAGGTGAAAGCCGGCACCTTCGGGTGCATCGCCTTCGACAGGAACGACGGCTCGCCCTGCCTGCTGAGTAACTGGCACGTGCTGAACGGCCGGAAGGGCGAGCTCGGCGACGTGGTCGTGCAGCCCGGCAAGGCCGACGACAGCCGCATCGCGCTGAACCGTCTCGGCAGGCTCAAGCGCGCCCACCTCGGCAGGGCCGGCGACTGCGCCGTGTCGACGGTTACGGACCGTGATTTCGCCATGGACATCCTCGACCTCGATGTCACGCCGACGAAGCTGGGCGAACCGCAGATCGACGACAAGGTCGTCAAGAGCGGCCGTACCACTGGGGTCACGCACGGCGTGGTGAGCAGGCCCTTCGCCATCGTCAGCATCAACTACGGCGGGCCGGTCGGAGTGCGCGAGATCGAATGCTTTGAGATAGGCCCTGACCCCAAGCATCCGGCGGACGGCGACGAGATCAGCTTGCCCGGCGACTCGGGATCGGTCTGGATGTTCACGATCCGCTCCGGCAAGCCCACGGAGGTAATGGCCGGTCTGCACTTCGGTGGTGAGGGGGATGAGGACCCCGAGGACCGCGCTCTGGCCTGCTTCCCCCAGGCGGTCTTCGACGAACTGAAGATCACCCTCGCACCGCCGGACCCCGAATTGCTGGAGGCCCTGACCGGATACGACCCGGGCTTCCTCGCGGTACCCATGGGCACCCCGCAGCTCCACCCGTCGATCAAGGAGGACGCTGTCCGGCTCAACGGGTCCGAGGTGGTCCCCTACACGCACTTCTCGCTGGCCCTCAGCACGTCGCGGCGCTTCGCCATCTGGGTGGCCTGGAACATCGACGGCGGCACCCTCAAGAAGCTCGACCGGAAGGGCATCGACTTCGTCAAGGACCCGCGCCTTCCGGCCGCCGCTCAGGTCAGCAACGAGCTGTACAAGGGCCGCAACAACCGGCTCGACCGCGGCCACATCGCGCGCCGCGCCGACGTGGTGTGGGGCTCGCTGCCCGAGGCGAAGAAGGCCAACAAGGACTCATTCTTCTACACCAACATCACTCCGCAGATGGACGACTTCAACCAGAGCGGGCGGAACGGCATCTGGGGCCACCTCGAGGACGCGGTCTTCGAAGACGTCCGTGTCGACGAGCTCAAGGTCAGCGTGTTCGGCGGCCCGATCTTCCACGAGGACGACCGTGTCTTCCGGGGGGTCAAGCTCCCTCGCGAGTTCTGGAAGGTGCTCGTCTTCTCCGAGGACGGCAAGCTCAAGTGCAAGGCGTTCCTGCTGACGCAGAATCTGGATGTGCCCGAAGCCCTCGAACTGGACGAGTTCCGGGTGTTCCAGGTCAAGCTGTCCGAGATCGGGACGCGGACCCACCTGCGCTTCCCCACCGCGATGACCACGGCGGACACGCTGGTGGTCCCGGAGTCACTGGAGGACCGGACCCCGCTGGAGCGTCAGTCTGACATCGACTGGAGCTAGGGTCCGTCTTCAAAGTGATCTTGCCCAGAGCAGGAACGACGCCAGGCTGACCGCTGCTTCGTAGGAAGTGGCGGTCTTCTCATACCTGGT
>NZ_JBSHNE010000095.1:0-6740 GCF_053646035.1 Streptomyces sp. NPDC055287 | reverse complement strand
CCCAACGCTGGGTCGTGGAACGTGCGTTCGCCCACCTGCACTGGTTCCGCCGCCTACGAATCCGCTGGGAGATACGCGACGACATCCACGAAGCCTTCCTCACTCTCGGATGTGCACTCATCTGCTGGCGACGCCTGAAGTCATTCCGATAGGAGTTCTTAGACCAGGACGGACCGGAGTTCGGGGTGCTGTGGTGGTTCGGCGCCAGGCACCGCACGGAAGCTGGCGTGCCCATCGCCGGTACCCTCCCGGACCATGACGACCACCCCGCGGCAGCGCTTCTCCGTCCGCGCAGGCCTCGCCGAAGCCGTCGACGACGACGCGCCGTACGACGGGCTTCCCGCGCACCTGCGCCAGCCGCTGCGCAGCTGGTTCGAGGCGCAGCTGGGCGCCTCCGAGTACCGCGGCGCCGACGAAGGAACGGCGCTCTCGCTGTGCCTGCAGATGCGGATGGAGATCACCGGCAATCAGACCGCAAGCGACCGGGTTCGGTACTGCCACGACGACGAACTCCTCGACCTCGTCGATCACCTGCTGGAACTGCGCGCGAGATCAGTCGGCAGTACGAACCGCGACTCCGCCCTGGTTCTGAACTGGATGCTCAGCGAGGGCGGCTCGGCATACCGCGTCAACGACGACCGCGACGGGCTGGAGGTGCGCGTACCTGCAGCCGTACGCGACGCGGTGAAGGAGACCGTGACCACCGCCGCGTCCCTGCCCGCGGCCGGCTCCGCCGCCGACCACCTGGCCACCGCCTGGAAGGCTTCGTACGGACGCCAGCCCGACCCGGTACGCGCGTACAGCGAGGCCATCAAGGCGGTCGAGTGCGCGGCCCACGCCGTGATCCAGCCGAACCACGCCCGGGCCACGCTCGGCACGATGCTGGGCGAGATCAGCGGATCCGCTCGGCCCAAGTTCACGACCGCGCTCTCCACACCGGTCACGAAGGACCCGATCGCTCCGGTGGAGTCGATGATGCGTGCGCTGTGGGACGGCCAGACGTCACGGCACGGCAAGCAGACACCCACACAGCCGGAAACCCTGGAGGCCGCACGGGCCGGCGTGCACATAGCCGCCACGCTCGTCCAGTGGTTCACCTCCGGCACCGTGACACGCGCGTCGTGAACCATGCCCACGGAAGTATCCTGACCCGCAGGGCCCCGGCGTTTGCCCGGCTCGTCCGATTTGATCACGTGATGCCGTAGAGAGTGAGGACGCGGGGGCGGTCGGTATGGGCTCGGCGTCCGGCGGCGGTGTTGACGTATCCGGCGAGCTTGAGTGCGCTGCGGATCAGGTCACGGACAGCAGCGAGTACGGCGGGCGCGTTGCGGGTTCTGACCTGGGACTTGTCCTCTCCGAAGACAACATCTCGGACCCAGTGGACGGTGTTTTCCACCGTCCAGTGCCCGCGAGCCCAAGACGCGATCTCGGCTGCATTCGCCTCATCAGCGGTCAGGTCGGTGATGGCGTAGACGGTCTCGCTGGACCACTTCTTCGCTCCGTAGAGACGGCGACGGCGCTGAATCCGCAGGACCTGGGCCGCGTACGGAAAGAGCAGGCCCGCGACGGTGACGACCTGGACGATCCGTTGCTCGTGGCGGCCATGCCCTCGCGCGTCGTCGCGGTGGATCACGGGGATGTCCTTCCAGGGCAGGGCATGGAGTTGACGGGCCTGGCCCCGCTGGTTGTTCTTGATGGTCAGCAGATAGTGGGCGCCACGTTCATGCAGACAGGTGGCGTGGTCGCGTTGGGCGTGGAGGGCGTCGGCGGTGACGACGGTCCCCGCGAGATCTCTGTCGTCGATCTGGTCAAGCAGGGGTGCGAACTCGGGGATCTCGTTGGTCTTCGCGCCGATCTCGCGCGAGGCGAGCGTGACGCCGTCGCCGTGGCGGACCGCGGACAGCACGAAGACCCGGCTGCCGTCCGGTCGCTTCGCGCCACGCAGGCACTTGCCGTCCACCGCGATCGCCCGGCGCCTGGACCTCACTGGCTCGGCACGGGTGGCCGCCCGATGGGCTCGGCGCTGTTCGCGCTCGATTCCACCGTCCGGCATCACCTGATACGGCCGACGGGGCTGCGCGGACAGCAAGGGCCGGAGGTAGTCGTAGCCGGCCGCGCTGATCTCACCGGGATCCAGACGCCCCAGGACACTGCGCAGGGTCTTCTCACTCGGGACTCGGTAGCGGCCCAGCAACGGGTGATAGGGCAGGCCGAAAGCGGCAAGCTCCTGCGGCGTCGCACGCCGGCACCACTCCGCCGCCGCGGTGATCGAGTCGTGGCCCGCCGCAGTCATCGCGCAGACCACCAGGGCCAGCAGCGAGGAGATCCGGTAACGCACCCCGCAAGCCCCTCGCGGGTCGGTGACCGACTCGAACTCGGCAACCAGACAACGGACTTGAACCCGCGCGACAGCCTCACCGAGGGCCTCCAGGCAGGGCGCGTGAGGCGCGGGAGCAGCTACAGGAGATGATGGAGGGACGAACACGGCACCTTCGTGGATCTTGAAGCGTAGAGAACTCCATGATCCCCAGGTGCCGTGTTCACCTGCTTCCTGGGACCGCTGCTGCGATCAACCACTCCAAGCCGGGGCGAGCCGGGCACACGCCGGGGCCCTGCCTCGTGATCACCACTCCGCCCCTCGGGCGGCACCGGTGAGCAGACGTCACCAACAGGCAGCTCAATTCCCGTAGATGCGCATCGACACCAGTAAAGGAAAGTCTTCACAGGTCCCGGATTTGGCGTGTTTCGCATATAGACAGGTGCAGCGCGGGAGTGGATGCTGCTCGTCCTGGGGGTGGCCATGGGGGTGTTCTTCTAATTCTTCATTCCTGCACCATTCGCCGTGTGTGAAAGGTCTCCAGGAGGGACGATGGCGCATGTCTTCGACGGGGAATTGGCGGAGCTTTCCCCATGGATTCGCAGCGAAGTCGAATTCACGGCACCGGTGTCCCAAGGGGCGCTCGGCAAGCCTGTGCGGCGGGCCCAGGAGTGGCTGAACCTGCACGGCGCCGGAGTCGTGGTGGACGGCGCCTTCGGACCGGCTACACGCCGGGCCGTGACGGAGTTCCAATCGCGCAGCGGGCTCGAGCAGACCGGCGAGGTGGACGAGGCGACGTTCGGACAGTTCGTCGCCCCGATGGTGGACGTGCTCAGGCAGCGTCTCACCGCCTCCGTCCCGCTCGCCGACGCGCTGGTGGAATACGCCCGGGCGCATCTCGCGGCCCGTCCTCGTGAGGTAGGCGGCCCGAACGCGGGACCGTGGGTGCGCCTGTACATGAACGGCCGGCAGGGCGAGGCCTTCGCCTGGTGCGCAGGCTTCGTCACCTTCCTGCTGGAGCAGGCCGCCCAGTCGCTGGAAGTGGACATGCCGCTCCCCGGCTCCGTGTCCACCGACGCCCTGGCCCTGCAGGCGGAGCACGCCGGACTGCTACTCACCGGCGACGGCGCCGCCGGGAAGATCACACCCGGCTGCCTTTTCCTGATCCGTCGCGCCGACGGCGACTGGAATCACACGGGAATCGTCACCGCCGTATACGACGAGTCCTTCTCGACCATCGAGGGAGACACGAACGACGCGGGCCAGCGTGAAGGCGTCGAAGTCTGCGCGCGCACGCGCGCGTTTCACGGAAACCCGCCCAAGGACTTCATTCACTTCTGACGCGCGACACCTGCGAGGAGTCGAACATGCCCGACGTCTTCAAGATCCTCCGCGACCTCGAAATGAAAGCCGTGGGAGCCGATCCGGAAAAGAAGGAAATACCGGAGGGCTACTTCGTCTCCTTCCGCAGTGTCGGCCTGCCCATCCGCATGGAGGACTACGCCAACCCCTTCGCCCCGATCGGCGTGAACCTCGACAAGCCCCCTGCGGCTCCCAAGGAACCGCCGCCGGGCGAGCCGGCCACGGGCAGCTCCAAGATCGACACGGACCGGGAACTGCAGGGCATCACGAAGTCGCAGCGGGCGTTCGTGAACACCTTCCTGCTCACCGACAGCAAACTGCGCATGAACGCGCGGTACGAGACAATGCCCGGCGCCAGCAAGGTCAGCGACTCGTGGTGGGCCATCATCAACGGTGCCAACGGCGTACCGCCGAAAGCGGACATCACCCCGAGCCTGAAGGCCGAGTACGAAGCGGCAGCGGCCACGTTGATGGACCAGGAAGGGCTGCCCACCGCCAAGTACCAGCGCTACATGGAGTACCGGGACAAGTACCGCACCAAGGTCAAGGCCTACAACCGCGCGTACAGTACGGCGCTGACGGACCCCCAGAAGCTGTCCCGCTGGCCGGTCGAGGGCGTGATCCCGCAGGACGAAGTCAACGAGGCGTTCGACCAGTGGACCTCGTTCGGCGCCAAGGGCCAGGTGGAGAAGGCGCTGAACACCCTGGCCTCCCAGGGAACCGACCCCGCCATCGCGCTGATAGCGCGGAGCAAGAGGCGATTCCAGAACAGCCTGCTCAACTTCCCCGGCATCGGCGACATTCCGTGGGTGACGATGTCGCCGACCACGTGGGCCGACCCGGACGAGAAAGACGGCTGGACCACCTACACGAGCACCGACTTCCACACCGAGAGCCACATCCGGTCCTCGTCGTCGACGTACTCGGGCGGAGGCGGCTTCTCCATCGGCCTGTGGTCGGCCGGCGGCGGCTTCGACCACACCAAGTCGCAGAACAGCCTCAACGTCCAGACGCAGAACCTGGCCATCAGCTTCAACTACTGCATCGCCGACATACGCCGCATGGGCATCGACACCTCCCTGCTCAACCTCAAGAACTGGTTCCTGGCGGGCGACTACGCGAAGGGGTCGATCTCGCGCGGTGACATGAAGCAGGAGAGGCCGGACAAGGGCGAGGAGGTCTTCCTGCCCTCCCTTATCACCAGTGTCATCCTCGTCAAGGACTTCCGCATCAAATGGGACAACTGGAAGTCCGACTGGCAGCAGGCGACCACGCAGACCAGCGCCGGGGCCTCGTTCGGATACGCGTGCTTCGCCATCAGCGGCGGCTACAAACACCGCAACGAGGACGTGGACTTCACCGCCGACGCATCCGGCGAGGAACTGCGCAGCACCGGCATCCAGTTGGTGGGCTACGTCTCCGAGATCCTGCCCCAGAGCCCCGGGCTGAGCTCGGCCGACTACATGCAGTAGGAACCCGACGGTTCACGGGCCGCACCGGTCGGCCGGTGCGGCCCGTGGCGCCGCGGAAGGAGGGCACCATGGGGCTTCTCGCCACGTCGCTGTTCCAGCCCGTACAGGAGTGGATCAAGGCCGAACTCGGCACGCCGAGCGACTCGGCCGTCGCCTTCCGGTTCGACCGGTTCGGCATGGCGTTGGCGGACGCCGACTTCAAGTTGACCGGGCAGCCCCAGGACGGCTACTCGCCCGAACTCGCCGTGGAGCGCTTCTCGGACCTGGTGAACCGCATTCCCCTGGGCGTCGAATCCGGCCAGGACATCGCCTTCTCCGAGGCGGACATCGACACCGCCTACTACTACCGGCTGCTGTCTCCCGCCCAGCCGTTGCTGCCCCCGTCCCTGGACGCCGCGGCCCGCCGTCAGCGGGTCGAGACGTTCAGCGCGCTCAAGGCACAAGGGCTGCGGCTGTGGGAGCGGTTGGGCAATGCCTCCGTGACCGGCCAGCTCATCGAGCTCCGCCCGGCCACGGCACAACCGGTCAACTGGTACGACAGGGCCTGCGCCGAAGGCTGGAAGTCCCGCACCATCCATGTACGGGGCAGCAGCCAGGCACAGCCTGCCGACGAACTGCGCTGGCGGCTGCGGCCGGACGACGTACGCGTGGGCAGCTCCCTCGGGCTCGCCCCCGACGAGCTGCGGCACATACCGCCGCTCGAACTGACCCGGCGGGCCGCACTGATCCAACGCGGAGAACTGACGCCGCCGCGCCTTGTGCCCATGCCGGACGGACCGACGGTGGGAGTGCCACCCAAGCTGCCGATTGAGATCCTTCCCAAACTCGGCGGGCTGCCCCTGTCGGAGCGCCTGCTCGCGAAAAGGCGCCTGCTCGAAGCGGCCCAGACCAAACCGGCCACGACCACCAGCGACTCCACCATCACCTTCGACGCCTGCCTGGTGCGCATCTCCCGGCCGTGGCTGTTCTGGCCGCTGCTCGACGACACCACCTGGTACGTGCCCGGTGTCTCCCGCGAAGGCGTCACCCGAGGTGCCGCGGCCGGCACCTTGGCCTGGCTGCCGACCGCCTTCCTGGCCATCCGGAATCTCAAGGTCACTGCGCAGTGGTCCCAGCAGGACGTCGCGGCCTCCCAGTTGGCGACGAACCTCGGCCCGTTCTCGGTGACCTCGCAGATCGTCGACGGTGTGCTCGCCAACCCGGGCCTGCAGGTGGTGGGCTGGCAGCTCGAACGGCTGCCGACGCTGCCACCGAACGACGCGCCCGCGGCGGCGCCACCTCGGCACTATGCCGTGGTGAAGGGCGACACGCTGGCCCGTATCGCCCTCACTTTCTACGGGGACCGGGAGCGCTGGCCGGAGATCGCCGAGGCGAACAACCTCACCAACCCCGACAAGCTCGAGGAGGGGCAACAGCTGACGATCCCCTAAGAACTCCTATCGGAATGACTTCAGGCGTCGCCAGCAGATGAGTGCACATCCGAGAGTGAGGAAAGCTTCGTGGATGTCGTCGCGTATCTCCCAGCGGATTCGTAGGCGGCGGAACCAGTGCAGGTGGGCGAACGCACGTTCCACGACCCAGCGTTGGGT
>NZ_JBSHNE010000094.1:0-8445 GCF_053646035.1 Streptomyces sp. NPDC055287 | reverse complement strand
TCTTCGGCTACCTCACCCCAGCCGAGACCAGGCAGCGGCAACAGCACGCCCTCGCGGCGTAGACATTGAGTGTCCGAGATCACGGGGAAACTTCAATCTCGCCCACTACCTGACAGACGGCATGAACGGCCGGCGCAAGGAGCGAGACGAGATGCTGGCCCGCGCCGGGCTGCTGCTTGCCGAATGGCAGGCCGAGGCGGAGAAGGGCACCGCATCGGGCCAGGCAGAGAGAGTGCTGATCGCTCGCCTGCCTCATCCTGACGCTGCAGAGCGGCGCGTCTACGGTGATTCCCCGCTCAGCCGTCTCACGGAATGGGAGCTGGGCGTCCTGGCCTCGTATGCCGTCGAAACGCACTGGGAGCAGTTCACCGTGGCCCTGCGGGTGCCGGAGCCTGTGGCCGCCCGGCTCCTGTCGCGGAACGGGTCGGCGCTCTCCTGCATTGCGCAGGACGAGGCGGTGGCGGCCGCGCCGGAACTTACGCCCGAGAAGGAACAGCCTTTGGGTCCAGGGGTGTTCGACGACACCCCGGTCAGCGACAGGCGCCCGGTCACTGCCGCGCACCTGCGGGCACTGCGCCTCGCCTCCCGGGATCCCGACCAGCTCTATCTCGTCTTCTCCATGACGGCGGGGCCGGAGGTCATCGCGCTGACCGTCCTGGAGCAGCGCTGCGCTGCCGGATGGGAGGGCGTCATCATCGCCGGCGCCGATGACCTGCCCAGCAGGCTCGTTGAGGCCCAGCGCGACGCTGCCTCGGCGGACGGCGCGCCGGACGGGGAAAGCGTGTGGCTGCCGCGTGTCCACAATTCCCGTAACCCGGACTTCGGCCGCAGCTTGAGCACAGGAGAGGGAGAACGGCTGCTTGTGCGCCTGTACAAGGGGCGGCAGGACGTCGACAGGGCCCTGCGATCCTTGGCCCTGGCCCGCGGGGTGCGGGACCTGCGGGAACTCGACGGCAGGTACGAAGACGAGGGCCGTCGCCTCGGCCCCTTCACCAGAGATGTCTGGCACGGCCTGCTGGCCATGGAGCAGCTGGATTTGGAACCGTTCGAGCCGGCCTCCGACACAGGCAGCGGTTCGGGCCTTCCGCTGGGAGTCCTCACACCGGTACAGGTCTATACGACGGACGCCGCCGGGCAGTACGAGGGCCGGGCCCACTCCCCCGCATGCCGGCATCTCCGGGACCGCGGAGTCGCCAGCGACGACGACCTAGTCACGATCGAACAGCTCCTGCAGAACACCAGGTTCGACCCGTGCAGCAAGTGCGGCGGATACGCCATCCGCCGCCTCAGCGAAACCCAGGTCGCCTACTACCGCGCGGCACACCGCCTGCACGACCTCACACAGACCCTCGGCAGGACGACAGTACGGCGTCAGGACAGCTCGTCTCTGCTGACGGAACTGGACGAACTCGAGGACCTGCAGTCCACCGATGCCTGGTTCGACTCCGACGGCACCGGGGCCCGCCGGTGGCGGCGTACCGTCAGCCAACTCCGCAGCACGTTGACAGCCGCGACCCGCGAAGCGTAAGCGCGGTAGCCGACGGCTCCCGGCTCGCTCACGCGCCTGGTCCCGGCGCCTTGGCGTCCGGAGGCAGGAAGGCCCAGTGCGGTGGCACGCCACGTGCTGGATGAGGTGACCACTCGTCACAGCAACAACGAGCCGCTCAACAAGACGCAGACCGAGCTCGACACCGCCCGCGATCGATGGGAAGAGGTGACAGGGCGACGCCCTCGCTGAGCTGCATCGCGCCGCGTCATGCGAGTTCACAGCCTCACTGCGGACCCGCCGATGGAACTACCGCAGTGCTGCTCAAGCAAACCTTCGTGCGGCAACTGCACAGGTAACTGACACCCTGCCACCACGGCCCTGACCAGCGACAACACACCCCATGCTGTACCGATCGGCAACCAACTGACCTGCATAATCACCAAAAACGTCAGCACCAGATCGGCATCCATGACAGCAGTCGAGTCACCCATGACAACCCACTGAACAGCAGAGGGCCCGCTACTTACCCACTGACATCACAACGCCGAACCACCACCGACAAAAACCCGCAGGTCATCACTCCGAGCTTCTTCGCCGGCCTCACCGAGGATAGGAGGTAAGGCCTCAAGCTCAAGAACACCTCAAGATTCACACATTCCCCATACGTCTGGAAGGTGAGACCCTTAGTGTCCTTCCTGCCGCCCTCAACGGGCGCCAGAAGAGGGGGAGTTCACCATGAGAAGCAAATTTCAGACTCGTCGGGTTATCCCGATTACGGCCGCACTCATCGCCGTATCGGTGCTTGCTGGACCCGCCCGCGCGGATTCAGCGGCCGAGGGTCCAAATCCTTCCGATTGGACAGTGGGGGGGCCGACCGACGGAGGCTCTTCCGCACAGGTCGAAGCAGACTCCACCGTCGCCACCGTGGACATCTCGCCGTCTTTCCGCCCCGTACCTGTGATGAGCGCCAGCCAGCTGGCCGAGGAGCGGAATCTGGATGCGCTTCCGGAGGTCTCCGAGTCGACGGCCTCCGGTGAGGGGACACAGGGCGAAAACGGGCCCTTGGCCTGCGACAACCCCATCAAGACCTGGTACTCCATTACCAGCAAGAAAGCGGTCCATGTGCCGTCCTGGTGGAACGGGACCAGCTTCAAGGACGGCCCGGGCGGAAAGATGATCGTCAAGGTCGAGAAGGCCGGTAAGATCGCCGCCGAGATCGGAACGTCGGGTGAAGCCGAGTTCGATGCCGTCATCTTCAAGGCGAAGGCCACAATAAGCGGGAAAATCACCGGCGAAGTCAGCATAGTAACAGGGCACACCTACGAGCACCCCATCCCCGCGGATCGGTATGGTCACTTGCAGTACGGTTCCTGGGGCTACAAGATCAGCTGGGCCAAGTACAAGACCAGTGCGAACCGCTGCGGCAAAGTCAAGCTCAAGTCAGGTTCTGGCAAGACACCCACGAAGGAGACCGGATGGCGCTGGTGGCACACCGCATCCTGAGACGCAGCGCCGCATGCCGAGTGATGACACTCGCGGGAAGCGGTCTCAGCCTCTTGCTGATCAGCGGCTGCAGCTCCGACCCAGTCAGCGAACCTAAGCCACGGCCTACGGATTCGTCTTCAGCTTCGTCAAGCAGCTCCGATAAACGCTTCCTCAAGCTAGAGAAACAGGCAATGGAAGCGGTCAATAACGATACGGTAGAGGATGCCGATCTCGTTGAGGCCGGTTCGGAGCAACTCGTCGATGGAATCCACACACGGCCCCTCCTTGACAAGGGCAAGTCGTATCAACTTGCCGTCGTGTGCGTGGGCACGGGTAAAGCGCAAATGGTACTCAAGTACAACAAGGTCGAAAAGCGTGAGATGTTGACGTGCGACGGGGCTGTCTCATATCTGAGGATCTCCGATGCCCCGAAGCGGATCAAGCTCGATGTTGATGCTACTGACAACAGCACTGGCGCAACTGCTTGGCGAATCAGCAGAGTGCACCTCTAATCTCGATCTTGCGATGAGGGGCCGTCAGCTTGCTGGCGGCCCCTTCCCGGTGCTGAGGGTTCTCTCGGGGCTGAGATGACGAATCAGGCGCGGCGCCCGCGACCAGTTACTGACTTCGGCTTGTCAGGGTGAGGCTGATGTCTCGAGGGTCAGGCCGGTGCCGGCTATGAAGCCGTCGAGGGTGTGGGGCCGGTATTGAAGGCGTTTGAGGCGGTTGCGGACGAGGACTTCGAGCTGGTCGAGTGCCGTGACGGCGAGGTTGGTGAGGCTGCGTTTGACGTGGGCCCACACGCCTTCGACGGGGTTCAGGTCGGGTGAGTAGGCGGGCAGCAGGAACACTGTCAGCCACTCACGCTCGGCCACGAGTTCTCGCATCCTGCGGGAGACGTGGGTGTTCAGGCGGTCCCAGACCAGCACGATCGGTGCCCTGACGAGCTGGTGGACTCCGTCGACCAGCGCGATGAAGTCCCGCTCTCCCATGCTGCGACGTGTGCCTTTGCCCGCGGGGTGGGTGCGCAGTCGGTGGCACAGCCGGGTCCGGGAACCCGGCCGCATCGCGATCAGGCCGGCCACCGACAACCGTCCCGAACGCCGGCCGCTGACCGTCACGACCGGGGTGATCCCGCGTCGGCCCCAGGTCCGTCCCCGGGGCGGCCTGCGGGTGAACCCGGCTTCGTCCTCGAAGCAGACGTAGCCCCCGCAGGCCGCCCGGGCCCTTTTACCTCCGCCCAGGTCGCCTCCCGCCACACGCTCACGGCCCTCTCGTCGCGCTCGGCAACCCGCCGGGCGGGGACCTGCGGGCTGAAGCCCAGCCGGTGCATCAACCGGGTGGCACCGGAGACGCTGTAAGAGACGTGAAACTTCCGGCCGATCAGCGTGGCCACCCTCGCCGCGGTCCACACCTGGTCCTCCACCCAGCCATGCGCAGCCGGCCCCTGCTCCAGATATGCGGCCAGCTTCTCCAGGCACCGCGGGGACAGGCGGCACCGCGACCCGCTCGGACCGCGGGAGGCCAACGCCTGAACACCGCCCGCCCGCCACAACTGGTGCCACTGATAGGCCGACTTCACGCTCACCCGCAGCCGCCGTGCGACCTCCGACGGCTTGATCTCCTGCTCGAACAGTTCAGCCGCCTGCATCCGTACCGACTCCCGGCGCCGGCGTCCCGTAGGAGTCAGCCCTCCCCCATCCGCATATCTCACACACCACGGATACAGCCACCCACCCACGCCCATCAGCGACTTCGCGACGATTCACCCCAACGAGCTGAAGTCAGTAACGTCTTTCATCCTGGGCTCTCGGGTGAAGCGTGCCGGTCAGGGGCGGTGACGTGGCGAAGCCCCTCGTCGTTGATGTGGTGATCTCACTCAACACGCCGACGGCCGGGGGGCTTCGTTGGTTCCGTATCCTTCCACGCTCGATGTCCCGCACGAGTTCGTCGAGCATGTCCGCTACATGTACGTAGCGGCCCTCCCCGGTCACGCAGGCCTTCAGCCCGTGCTGGTGTCCTTGCCGATCATGCCGGACAGCAGCTTGACCAGCGTCGCGTTCATGGTGCGCTGCTCGGTGATGAAAATGTCGAGCTTCTGGCCCAGGTCATCGACCTTGCGGTCAAGGCCGTCCACGCGCAGGCTCATGCCGTCGAACTGGCCGCTGAGGCCGTCCAGGCGGGTGTTCACCGCGGTGAACCCGTCGCGGACCTCACGGCGCAGCGCGGCCTGGCCCTCGATGACGGCGGCGAGGCCGGCAGTCACCGGGCGGTGTTCGTGCCGCGGAGGATGGTGAGGATCTCGGTCAGCATCTCGCCGTGCTGGACCAGCATCAGGCCGTGCTGAGCCAGCATCTCGCCGTGGTGGCCCAGCAGAGCGCTCTGGTCGTCCTGGACGCGGGAGAGCTTCTCCAGCAGCTGGGTGCGGGACTGCTCGACCTGCTGACGCTGTCGTACGGCCAGCGCTTCGGTGCGGTCCAGGATGTCCTGGGTCTCTGCGAGGCGCTCCAGCGCGGCGACCAGGCGGGCGAGCTGCGCGTCAGGGCTTTCGTAGATCGGTTCTTCAGACACCGGCGGGGCTCCGTTCGGGTGGGGCAGGCCGCGTACGGCGTGGTCTCGCCCTCGGCGGTGGGCCCGAAGACCGCGCCGAGCAAGGCCCGTGTGCTGGTCTCGACCAGCGTCATCAACTCCATTGTGGGATAGCCGTGATGGGAGGTTCGCCCCAGCCAAGCCCTGTTTCGCCCGGAGTCGGGGGCCTTCTGGGAACTGCAGCCGTCGAATGACACAGTCCGGTACGGCCCGAACCGCCACCGGGTGTCGTCGGCCGGGCCACAGGCCCCGCGAGAACCTCGAATAATGCCCGTACCGGCGCACCGCCCAGTCGTCGGCGCAGATCACGCAGGGCTTTCGGAGTCGGGGAGGCCACCGGCACTTCGGCCGGCCCGGCTGTCAGCTTGTCCCAGACCAGCCGGTAGCCGACTTCAGGGAACAGACACATCGCGAGCAGGAAGTAGATCCCGACCCGCGAAGGAAGATCACGTAGTCGTCTCTGCACCGAGCGGGTCTCCGCCAGGACCGCGTCGATGAGCTCGAACGGCACGACGGCCGTCAGCTCCCCCAGATGCCCGGGCGCGAACCGGCCGGGCCAGGAAGCGGTTCGCGGAGAAGGTGATCCATGGGCTATTTGCGGCCCGACCGCGATCGGCCGCTGTGGTTGCGGTACTTCGCTGCCGTACCGCCTCACGCCTCGTGAAGAGTGGCCGCCGTCAACTACGACTTGAACGTGTTCAAACTCTGTGCCAGGGTACGGCATGAGTTCTTGAGCCCATCGGTCGCGCACGCACGGCCTGCGGAACCCGCTAGGGGTTGAGTGTGTTGCGTTCCTGTCGTACTGCGCTGATCTTGGTCGCCATGGCCCTCGCCCTGACGGCCTGCGGCAGGTTGACCGTCATGCCGCCGCCCGAAGGCGAACCGGTCGTTCTGAAGTCGGCCGAACTTGCGACCACGTGGACCGATGCCCACGATGGCACCCTCACGCTGAAGCCGGACGGGACGTTCATCGCCGATAAAGTCTGCATTGCCTACCGCTGGGACGAGGGTTTGACCGGGTCCGGAACAGGCACCTGGGAGCAAGGCTCCAACAAGAGGCAAAGCTTTGTCGGTGTGACCTTCGACGTCGCTCACCCCGAAACGGGTGAGCGGGAGCCCGACTCCTACGCCGCCTTGAGGCAAGGCAAGGTCCTGAAGCTCTGGACCGCCATCGGCGATCCGGACAACGATTATCCGAACTGCGTCCTGACCAGCCCAGCGAGTTGACCCGGTTGCCGCGCGGCCGGGTGAGCTGCACATGGTCCGGCATCGCACATGAGCGGTTTTAGTCGATCGTGTCCCCCTGCCGTGATGGAGGGGATCAGCCCTCGGTAGTGCCGGGGAGGGCCTCGGTGTCGGCGGTGGCGTAGACGGTGGCCATGCTCTCTTCAGAGAGGTAGCGGCGGGGGAAGGCGATCCATGGGCTCACGGCTGGAGCCGGTGGGCCGGGTACATGCGGTCCGGCTGACCGAGCAGCTGCGTGCGGCGATCGGCGAAGCGCAGCGGGCGGCTGTGGTGCTGGCGCAGCGGGTTGCGGCCGTCGCGCCGTCCAGGGAGCGGGCGTACAGACCGAGGACCTCCAGGGCCTGGGCGGGACTGGGAGTGGCACGGATGACCGCGCTCAGGGCGCTGCGGAGCATGCCCATGACGGCGGCGGCGTGCAGGCCGTGGCCGACGACGTCTCCGACCGCCGCGGCGTAGCGGTCGGGTGGCAGGTCGACGACGTCGTACCAGTCGCCGCACACGTTCAGTGATGTGGTCGCGGGCAGGTAGCGCACGGCGATGTTGTGAGTGTGGTGCTCCAGGTCGGGGGCGGAGAGCATGGCTTCCTGCAGGGCGACGGCGACCTGCCGTTCACGGGCGTGGGCCTGGCGCAGTTCCTGATTCAGCCGGTCCAGCTCGCCCGCCCGCGCGTACAGCTCGGCTGCCATGCCCTTCTCCCGCTCGGTGAACTCCTCGGTGAGCTGGCGTGCCAGGCGTGAGTGGACGAAGGCGGTGACGTCCTCGGCCCGTTGGACGATCCACCTCACCTTGCCGTCAGGCCCGAGAATCGGGGTGTGGATCTCGGACCACCATCGCTCCTCGAACCCGCCTGGCTGGTCGAGGGCAGGGATGTCGTACCGCTGCAGCACCAAGGTGTCCGATTTCCCGGTGTCCAGGACCCGGCGCAATGACGCCTTCAGGTCCTGTTGAGTGTCATCGAGGGTGCCGGGATTTGCCGGCAGGGCGTCGAAGAAATACTTCCCGATCAGCTGGTCTCTGGACCGGCCGGTGGTCTGCAGGTATGCCGTGTTGGCGTAGCGGATCACCAGGTCCGTGTCCAGCATGAGGTACGGGCTCGGTGTGGCGTCGAAGAACGCCGTGAAATCAACGTCCGCTGTCATCACACGCTCTCCGTGACCTGTGAGCGCGACCGCCTGCACCTCCAATCTACGCACGATCCAGCCGCCGGGCTCGGGAGAGGACCAAGACGTCAGCGCAGGGCCATGGCTACACCAACCTGTATCCGCTGTCCGTCCTGTGTGATCAAGGAGTGGGCGGTGGACTGCACCCCGCGATGCGCACGGTGCGGTGCATCGTCCGCGTTGGCGCGCACCTGATGCGCACCACCACCGATGACGATGCGCGAGGCTAACCGCGCGCTTTCATGAGCGTCCTCGTCCATGCCTTGATCAAATAAGCAGAGAGTGCTTCTGACCTGCAACGATGGGACTTGTCTAGGATCCTGTTGGCTGCACGGAAAGAAGCACTCTCCAGGTGAGCAAGCGTATCGGGTTGTACCCGCGTGTCCGCGTCGAGGGCCGTGGCAGAGGGGCGGTCTCGCAGGCCGGGGCGGTGCTGCTGGTCGAGACGGTCCGCAAGTCCGGCCTGGACACCGCGAT
>NZ_JBSHNE010000093.1:0-8690 GCF_053646035.1 Streptomyces sp. NPDC055287 | reverse complement strand
CGGCGGGTTGGACCGGTTCCTGACGTCGCTCGCCGAGGCGTGGGTCCAGGGCGTGGAGGTGGACTGGGCGCGGGTGTTCGAGGGCAGCGGCGCCTCCCGCGTGGAGCTGCCGACGTATGCCTTTCAGCGTCGCCGTTACTGGCTCGATGCTCCGGTCGCTGCTGCGACGGTGGTTGACGAGGCGGAGGCAGGTTTCTGGGAAGTGGTTGAGAGCGGGGACCTGAAGGCGTTGGCTTCGACGCTGGATGTGTCGCCGGAGGAGCCGTTGAGTGCGGTGTTGCCTGCGTTGTCGTCGTGGCGGCAGGGGCGGCGTGAGCGGTCGCGGCTGGATGGTTGGCAGTACCGGGTGGTGTGGCAGCCGGTGTCGGTGGAGTTGTCGTCGCGGTTGTCGGGTACCTGGCTGTTGGTGGTGCCGACCGGACGGGACGATGTTGCTGAGCTGGTGGCCCTGGTGGCTGAGGAGTTGGCCGGGCGCGGCGCCCGAGTGGTGACGTTGGAATTGGACGCGGGTGCCGAGGCTGGTGGGGAGGCGTGGGCCCCGCTGATGTCCGAGGCCGTCGAGTCAGCCTCGGAGCCGCTCGCCGGTGTGTTGTCGCTGCTGGCGTTGGATGAGTCGCCTCACCCGGTGTACGGCGGTGTGTCGGTGGGCTTGGCGGGGACGTTGGCCCTAGTACGGGCCCTGGTGGGTGCCGGGGTCGAGGCGCGGTTGTGGTGTGCGACGCGGGGTGCGGTGGGTGTGGGGCGTGGGGAGCGCCTCTCGGGTGTGTCGCAGGCGCAGGTGTGGGGTTTGGGTCGGGTCGCGGCGTTGGAGCATCCCGAGTTGTGGGGTGGTCTGGTTGATCTGCCGGAGGCTTTGGACAGGCGTGCGGTGGAGCGGTTGTGTGCCGTGCTGGGGGGTGTGGATGGAGAGGATCAGGTGGCGGTACGTGCCTCGGGGGTTTGTCTTCGGCGGCTTGTGCGTGCTGGGCGGGGCGGGGTTTCGGGGGATGGTTGGTCGGCGCGGGGGACGGTGCTGGTCACGGGTGGTACTGGGGCCCTGGGTGGGCATGTGGCGCGGTGGTTGGCGGGTCGTGGGGCGGAGCATGTGGTGCTTGTTTCGCGTCGTGGGCCGCGGGCGCCTGGTGCGGCGGGTCTTGAGGCCGAGCTGAGGGGTCTGGGTGTCCGGGTCACGATTGTGGCGTGTGATGTGGCTGATCGTGCTGAGGTGGCTGGTCTGCTGGCGTCGCTCGGTGAGCGGTCGGCGTCGGGTGAGCTGCCGGCACTGACGGGTGTGGTGCATACGGCCGGAGTGCTGGCTGATGGTGTGATCGAGACGCTGACCCCGGAGCGGCTGGCGTACGTACTGCGGCCCAAGGCGGACGCGGCGCGGCACCTGGACGAACTGACCCGGGATCTCGGACTGTCGCTGTTCGTGACCTTCTCGTCCATGGCCGGGACAGTAGGAGCCGCGGGACAGAGCAACTACGCGGCGGCCAATGCCTCCGTAGACGCGTTGGTGGAGCAGCGCCGGGCGCTCGGCCTGCCCGGCACCTCCATCGCCTGGGGCCCCTGGGGCGGGGACGGTCTTGCGGCGGGTGAGACGCGGGAGAAGTGGGCTCAGCGCAGCGGATTCGAGGCGATGGCCCCCGAGGACGCACTCGCTGTACTGGGCCAGGTGCTCGACCGGGACGACGAGTTCGCCGTGGTCGCGGACGTCGACTGGGCGCGCTTCACCCCGTCGTTCACCACGGTCCGCCGGTCGCCGTTGATCTCAGCACTCCCCGAGGCCCGCCGCCTTCTGGAGACCCGCGCCGACGGCACCGCGCCCGCCGGATCGGGCGTGGCCGCGTCCTCGGCCACGTCACTGAGCGAGCGGCTGGCCGGGCTGTCCCCGGCCGAGCGGGCGCACGAGCTGCTGGAACTCGTACGCACCCATGTGGCGAGGGTGCTGGCGCACCCGAACGCCGACGCCGTGGCTCCCGACCGGGCCTTCAAGGAACTCGGCTTCGATTCGCTCACCGCCGTCGAGCTGCGGAACAGGCTGAAGGCCGCTACTGGCCTCTCCTTGCCCGCGACGCTCGTCTTCGACTACCCGAGCCCTGCCGCCCTGGCGGACAACCTACGGACGCTCCTGTTCCCGGGCAGTGACGAGGACGCCGAGCAGCCCAACGACGCCCGGGTACGCGAGGCGCTGGCGTCCATTCCGCCGGCCCGGATCCGGGACGCGGGCCTGATGGACATTCTGCTGCGGCTGGCGGAGTTCGAGAGCAGGGAAGCCTTTTCAGCGGGGGAGGGCGAACAGGAACCGGTCGACGAGGCGTCGATCGACTCGATGGATGCGGAAGCCCTGCTCCGCATCGCCTTCGAAAGTACCGATTCCTGAAGTATTCGAATTGTCTCAATCTTGCCTGGACCGCCTGAACACGTGTGGAGTTCGCAATGAGCAATACGTCTCCTGAGAAGATTCTTGACGCGCTACGCACTTCCCTGAAGGAAGCCGAACGCCTTCGGAAGGAGAACCGCCGGCTCACGGCGGCCTCGCGGGAGCCGATTGCCATTGTCTCCATCGGCTGTCGTTTTCCGGGCGGTGTGGAGTCCCCCGAGGACCTGTGGTCTCTGCTGGCTTCCGGCACCGATGCCTTCTCCGGTTTTCCCACCGACCGGGGCTGGGACGAAGACCTGTACGACCCGGATCACCGGCGGCGCGGCAAGTCCTACGTGCGCGAGGGCGCGTTCCTGGACGGCATCACCGATTTCGACCCCGCCTTCTTCGGGATCGCGCCGCGCGAGGCGCTTGCGATGGACCCGCAGCACCGGCTGCTGCTGGAAACGGCCTGGGAGACGCTGGAGCGGGCGGGTCTCGACCCCCTGTCGCTCAAGGGCAGCCGTACCGGAGTCTTCGCCGGTACGAACGGCCATGACTACGGCGCCTTACTCCGGCAGACCCCCGAGGGGCTGGAGGGCTACCTCGGCATGGGCAAGTCCGGAGCGGTGCTCTCGGGAAGGGTCTCGTACTTCCTCGGCCTCGAAGGTCCCGCGGTAACTGTGGACACGGCCTGCTCGTCGTCCCTCGTAACCCTGCACCTGGCCATGCAGGCCCTGCGTAACGACGAATGCTCACTTGCCCTCGCCGGCGGCGTGACCGTGATGACCACCCCTGGCGCGTTCGTGGAGTTCAGCCGCCAGGGCGCTCTGTCCCGCAGTGGGCGGTGCCGGCCGTTCTCTGACGCGGCGGACGGTACGGCGTGGGGTGAAGGCGTCGGGATGTTGCTGTTGGAGCGGTTGTCGGATGCGCGTCGCAATGGGCATCCGGTGCTGGCGGTGGTGCGTGGGTCGGCGGTGAATCAGGACGGTGCGAGTAATGGTCTTACGGCGCCGAACGGTCCGTCGCAGCAGCGTGTGATCCGGGCGGCGCTGGCGAACGCGCGGATCTCGGCGGCTGATGTGGATGTGGTGGAGGCGCACGGCACGGGTACGACGTTGGGTGATCCGATCGAGGCGCAGGCGCTGCTGGCGACGTATGGGCAGGGGCGTCCGGCCGATCGGCCTTTGTGGCTCGGGTCGTTGAAGTCGAATATCGGTCACACTGCGGCTGCCGCAGGCGTGGCAGGTGTGATCAAGATGGTGTTGGCGATGCGGCACGGGGTCGTGCCCAAGACGCTGCATGCGGGTGAGCCGTCGTCGAAGGTGGACTGGTCGGCGGGTGCGGTGGAGCTGCTGGCCGAGTCGCGGGAGTGGCCGGGGGTTGAGGGGCGTCCGCGTCGGGCGGGTGTGTCGTCGTTCGGTGTGAGCGGGACCAACGCGCACGTGATCCTGGAGGAGGCCCCGGCGCTGGAGCCGGTTGTGGCGGTCGATGGCGCGCCGATGCCGGTGGTGCCGTGGGTGCTGTCGGGCCGGAGCGCGGAGTCTCTGCGGGGTCAGGCCGCGCGGTTGTTGTCGCGGGTTGAGGGTGGCGCAGAGTTGTCACCGGTGGATGTGGGTTGGTCGTTGGCTTCGGAGCGGGCGGTGCTGGAGCAGCGTGCGGTGGTGGTGGGCGGTTCGCGTGATGAGTTGATGGCCGGTCTGGGTGGGCTGGTGCGTGGTGAGTCGGTCGCGGGCTTGGTCGAGGGGACTGCGGGGGGTGTGGTTCCAGGCCGGTTGGCGGTGTTGTTCTCGGGTCAGGGGTCTCAGCGGGTGGGGATGGGCCGTGAGTTGTATGGCCGGTTCCCGGTGTTCGCTGATGCCTTTGATGAGGTGTGTGCCGTTCTGGACCGGGAGTTGGCCGGTCATGTGGAGTTTGGGGTGCGTGAGGTCGTCTTTGGTGAAGGCGGCGAGGATGGGTTGATGGACCGGACGGTTTTTGCGCAGGCGGGGTTGTTCGCCGTCGGGGTGGGATTGTTCCGGCTGGTGGAGTCGTGGGGTGTGCGTCCGGATTTTGTGGGTGGTCACTCTGTGGGCGAGTTGGTTGCGGCTCATTGCGCGGGTGTGTGGTCGTTGGAGGATGCTGCGCGGTTGGTGGCTGCGCGGGGTCGTTTGATGGAGGGGCTGCCGTCGGGTGGGGCAATGGTGGCGGTGCAGGCGTCAGAGAGTGACGTCGCTGAACTGTTGGCCGGTGTGGGGGGCCGGGTGGGGATCGCGGCGGTGAATGGTCCGCTGTCGGTGGTGCTGTCCGGTGATGAGGACGCGGTGGCCGAGGTGGCGGGGGTGCTGGCGGGGCGGGGTTGTAAGACGAAGCGTCTGGCGGTGTCGCACGCGTTTCATTCGCCGTTGCTGGATGCGATGTTGGATGAGTTTCGTGTGGTTGCGGAGGGTTTGACATATCGGGTGCCGGTGCTGCCGGTGGTGTCGAATCTGTCGGGTGGTGTGGCGTCGGCGGGTGAGTTGTGTTCGGCGGAGTACTGGGTGCGGCACGTGCGGGAGGCGGTGCGTTTCGCGGATGGTGTGGAGGCGCTCAGGGCTCAGGGCGTTTCGGTCTTTGTGGAGTTGGGTCCTGATGGTGTGTTGAGTGGGTTGGGTGCGGGGATCTCGCCGGAGGCGGTGTTTGTGCCGGTTCTGCGTGCTGGTCGTGCGGAGGAGCGGGCGCTCGTGGCGGGGGTGGCCAGGGCCTGGGCGCACGGTGTGGAGGTCGACTGGACACGGGTGTTCGACGGCACTGGCGCGTCCCGGGTGGAGCTGCCGACGTATGCCTTTCAACGCAACCGCTACTGGCTGGAAAACGGTCCGGAGACCACCGGCGATGTGCGCTCCGTCGGCCTGACTGCTGCCGAACACCCCTTGCTGGGAGCGTCCGTGGAGGTCGCGGGCGAGGGCGGCCTCATCTGCACTGCCCTGCTGTCACTGAAGACACATCCGTGGCTGGCGGATCACCGCATCGGAGATACGGTGGTGCTTCCGGGCGCGGCGCTGGTGGACATGCTCCTCCACATGGGCGAGCAGGTACGGGCGCCGGTCGTCGAGGAGTTGACCGTCTCCGTGCCGATCGTCATCCCCGCCGCGGGCAGTACAGCCATCCAGCTGCGGGTGGGCGCGCCGGCCGATGAGCGGCGCCGTCCGGTGCGGGTCCACTCCCGCGCCGGTACTGGCACCGCCGGCAGGGGAACCGCCCAGGACGCGTGGACCGAGCATGCTGCCGGCACGCTGGCCGTCCGCGACGGCGCGTGGGACGGCAACGGAGCGGACGCGGCCCCGGATCTTACGTCCTGGCCCCCGCCGGGCGCGGTCGAGACGGCCGGGCCGGCGCTCCGGGGCGTGCGGGTGGTGTGGGAGGCGGAGGGCCGGGTGTATGCGGAGCTGCGCCTGCCTGAGTCCGCCGATGGCGGCGACGACGCCGACCGGTACGGGGTGCACCCGGCGGTGCTGGAGGCGGCGCTGCATCTGATCGCGCAGCTCGGCCTCCTCCCCGGCTTCTCCGGCGCCCCTGACCCCGGGGATGAGCACCTGGCGTACTCGTGGTCGGCCGTACGGTCGTACGCGACGGGCGCGCGGTCGCTTCGCGTATGCGTGACGCCTGCCGGTACGGACACCCTGGCGATCAGCGCCGCCGACGACGCCGGGACTCCGGTGCTCGACATCGGTGCGGTGTCTTTGCGTACCGTCTCGGCGGACGAACTGCCCCTGCCGGAAGCGACGTTCGGACATGACGCGCTGTTCGAGGTCGAATGGGTGCCGGCCCCCGGCGGCCCGGCGGGTGTGCTGGACGACTGGGTCCCGTACGCGGACCTGGCGGACCTGGCGGACGGTGGGGCGATACCGCCGGTCGTCGTGTTCGAGCCCGACGGAGGCGATCCGGACAGCCCGTTGCCCGAACGGGTGCACGCCGTCGGGCAGCGTGTCCTCAAGGTGCTCCAAGGATGGCTGGCGGATCCGAGGACAGCGTCGTCCCGTCTCGTCGTGGCGACTGCGACTGCGACTGCGACTGCGACGGCGACGGCGGCGGCCGGCCCGGAGTCCGAGCTCGTCGCCGAGCCGGTTCGAGGGCTGGTGCGCTCCGCCCAGTCGGAGAACCCGGGCCGGTTCGTGCTCCTGGAGGCCGACAGGGTCGACGCCGAGACGGTGCGTGTGGGCCTGGCGGCGGGTGTGGACGAGCCGCGGATCGCGGTCCGCGGCGGTTGCGCGTACGTCGCCCGCCTCAAGCACGCGGACACCGCGACCTCCCCGTCCGCCGCCCACCTGGGCCTCGCCGACGGGGTGGTGCTGGTGACCGGCGCGACCGGGGGCCTGGGGCGGCTCGTCACCCGTCACCTTGCCGTGGCCCACGGCGTGACCGAGATGGTTCTGGTCTCCCGCTCCGGGCGGGACGGGCAGTGGGCCGACGAGCTGGCGGCGCTGGGCGTGTCCGTACGGATGGTGGCCGCAGATGTCGCGGACCGCGAGGCCATGGCGGATGTGGTGGGTTCGATCGGCGAGCGGCTGACCGCCGTCGTCCATACGGCCGGCATCGTCGACGACGGCATGGTGGCCACCCTCGAACCCGGGCAGTGGCATGCGGTGCTGCGGCCGAAGGTCGACGCGGCCTGGCATCTGCACGAGCTGACCGCCGGCCTCGACCTGCGCGCGTTCGTGCTGTTCTCGGCGGCCGCATCCCCCTTCGGCGGCGCGGGGCAGGGCAACTATGCGGCAGCCAATGCCTTTCTCGACGCCTTGGCCGCGCACCGGAACGCGCACGGGCTGCCTGCGGTCTCCCTGGCTTGGGGGCTGTGGGGACCCGAGAGTGGAGGCATGGGCGGACGGCTCAGCGACACCGACCTGGCCCGGATGGCCCGAGCCGGCGTTCTGCCGCTCTCCGCCGAACAGGGCCTGGCACTCTTCGACATGGGTCTTGACGCCGGGCCGTCGGCGCTCGTACCCGTACGACTGGACCTGCTCGCCCTGCGCGGCAGCGATCACATCCCAGCCCTGCTGCGAGGGCTGGTGCCGCATACCATCCGGCGGGCCGTCATCAGGGACGATGCGGCGGCGACGCCCGCCGGAGCGATGACGGACGGGGCGGCCTTGGTCCAGCGGCTGACTGGACAGTCTCCGGCCGAGCGGCACAAGCGGCTGCTCGACCTCGTGCGCGGCAGCGCAGCCACGGTGCTGGGCTATGCCTCGGCCGACGCCATTGAAGCCCACCGCCCCTTCAAGGACGTCGGGTTCGACTCGCTGACCGCCGTCGAGCTGCGTAATCACCTCGCCGCCGCGACCGGCCTCGGGCTGTCGGCCACCCTGGTCTTCGACTATGCGACGCCCACCGCGATCGCCCAGTACCTGAGTGTGGAGCTTCTCGGTCCGGCGGACGGGGCCACCGCAACGGAGCAGGCCCCGGCTCAGACCTTGGCGGCGCCCTTCCCCGGGGCCGACGACGACCCCGTCGTCATCGTCGGAATGGGCTGCCGCTTCCCCGGAGGGGCCGACTCCCCCGAGGAGCTGTGGCGGTTGCTGGCCTCCGGCGGCGACGCGGTGGGCGAGTTCCCGGGGGACCGGGGCTGGGACACCGGGAGCCTGTTCGACTCGCATCCCGACCGCATCGGCAAGAGCTACGTACGCGAAGGCGCCTTCCTTGACGGCGTTGCCGACTTCGACCCGGCCTTCTTCGGGATCGCACCGCGCGAAGCCCTTGCCATGGACCCGCAACAGCGGCTGCTGTTGGAGACCGCCTGGGAGGCGATCGAGCGAGCGGGCATCGACCCGTCCTCGCTGCGCGGCAGCAGGACCGGCGTGTTCGCCGGTACGAACGGCCAGGACTACAGTGCCCTGTTGCACCGCTCTCCCAAGGAGTCGGACGGTTACCTCGCCACTGGTATCTCGGCCAGCGTGGTGTCGGGCCGTCTTTCGTACACCTTCGGCCTGGAGGGCCCCGCGGTGTCGGTGGACACCGCGTGCTCCTCTTCCTTGGTGACCCTGCATCTGGCGGCCCAGGCCCTGCGCGCGGGGGAGTGCTCTCTCGCCTTGGCCGGTGGGGTGACCGTCATGTCCACCCCTGGCCTCTTTGTGGAGTTCAGCCGTCAGCGTGCCTTGTCGCCCGACGGTCGCTGTCGCCCGTTCTCGGACGATGCGGACGGTACGGGCTGGGGCGAAGGTGCGGGGATGGTGTTGTTGGAGCGGTTGTCGGATGCGCGGCGTAATGGTCATCCGGTGCTGGCGGTGGTGCGTGGTTCTGCGGTGAATCAGGATGGTGCGAGTAATGGTCTTACGGCGCCGAATGGTCCGTCGCAGCAGCGTGTGATCCGGGCGGCGCTGGCGAACGCCGGGGT
>NZ_JBSHNE010000092.1:0-9216 GCF_053646035.1 Streptomyces sp. NPDC055287 | reverse complement strand
ATCGGCAGGACCGGCTGGGACCGGTCCAGGGCCTGGATCTGCGACTTCTCGTCCACGCAGAGCACCAAGGCCTTCTCCGGCGGATCGAGATAGAGTCCGACGACGTCACGGACCTTGTCGATGAACAGCGGGTCGGTGGACAGTTTGAATGTCTGCGACCGATGCGGCGCAAGCGCGAACGCCCGCCAAATCCGCGAGACCGTCGACTGCGACATCCCTGTCGCCGCCGCCATCGACCTGGTCGACCAGTGGGTCGCGTTCTTCGGCGTCTCTTCCAGCGTCTTGACGATCACCCGCTCGACGTCAGCGTCGGTGATCTTCCGTGGGACACCGGGCCGCGGGTCGTCACACAAGCCGTCCAGGCCCCGCTCGATGAAGCGGCGCCGCCAGGTGCGGACCGTGTCCGGAGCGATCCGCAGCCGGCGCGACACCTCCATGATCGAGTGGCCTTCGGCGCACTCCAACACGATCCGCGAGCGTTGGGCCAAAGCCTGAGCCGTCGTCCGGCGACGTAACCAGCCCTCCAGCACAGCCCGCTGGGCATCAGTGACCGACAACGGCGGAATCTTCGGACCCGGACGACTCATACCCGACTAACGAGGAATCTCTGACTCAGGTCACTAGAGAGCCCGTCCCAGGTCTCTCATGATTTGCTCGAGGCTGGTGCCGGCGGGCCAGTACTTGACGACCGCATCGCCCTGCAGGGAAAACTTGACGAGTACCTCCTTGTCGCGGAAGGCGGTCTCCCCGAGGTCGAGTCCGAGGGCACCTTGCAGGCCAAGGCGATCTTGGCTCCTGAATGGAAGCTGCCCAACACCCTGGAGTAAGTGGTAGCCCTGCCGCCGTCCGGGCGGCACCGGCGACGCCTCGCGCTCGTCGTCAGGAGCCGTCAATCAACTTCTTGATCTCGGGAGGTAGCTCCTTGTCGGAGTCGATGACGACCAGGCGGACGTCACCAGGTGCGTCGCCCACCGCGACGGCGAGAATGGGGTCCACGCCCTCGACCGCGTAGGCGGTCGTAGACGAGGCCTTGGTCCTGCCGTCGGAATCATCGTTCGGCGTGTCGTCGCATGGCGGACGGGTAGCGGCGCCGAGCTCCTCCCCGACAGAGATGTCGGTGTTGTCGGTGCCGACGTACCTACGCTTCTCGTACTCGACCAGAAACGCACAGGACGACGCGGAATCACCGTTGTCGCTCGACGAGGACGCGCAGCCCACGGACAAGGTGGCGGTGGCTGCCGCCAGCAGCATCCACACGTGCTCGCTTCTGCTGAATGGGAGCACCGGCTTCATCGGTACACCTCCTCCTGGAGCATCAGCTCCGGCTCAGTAGATACTGCGAAGACCGAGGACGTCACCCTTGCCGAAAGTTCTCGCCTTCGTCGTGCACCAGAGCGATTCGCCGTACATCGTGAGGTTCGCGTCCGAGCCGTAGAGGTGCTCCAGACCACAGACGTGACCAGCCTCATGATTGCCGACGGAGCGGATGTCGAACTTGTGCGAGCAACTGCTGGTGGGCTTGTTCGTGAAGTCGTGGTCGGCGGTGTTGAAACAGACGTCCGCCTCGCGCAGGTCATTCTTGACGACCAGCGTAGGCCAGGTCCACGAGCAGTGACGGCGACGGTGCCGCCCTTGAGGTTGCCCGCGTCCCAGGTGCTCACCGAGTCCCGGTCGGTGCACTGGTTACTGCTGTTGACGTTCGCTCCGCGAGCGGTCCGGCCCCGGTAGTGCAAATGTCCGCATCGACCAGGTCGCTGCAGCCGCAGTTGTTGTGGCTGTCAGTGATGTTGTCGATGGCGTCCCAGAAGGCCAGGCGGGCGTCGTTCCGGGAGAGATGGGGGCTCTGCTGCACCTGGAATTCTCGGGTGAATGGTCTTTATATTCGGGACGCCCACCGTGGACCGGCGCCAACCCCAGACGCTGACCGACCTGGAAATGGACGCTCGATACTGCGCCCAGCAGCATCCATCCTGAGAACACGCCGAACATCCACAGTCCTGCATGGACGCGAGCCTGCACAGCGATCCCGGCAGGGGACTTGAACGGCCCTCACCTGCTTTTGCGCTGTATCGCGTGTCGGGTACCACCGGCGGCGTTGATATGCAGTTCCGGTCAACGGCGCGCGGGCCCGGCCATGCGGGACCGCCACCCCATCTGAATGAGGAACCTGCGAGGGGCTATCGGGTCAGTCGATGCTGTTTACGTTGCCTGCCGCCGGATCGCCGTCGCCGAGGGCGACCCACCAGTGGCCGTCGTCGTGGACGAGAAAAAGTTCCTGGCGCTTGCCCGTCTTCTCGTACACGAGGTCCACCTGGTTGAAGTAATCCACTACGCCTTCGACAACTGTGGCCTCCACATGGCCTCGTGCGCCCGCGGCGTACTGTCGGACGTACTTGCGGGCTTCTGCGTCCGGGTTGTCGAAGTCGGGGCCGACGAGCTCTGCCAGCCCTTCGGCGTCCTGGGCCTTGAGCCGCTGGACGACACCCGTAGGAGCGTATCCACGTCTTCAGCGGTCTCCGCGACGTCTGGGTAGTCGGATTTCTCCGCCTTCACCGTGACGTCGACCGATGGGGAGTCGCCAGAGCGTAGGGCAGTCGGAACCAGGTCATCCAGATGCCGACCGCCACGGCGGCCACCGCCAACACTCCCCCAGACATCAGCGCGAAACGCGCACGCCTCCGAGTCGCCGACCGTCGAGGCTTACAGCTCTCCGTCACCGCACCCGGCCGGCAGTGTCGTCCTGCTGACTCATCTACCTCTACTTTCTCGGCTTGCCCACACTTCAGGAGGTCATAAGTACGATCTTCACGGGCAGGCGAGAACAAGCTATCCCGGGGTTCGATGCCCATACGTGATCACGAGCGTCAGGGCGGTCTTGCCACCTTCATCTCCACTCGCACTCGACGCCAAGGGCAACACGGTTCCGGGGCTCGTGACCGCATCGGACACCAAATCGCACTCGCTCCGGGCCGCCGGCAGAAGGCCAGACGCCGTGCCCGCCTGCTCAGTCGTACGGCAAGCTTTGGAAGATCAAGAACGGGAACCCTCTGAGGAGCAACGCATGACACACATACTCAGCCGACGCATCGCACCGATCCTCATCCTCGGTCAGATCGCGTACATCACGCTGCTCGAAATCGCGTTCACCCTCGTCCCGGACACCGCAGAGCTGGACCGCGTGTGGTCGATCCGGTCGAACGCCGCCGACAAGTCGGCGTCCAGCACCCATCTCCGGTGGCTGGCGGGCTTGCTCACCACCTGCAAGATGGCCGCCGGCCCGCGCCGCGTGCCAGACGAAGCAAGGTATCCCAGGGCCTCGGCATCATGAGGGCCATGGACGAAAGGGTGAAGTCCTCACCGAGGACAAGGTGAACGACCTGCTCAGCGACGACGAGCGTGACGCCGGGTGGCACGACGACGCGTACGAGTGAGTCCGCCGAAACCGGTGTCCGGGGGGCCATCCGAGTCTGTTCGCCTGCACGAACCGTCCGAGGTCTTCACCCTTGACGGTCATCTGCCCGGCCGGTGCATTGACCAACTCGCTTGGCGGGGCGAGGATATCGGGGTGGATCAGGTGACTGTAATCGCCTCGGCCGTCGCTCTGGGTGCGTCGGCGGGGCTGGCGGAGACCGCCGCGACGGCAGTCAAGGACGCGTACGCGGCGCTAAAGCGCCTGATCGGCGAGCGCTATGGCCACGTCGATGTGGCACCTGTCGAAGGACGGCCCGAGTCCGAGGCCAAACGTGCCTCCTTGGAAGAGGACCTAGCTGCCGCCGGCGCCGGCGACGACACCGAGCTGCTGCTCGCGGCGCGCGAGCTGATCCGGCGGGTCAAGAGCCAGGAGCCCGGGGCAGGCCTGGCCACCGGTATCGACCTCGAAGAGGTCGAGGCGGCGGCCCTGCATATCGGCAGCGTCGAGTCCGCCGGCACCGGGATACGGGTGCGCCGCGCGAAGTTCACCGGGGACATTGAGATCAACGACGTCCGCGCGGGCCAGGAGCCACCCGACAGCCCTTAGCCGCAGCCGCCTGGCCCGAGCCCGCTGCGGAACCCGAGGGCAGACAACAGCCTCCCGCCACACGTTCGGTGGAGCTCGCCGATGTCAGTGCCGGAGGCGACGTGGTGGTCGACCAGCGCTCCGTCCACGTCCAGCTCCAGCGGCGGCCCGCGCCGCCCTCCCGGGCCGTCCGGCTGGCGCCCCGCCCGGCCCGTCTGGTCGGCCGCGAAGAGCTGCTGACTGTGATGGAGGAGCGGCTGACCTCCCCCGGCCCGCGCCCTCGGCTGCTCGCGCTGCACGGCCTGGGCGGCGTCGGCAAGACCAGCCTGGCCCTGGAGTACGCACACCGCCACGAGAGCGAGTATGGGCTGATCTGGCAGCTGCCCGCCGAGGATCCGACGGTCCTCTCCGCGAGCTGCGGCAGGCTTGCCCGGCTACTCGGCGCCCGAGACCTGGTGGACAGCGCGGACCCGGTCGACCAGGTGCACGCCGCCTTGGCCGTCCGCACCGACCGCTGGCTGCTGCTGTTCGACAATGTCACCGACGCCGACGCCCTCCGCGAACTGGTGCCACCCGCCGGAGACGGGCACGTATTGATAACCTCGCGCTCCGCCCACTGGCCCGACAACCTCGACCTCTCGGTGCCTTTGCTGGATCCAGAGGTAGCCGCCCGGTACCTGATGACCCGCACTGGCGACGAGGACCAGGACGCGGCTGCTGAACTTGCCGGGGAGCTCGGCGCACTGCCGCTCGCCCTCGAACAGGCCGCCTCGTACATACGGGAGAACAGCGAGACCCTGCACCAATACCTGGCCGAGTTCCGCGAACACCGCCCCGAACTCCTCGCCCGAGGCGAATCGTGGGGACACACCAGCCCCGTCGCCTCCACCTGGGAGCTCTCCTTCCAGCGGCTGCAGGACTCTGCCCCCGCAGCGATCACCCTGCTCAGACTTTTGGCCTGCTGCGCCCCCGAAGCCATCCCGATCAAGGTGCTGGTAGCCACCAGGGACGAGGTGCCCGCCATCGACGACGCGGAGGTCAGCGCACTCGTCGCATCTCTACTGCACGACCCCTTCGCCGTCACTGACGCGATGCGGAGCCTGCGCCGTTACTCCCTCATCAGCTCCCCGACCCGCGGCACGGTTGCCGTGCACCGGCTCGTCCAGGCCGTCACTCTCGACCGACTCCCCGCCACACGGGCCCGGGCCTGGAGGGAGGCGACGGCCATGCTGGTCGAGATTGCCCTGCCGGACGAGCCACACCGCCCACAGACATGGCCCACCTACGCAGCCCTGGTCCCTCATGCCCGGGCCGTCCTCGCCCCGGGCCGGCCCGGGGCCCGCAGCCTGGTCGCATACCTCGGCGCGAGCGGTGACTACCAGACCGCCCGAATCGTGCAGCAGGAAGTCCACGCCGACGCCCTCCGCCAGCTTGGACCCGAGCATCCCGAGACCCTCGCAGCCCGCGCGGTCCTCGCAACCTGGACCGGCATGGCCGGGAACCCGGGCGCCGCGCGTGAGGTGCTCGCCGAGCTGGCGCCCGTGTACGAGCGGGCCCTGGGCAGCGAGGATCCACGCACCCTCACCGTCGCGGCCCAACTCGCTGACTGGACCGGACAGTCCGGTGACTGGCCCCGCGCCCGCGACCTGTGCGCCGCGCTGCTGCCGGTACTGAGGCGCGTCTTGGGTGAGGAGCACCCGGATACGCTGACCGTCTGGGCCGACCTCGGCTTCTGGACCGGGCAAGCTGGGAACGCCGCCGCCGCGTGCGCCCACTACGCGGAACTCCTGCCCATCCGGGAGCGGGTGCTGGGGCCCGAGCACCCGGACGTACTCAGCGCCCGCGATCAGTACGCGCGCTGGATTGGTCAGACCGGCG
The DNA here is from genome assembly GCF_053646035.1 of Streptomyces sp. NPDC055287. NCBI lineage: Bacteria > Bacillati > Actinomycetota > Actinomycetes > Kitasatosporales > Streptomycetaceae > Streptomyces > Streptomyces sp. NPDC055287. Next base: position 3,341 of record NZ_JBSHNE010000092.1, on the reverse strand, counting down.
ACGCCGCCGGTGCCCGTGACCTGTGCCTCGATATACTCGTCGGCCACGAGCGCTTCTACGGCGCCGAACACCACTCCACCCTGTGGGCCCGTTCCACCCTGGCCTGGTGGACCGGCATGGCTGGCGATGCGGAGGGAGCGCGCGACCGGTACACGGGGCTGCTGGAGGTTCGCGAGCGGGTCTCGGGACCCGAACATCCGGCAACGCTCAACGCCCGGGGCAACCTGGCATGGTGGATGGCACAGGCTGGCGACGCCGCCGGGGCCCGTGATCAATTCGCTGCCCTGCTACCCGTCCACTTGAGGATCCTGGGCCCCGACCACCCGGAGACCTTGCTCGACCGCAAGAACCTCGCCCACTACACCGGGGAGGCGGGAGATCCAGCAGGTGCCCGCGACCAGTTCGGACCGCTCGCGGCCGCCTTTGAGCGCGCCCTGGGACCTGAGCACGGCGAGACCCTGGACGTCCAAGCCAAACTGGTCGAGTGGACTGCGCGGGCTGCCGGTCGCCGAGGCCGCCCGTCAGCTCGCGGTCGAGGGGCAGGGCCAGAGCGAAGTAGTGGCACCACGTTTGATGTGCCGGACACCGAGGCGAACAGCTCGTTCTTCGGCCGGCCCGGCTCGGGTTGAGGGCAGCAGTGCCGTGCGTATCCGCAGGTGCGGCTTGCCGCGCTGGTGGAATGCGGGACACACGCGGTGTTCGCCGCGGCATCTGGCCCGCTCTACCGCGACGACGGCTCCTGCCTGTCCGAGATCGCGGCCACCGACGACCGCGCCCGTCGTGATCCGGCCCGGGTGAGGGTCATCGAGTACACCCTCGGCCGCGAGGGCGACGACACGGTCTACAGGCTGATCACGACCATCTGCGACCCGAAGGAGGCCTCCGCCACCGACCTGGCGGGCCTCTACCACCAGCGGTGGGAGATCGAGAACACCCTGGACGAGATCAAAACCCACCAGGGCGGACACCGCCTCGTCCTCCGCTCGCAATACCCCGACGGCGTTGAGCAGGAAATCTACGGCTTTCTTCTCGTCCACCACGCACTTCGGGACGTCATGCACGCAACGGCTCACCAAGCCGGCCTGGACCCCGACCGGCTGTCCTTCACTCGCACTCTTCGCATCGCCCGCCGCCACGTCACCGACCAGGCGGCACTTTCCCCCCTCACGACTCCGGCAGGCCCTGACCCACACCACCCGTGAGCTGCTGGAACGCCTCCTGCCACCCCGCAGACAACGCTCCAACCCCCGCGTCATCAAACGCAAGATGGCCAACTGGCACCTCAAACACACCCACCACCGCAACCCGCCCCGACCACCAACTCCCACCGTCACACTGGTCCCACCCACCAAACCAACCAGCAGACGCCAGAAAATTGCCTAAATCACCGGTATTGCCTCTAAGGGATGTCCCGCAACTGATCTTGGCATGAAGGTTGGTTGTCAGGACTGGATCCTGGGGACCAGCGGCGCTCCGTGGCCACGGTCGCGTCGTTCTCGCGGACTGTCCGGTTTGGTCACTTGGTGTCCAAGGCGACCCAGGGTACGACGGGTGGTCAGCGGATCCGTCTGGGGAAATGAGCGGCAGAGTCCGCCTGCTATGGTGCGCCGATGTCAGCGATCAAGAAGTTCCAAGTCACCTTTGATTGCGCAGAACCTGAGCGCCTCGCTCGTTTCTGGTGCGAGGTGTTGGGGTATGTCATACCGCCGCCACCGGAGGGGTTCGCCACCTGGGACGATTTCAACCGTACCCTCCCTCCTGAGGAGCAGGGTTCATGGTTCGCCTGCGGTGATCCCTCAGGCGTGGGCCCGCGCCTGTACTTCCAGCGCGTCCCCGAAGGCAAGACCGTCAAGAATCGGGTGCATCTCGACGTCCGGGTCGGCACCGGGCTCGTGGGGGACGAGCGCCTCGCCACGCTCGAAGCCGAGTGCGCACGACTGGTCGCGCTCGGCGCCACCCACGTGCAAACGCTGTATGCCGATGAGGAAAACGAGTCGTGCATCCCAATGCTGGACATCGAGGGCAACGAATTCTGTATCGACTGAGCATTCTCCGAGCCGGGGAGGCGGGGAGCCGCCTCCCCGGGGCCTCTCTGGTCTCGTATGGGGCGGGAGTTACCCCGTGAGGGCGAGGTTGTGCAGCCGGGCGATGCCGAGCATGGCGGTATGAACGCCCTCGCCTTTCAGACGGCAGTCACGAAGGATCTTCCATGCCTTCATCCGCGCGAAGACGTGCTCGACGCGGGCCCGGACCTTGCGGTGGGAGCTGTTGTGCTCCTGTTCCCAAGCTGGCAGTTCGGTCTGGCCGCGTTCACGGCGGTGCGGGATGAGCAGGCCAGTGCCCCGATAGCCGCCGCTCCGCGATGACTGTGGCCCGGCCGACGGCGGCCTTCGCACCGGAAAGTTCCCACGCCTTGCAATCATTGCGGCTGCCCGTGACCGGTCGGCCGACGGCGACGACGAATCGGGTATCGGCGTCGATGACGACCTGGTGGTTGGTCGAGTACCGGTAGTTCTTCGACTGCTCGGCAACCGTATGATCCCGGAGCGCTTCGGTTCGTGGAAGGGCGCCCACAACCGGCTGCGGAAGTGGGCCGCCGACGGGACCTGGGAGAGGGTGTTCACCGCGCAGCTCGCCCAGGCCGACATCGAAGGCGACCTCGACTGGGTCGTCGCGGTCGACTCCACCATCGTCCGTGCCCACCAGCACGCCGCCGGGGCCCGCCAAAAGGGCGCCGCCCGGCGAGCCCAACGACCATGCCCTCGGACGGTCCCGCGGTGGACTGACCACAAAGATCCACCTGGCCGCCGACAGCCGTTGCCGACCGCTGGCCTTCGTCATCACACCTGGCCAGGCCGGTGACGCACCCGCGTTCCCGCAGGTCATGGCCCGCTTACGGGTTCCGCGGCCGGTCGGCAGACCGAGGGTGGCCCCGGACGTGGTCCTGGCCGACAAGGCGTACTCCTCCCGCGCAATCCGTTCTCACCTGCGTCGGCGCGGAATCCGGGCGGTGATCCCGCAGCCCGCCGACCAGGCCGCCAACCGCAAGCGTCTCGACAGCCGCGGTGGCAGGCCACCGGCCTTCGACCGCGAGGCCTACAAGCAACGGAACACCGTCGAACGCTGCATCAACAAGCTCAAGCAGTGGCGCGGCCTGGCCACTCGATACGACAAGACCGCCACCACCTACCTCGCCGAACTCCACCTCGCCGCCATCTTCATCCGGTCAGCGAGGTGATCCAAACCAAACGGCCTAGTAGTGCTTCGTTACGTCGTGTGATCTTGCCAGGTGAGGGGCAGCTTCTGGTTATGAAGCTGGGGGAGGTGGAACGGCTCCGGGG
>NZ_JBSHNE010000091.1:0-10086 GCF_053646035.1 Streptomyces sp. NPDC055287 | reverse complement strand
CCTTTGTCATTCCGCTCCGGTGCCCGCCGCACGGACGTCGTCACGCGCGGCGTCCGGCGGCCGGGAGGTACGTGACCGGCCGACGCGGCGAACCGACTTAGCGCCTCGCGTGCCACCTGGACAGCGATCTTCGCAGCGACCCGGTCGTCGACTGTGGTCGCACCCCGCTCCTTGCGGTGGACGGCCGGGTGCCGGTCGACTTCCCTGGTCACTGCCGCCAGTCTCTCCGAGCCCGTCGCTGGTCATCGCGGATCCGCTGCTGGTTGTCACGGCGGCGGACGAAGTCACCCGGTTCCAGATCACCTTCCACCAACCGCCCAACCACGAGTCCGGCGGCGCCCAGCCCCAGCACCAGCAGGAAAGCCCCGAAGCCACCGAAGTACCCGGCGAAACCCAGCGCCATTCCAGCGATCAAGCCCACCATGGCCCTGCTCATCACGCGCTCCTTCACTCAAGCAGCGGCTCCGCCCCGGCTACTGGATCCGCTGCCGTTCTTCCCCTTCGTCCTCGTCCTCCTCGTCGGGCAGCTTCACATCACTGACCATGATGTTGACTTCCACGACTTCCCGACCCGCCATCCGCTCCACCGCGGAGATCACGTTCTCCCGCACCGCACCGGCCACGTCCGTGATCGAAACGCCGTAGTCGACAACGATCTCCAAATCGATGGCCGCCTGGACCTCTCCAACCTCGACACTGACCCCGCGTGTGACGGACTTGCCACTACCAGCGCCGGGCATCCGCTCCCGCATCGATCCCATCGAGCGCGAGAATCCACTGCCGAGGGCATGAACGCCGAGCACGTCCCGTGCCGCCATCCCTGCGATCTTCTCCACCACCACATCGGCGATAGTCGTCCGGCCACGAGAGTCGGGCGCGCCAACGCGCTTTACGCCGGAGTTCTCAGCCATCAGGGCATTCCTCCCTTAAGAAGCGAACATGGCGATTTCTGGTCAAATTGTACTCACTTTAGTACGTTTATTCGAGGCGAGGACTATGACCCGGGGCCGTCAGACGAGTGCCAGAGCGTCGTTGCCTGGAGCCCTTGAGGGTGCTCCGGGCGCAAGGGGCAGGAAGAGAAACGACTCTGGAAGAGGGTGGACAGGTGAAAACCGAGGCGTGGATGCAGGCGGTACGCGGCCAGCTCTACCTGGGTCGACTGCTCCCGCTCGGAGGGCCCGGCGACGGGGCATGGATCACCGAGCAAGCGGCCGTACGGACCCTCTGGCGCACGGCCGCTGAGATTCCCGGCGTTTGGCTGGAAACTATGCGCATTGGATCGGCACCGCACGAACCCGTGTCCCAACCGGCCGTCCGCCCGCCGGCCAGCGCGCTGCCGCCTGGCCCGCTCAGGATCGAGGCTGCCTTCACCGCATCCGTTGCGCAGCCACTACACCAGGCCGCCGAACAGTTGAGGAGCACACTGCTCAACGTGGCTGCTCAACGGCTCGGCCTGACCACCGTGGCAGCGGATCTGCGCGTCACGGATCTCCATGAAGGCGCAGAGACAGCTGTCAGGTCGCGGACCGCAGAGAAGGCCACGACGCCCCCGTCGGAAGCTGCACCCGCGCGAAGCTCGGCCCCAGCGACCGGAACAGAGCCCCTGCGGGGGCCCATCGGGGAGCTGGCCGGCGTCGCGTCGGCCGTTCCGGGCGTCGCCCGCCTCACCGCCGAGCTGGGAGGCCGCCCAGTCAGGGTGGAGCAACAGCACGATCCACCCGGCAGACACATCGAGGTCCAGCTCGCGGTCGCGCCCGGACACCGTCCCCTGGAAGTCGCCCGCGCCGTCCGGGCAGCAGTAACCGACGCAGCCATCAGTGATACCCCGGGCCCGGTAACCGTTGCCATCCTCGTCACAGAAACCACGGCCTAGCTGTATTCCCCTGTATGCGTAAAACGCCAGCTCAACGCTGCCGTGAGCCGCGGGAAGCGGCTGCGATAGCGACGGGGCAGAAGGTGGCGCAACCTCTCCCACAGTCAGCTTGAGCGACGGAGACTGATGGCCTCTCGGCACCACGGTGGCATGCGCAACCGGGGGAACACAGAGGTGGGAAACCAATGGAGCATGATGCCTTCTGTGAGAGGGAGGGCGTGGGCGTCGCCCTCCCATTGCCCGTGGTAGACAGCGATCGAACCCTTGCCGAGGTGTTCGGCGTTCCTCTGTTGGACGGTGGTGAACTCCGTAAGGGGGATGGAGAGTCCGGTCTCCTCCCTCAGCTCTCGGGCGCACGTCGTCGACCGGTCGGCCGAGGGTCTCTTCGATGAGGTGGAGCGCGGCGGTAGGCCGGGATTCGTTGACTAGCTCGGCTGCCCGCAGGAGGGCGGCGGCGTCGAGGGCGCCGAGGATGTGGGCGGAGGCGGTGAAGGCGCGTACGTCCTTGGGCAGGCAGCCGCCGCCGTAGCCGGGGCCGGCGTTGAGGCCGCCGCGGCCGATCCGGGGGTCGAGGCCAATGACTTCGGTGAGCTGCTGGACGTCGGCTCCGGCGGCGGCGCACATGTCGGCGACGCCATTGATGAACGAGATCTTCATGCCGAGGTAGGCGTTGGCGGCACCCTTGATCAGTTCGGCGGTGGCAGGGGTGGTCACATACAACGGGATCTGGTCCTGCAGCAGGGGGGCGTAGACCTCACGTACGACGTCTTCGGCGTGCGGGGAGGGGACGCCCGCGACGATCCGATCCGGACGCAGGGTGTCCTCGATCGCATGTCCCTCGCGCAGGAACTCGGGGTTCCAGACGACCTCGACGTCGTCTCCTGCGGGGGCGAGGCGGGCGAGGAGGGCAGCCAGGTCGCGGCTGGTGCCGACGGTGACCGTGGACTTGCCGATGACGACGCAGGGGCGGTTCAGGTGTGGGGCGAGGGCGCGGGCGGCGCCGAAGACCTGGCCGGTGTCGTAACTGCGGCCGTCGGCGTCGATCGGTGTGCCGACCGCGAGGCGCCTGGTACCGCCCGGAGGGCAGCTCGCGAATCGCACCGAAGCTGCGGCGAGGCGCCCTCTTCGGCGCGCGCCATCAAGCCGCCCTCCCGTACGCTATCCCGGTACGGACGGCGTGCTGCGTGCAGCTCCTGACACCTACGAGACGAAGCGGGACGCCGAGGTCTTCCTCGCGCAAATCCAGGCCGACCAGACGCGCGGCGACTGGATCGACCCGACCGCCGGCGAGGTGCTGTTCGGCGAGTACGCCACGCGGTGGATCGACGAGCGGGGCGTCGCGCCCACCACGGACGAGCTGTACCGGAGGCTGCTGGGACTGCACTTGGAGCCGAAGTTCGGGCAGCTGTATGTGAACGCGATCAGCCCGTCCCGAGTCAGAACGTGGCGCGCGGAGCGGCTGAAGGCCACCGAGGCGACGACCGTCGCCAAGTCGTACCGCCTCCTGAAGGCCGTCATGGAGACCGCGGTCGAGGACGACATGATCCGCAAGAACCCGTGCCGGATCCGTGGCGCGGGCCGCGAGGAGGCGGACGAGCGTCCCGTCGCCACGGTCACGGAGGTCTTCGCCCTGGCCGATGTCATCGGGCTGCGCTGGCGGCTGATGGTCCTTCTCGGCGCCTTCGCCTCGATGCGCCCGGAGGAGCTGGCCGAGCTGCGACGGGGCGACTTCGAACTGGACGCCGGATCGGTCTGGGTGCGCCGTGCCGCGCCCGAGCTGAACACCGGCCGCCGCGTCATCGGCGACCCAAGTCCCGTGCAGGCAAGCGAGAGATCGCGCTCCCCGCCTTCATGCTCATCGATGTACGCAGGCACCTTGAGTGGTTCGCCCAGCCGGGCCCCGAAGGGTTGGTGTTCGTCGGCGAGAAGGGGGCAGCCCTGCGCGGCACGACGTTCGGCCGCAAGTGGCGCAAAACCCGTGACCAGGTCGGCCTGCCCGAGGACTTCCGCTTCTACGACCTGCGGCACACCGGCAATACCCTCGCGGCTAGCTGGCCACTCATGGCACGCCAATGGCGCGCGGCCCAAAAGTGGTCTAGACAACAAAGAAGCCCCCGGCCGATGGCCTGGGGCTTTCTGGTGGAGCGGGTGACGAGAATCGAACTCGCGCTCTGAGCTTGGGAAGCTCATGTTCTACCATTAAACTACACCCGCGCAGCGGGCCGTTGGTATGGCTCCGCTTCGTCCGACAGTGTACCCCAGTCCCGCTCCGGTGCGAGCGGTGCGGGCGCGTGGGGGGTTTTCGGGGTGTCGGGTGCGCGTAGCGTGGAGGGCGGAGTGCCGCCTGGAGTGGCGTCCTGTTGATCCCCTAATGTGGCCTTCTCGTCCACGCTTTGTTGGGGAAGGGACTTGATGGACTTGATGGAGCCCACCGTCGTCCGTTGTGCCGAAGGGCACGTGTTCAGCACCACATCGTTCCCGCTGCAGCAGCTCGGCGCCGGCCGTATCGGTCCGGGGCGGCTCATCCGTTGTCCGCGCTGCGCGCGGCTCCGGCATGCCGTGCCGGTGGTGCTGGAGCAGCGTTAGGGGCCGGCCCCAGGGCCGGCCGGAGGCCGGAGTGTGAGGCGCGCGGGGTCGTCCGATTGGGGCGGGCCCGCGCGCTCTGCGTATCCTCGGGGCGTGCTTCTCTCAGACAAGGACATCCGGGCCGAGATCGACGCCGGACGCGTGCGTATTGATCCGTACGACGAATCCATGGTGCAGCCCTCGAGCATCGATGTGCGGCTCGACCGCTACTTCCGGGTGTTCGAGAACCACCGCTACCCCCACATCGACCCCGCCGTCGAGCAGGCCGACCTGACGCGGCTGGTGGAGCCGGAGGGGGACGAGGCGTTCATCCTGCACCCCGGCGAGTTCGTGCTGGCGTCGACGTACGAGACGATCACGCTGCCGGACAACCTCGCGTCGCGGCTGGAGGGGAAGAGTTCCCTCGGGCGGCTCGGGCTTGTCACGCATTCGACCGCCGGGTTCATCGACCCCGGGTTCTCCGGTCACGTGACGCTCGAGCTCTCGAATCTGGCCACGCTGCCGATCAAGCTCTGGCCGGGCATGAAGATCGGGCAGCTGTGCATGTTCCAGCTGAGCACACCCACGGAGTTCCCGTACGGCTCCGAGCGGTACGGGTCGCGCTACCAGGGGCAGCGCGGGCCGACGGCCTCGCGGTCCTTCCTCAATTTTCATCGGACGCAGGTGTGATGCCGGGTATGGGTGCATGGGTATGAGTGCTGTACGGGAAAATCTGACGTACGAGGGCTTCGGCATCGCGGTGCGCGAGCTCGCGCAGAGCATCGCCGACGACGGGTACGAGCCCGACATCGTGCTGAGCATCGCCCGGGGCGGGGTCTTCGTCGCCGGTGGGCTGGCCTACGCCCTCGACGTGAAGAACATCCACCTGGTGAATGTGGAGTTCTACACCGGGGTCGGTACGACGCTCGAAATGCCGGTCATGCTGGCGCCTGTGCCGGACGCGATCGACTTCAGCAACAAGAAGGTCCTGATCACGGACGACGTCGCCGACACGGGTAAGACGCTCAAGCTCGTGCACGACTTCTGCCTCGATCACGTGGCGGAGGTCCGCAGCGCGGTTGTCTACGAGAAGTCCCACTCGCTCGTGAAGTGCGAGTACGTGTGGAAGCGCACCGACGAGTGGATCAACTTCCCCTGGAGCGTGCAGAAGCCCGTCGTACGGCGCACGGGGCAGGTTCTGGACGCGTAGGCGCGTAGGCGCTGAGGCGCTCATGAGAAGGCCCCGGTGCGGATCTCGCGCCGGGGCCCTTTTCGTCGTGCGGTGCGTCAGATCGTGCCCAGCTTGATCAGCGACAGCAGCGCCACCAGCTGGATCGCGGACGCGCCCAGCGCCTTCTGCCACGGCAGGTCGTGCGACTTGCTCACCATCGAGGTGAACAGCGCGCCGGCCACCAGCCAGGTCACCCAGCCGAGCACCTGGACCAGGCCGTTCTCGCCGCCCAGGAAGATCGCGAATACCAGACGCGGAGCGTCCGTCATCGACATGATCAGCATCGAGAGGCCGACCGTCGGCTGCCAGGCGCCGTCACCGCCGAGCTGGCGGGCCAGGGTGTGCGTCACCGCGCCCAGGATCAGGCCGCAGATGATCACCGCTACGCCGGTGGTCAGGACGTACGGGATGGCGTTCGACAGGGTCGCGTTGATGGCCTCTTCGCGCGCCTTGTCGAAGCCGAAGACCGCGAGCAGTCCGTACAGGAACGTCACGACCAGGGCCGGGCCCCACACCGGGTAGTCGCGCATCTGCCAGAACGTCGGGCCCGGTCGCAGCACGATGCCGCTCAGCAGCTGCTTCCAGTGCAGGCGCGGGCCTGCGGGCGGGCCGGGAGTGTTGCCGGCGTGGTAGGTGCTGCCGTCGCCGTACGGGTCCTCGCCGATGCTGAAGGCCTGTGTGTGGCCCGGGGCGTTGTTGGGGTTGCCGTGGGAGTCGCCGTGCGAGCTGTGGGGGTACGGGCCGCCTCCCCCGGAGGCGCCGTGGCCTCTGTAGCCGCCCTGGGCGTGGCCCGGGTGCGGGTCCGGTTCGCCGAAGTATTCGGGCTCGCCGTGCTGTCCGCCGTATTGCGGTGCCTGCGGCCACTGCTGCTGGCCGTACGGGGGCTGAGGCGATGACGCCTGCTGCCCGTACGGCTGTTGCCGCCGTTGCTGCTGTTGCCGCTGCGGTTGTTGTTGCGGGGTGCGGTTGTCCCGGCCGCGTCCGATCCTGAATCCAGCCACGTAATCGAACGTACCTGGTCCGGATGCGCCGTATGCCCGGCCTGCCGCAACAGGCCCGGCTTTGCGGCCGAGCTGTGACATCCCCTAGGGGGTCCCTGACGGGATGTCCCCCGCAGAGGGGTGGGGTGAGGGGTGGGTCGGTGCGGCTGGGCGGCCAGTTGGGGAGCGTCGCGGCCGACGCAGAGGTGCGCGCGGCCGGCCTTGCCGTGGTCGGCCAAGGCGCACCTGCCCGCCGGAGCGGTCGGTCGTCCCCGTGCCGCCGGGCCGGTCGCGCCGGCCGGGGGCGGACCCCTCCGCTCGCTTCCGGGGCCCGCCCGTCGTGCCCGTGACGGGTGTCAGCCCGAGATGTTCAGACCCAGCACCGGTGCGCCCGCCGTCGAGATGCCGGTGGCCGCCAGGCCGATGCCCCGGCCCGTCGTCGAGATCTTCGCGCCGTCGGAGCGGAACGCCACGACGTAGCCGTTCTCCGCGTTCTCCCACGGCACGCCGACCGTCATGTCCGCCTTGCCGTCGCCGGTCGTGTCGGAGAGGAAGACCTCGCCGCCGAAGCCGTCGAGCTTCTCGCTCGCGCCCGGGACGCCGGGGGTGTCCTGCTCGATCGCCTGGGCGCCGGAGTCGGAGAATCCGTTCGGGGTGCCGTATACGACCGTGACCATGCCGGTGTCGGCTATGCCGCCGATGTCCTCGTTGGGCGCGCCGATGGCCAGGTCCTGGAGGCCGTCGCCGTTGATGTCGCCGAGGGAGAGTTCCCCGCCGAACAGGTCGCCCTTCTCCGAGCCGCCCGGAACACCGGGGCTGTCCTGGGTGATCGTGTCCTTGCCGCCGGTCGGGCCGCTCGCCGTGCCGTAGACGACGTGCACGGCGCCGCCCACGGAGACGCCCGGCCTCTCGTCCCAGGTGTTGCCGATGACGATGTCGCCGAAGCCGTCACCGTTGGTGTCGCCGATGTCGGTGATGATGCCCGCGGGGAGCTTCTTGGCGTTGGTGGTGGTGATGCCGGAGGTGCTGCCGGGGAGGTAGTAGTTGGCGTTGTACGAGTAGTCGCCGGTGCTGTCGCCCTCGTAGCCGTCGACGACCAGGTCGGTGCGGCCGTCGTTGTTCACGTTGCCGGCGGTGATGTTGAAGATGTCGTGGCCCTCGACGGCCAGGACGGGGGTGGTGACGGAGTAACGGCCGCCCGTGGCGCCCGTCTTGCTGATCCCGCCGCGGAAGATGTCGATCTTGTTGTTGTCGGACTTGGCGGCGAGGTCCTGCTTGCCGTCGCCGTTGAAGTCGCCCGCGGCCACACCCGACCCGAAGTGGTCGTGCTTGGTGCTCGTCGGGTCCGGGATGGTGACGCCGCCGGTCAGTCCGGTGGCGCTGCCGAACACGACGGTGACCGAGCCGCCGTCGACGTCCGAGCCGACGTCCTCCAGGAGCGCGCCGACGGCGAGGTCCGCGTAGCCGTCGCCGTTGAAGTCGGCGGTGGCGGTGTGGCCGCCGAAACGGTCCTGCTTCTCGGCGCCGCCCGGGACGCCCGGGGTCTCCTGCGTGATCGTCTGGATCTTCTGGGCGCCCGCGCCGGCGGGTGAGCCGTACAGCACCGTCACGGCGCCGGCGCCGTTGTGGCCGTTGACGGTGGCGCCGGAGGCGGAGACCGCCAGGTCGCGGTAGCCGTCGCCGTTGAAGTCGCCCTGGAGCCCGGGCGGAGCGGCGGCGGCCGCGCCGGCTCCGGCGATGAGCAGGCCGCCCGTGAGGGCGGCCGCGGTGGCGGTGGCGAGGGTGGTGCGGAGGCTTCTGTGCATGCGTAGTTCTCCTGCGGCATGCCGGGACGTATGGTGCGCGTCCGAGTCAATGGGGTGCGGATCACCCGCGTCTGCCGGGAGTTGTCCTCTCGGACACGTGGTGATCAGCGCACAGGAGACTGCTGGTGGGGGCGGATGGTTGTACGGGGCGCGGATGGTCGTGCGGGACGCGGATCGCCGTACGGGAGGCACGGATCAGCGCTGCTGCGCGTCAGCGCTGCTGGGTGGAGAAAACCGCCGTGGAGAAGGTGACGGTCCTCTTGGCGGTCGAGGCGTGGAGCGTAATCACGTCTGTGGACTCGCCCCGGTGCGTACGCACCACCGTGTCCGGTTTCTTGTCGCCGTCGAAGTCGGCGTGGCGCAGGACGCCCGTGGTGGCCGTCTCCTCGCCGTCCGGCAGGTCGCCCGGCCGCGGCTCGACCGCCTTGAAGGTGTACGTGCCGCCCGGGCGCCCGGGGCCGGCCGGGCCGCCGAGCAGCAGCGTCGCGCGCGCGGCGGTTCCCGGCTCGTGCGGGCGGGTGGCGGAGACCAGGTCGTCGTAACCGTCGCCGTTGACGTCGGCGGTGAGGTCGGGGGAGACCAGGACGGGGCCAATGCCCGGGATCGTGCCCGCCGCCGCGCGCGGCGCGCCGGCGCGGGTGAAGGGGCCGCGGAGGTAGCTGAGGCGGCCGCCGCTCGCTGTCACCGCCAGGTCCTTGCTGCCGTCGCCGTCGAAGTCGCCGCAGACGGGGTGGTCGGGCCACTCGTTGCCGAACCGGGCGCGGTCGGGGATGCGGAGCTTGACGGCCTTGCCGGTGAGGCCGTTCGTACTGCCGAAGAGGATCTGCAGCGGTACGGGCGGCATGCCGGTGCCGTTGAACGGCGGGTCCGTGGTGACCACCAGGTCGGCGTAGCCGTCCTGGTCGAGGTCGCAGGCCGCCTCGGCGTCGAAGGCCGCCGGGAGCACGCCCTCGGTGCGGGCCGCGTTGCGGGCGGGTGTGAGGAGCTGGCGTACGGCGGGGTCGAGGGCGCGGGGGGACCCGGAGCCGTACACGATGCCGATCCCCGCGTCGTCGCCCAGGCGGTCCTCGGGGCCCTTGACCAGGTCGTTGAGCACGAGGTCGCGGTGGCCGTCACCGTTGAAGTCCTCGGCGACGCGGCTGCCCCTGCCGTGCGGCACGGGGTGCACTGGCGCGGCGGCCTTGTTGGCCAGGGTGGCGGGGGAGGAGCCGGCCCCCGCCCCGGCCCCCGCCCCGGCCCCCGCCCCGGCGCCGTCGGCCGGGGAGCCGCTGTCGCCGGAGCCGCCGCAGCCCGCCAGCAGTACCGCACAGCTCACCGCTGCCGCCGCGATGCCTCTTCGCACGACCCACCCCGCCCGTATCGCCAGTATCAGTTGCCACATGATGCTCTTTTTTGACCGCCGAGTTAAGCAGTGCGTACGAAAGCGGCCGGACCTGCCCCCGAGACAGATCCGGCCGCTTCTTCGGCTGCGTACGTGCTACTTCACCGGTTCGGGCTCCGGCGCGTCCTCGGACTCCGGCACGTCCTCGGGCTCGGCCGGGGTCCTCACCGAGTCGAGGAGCAGCTGCGCCACGTCCACGACCTGGAGGGACTCCTTGGCCTTGCCGTCGTTCTTCTTGCCGTTGACGGAGT
>NZ_JBSHNE010000090.1:0-10361 GCF_053646035.1 Streptomyces sp. NPDC055287 | reverse complement strand
ACCTGCTGAGGTGCTGGACCGGCACCTGCACCACCTGTGGCCGCCCGCTCACCACAAGAAGGACCAGACCTAGAAACCTAACGAAGCACTACTAGAGGATGTCCAGGTCAAGGGGCTCAACCACCTTGTCGAGGGGCGCAATCACCTTGCCGAGCACCGGCAGGGTGTCCAATTTGACGTCCCGCTTCTCCTTCTTGCGATCGTCCTCGCCGATCACCGGCAGATTGAGCTGGTTGGCGTCGGCGGCGTAGGCCTGAGTGGGAACAGAGAGGGCAGCGCCCATCAGGATCACGGCGGCAATTGCTCGCTTAGTAGTACTCATGCCTGTCGTAACGATCGGGCCGTCCCGGGGGACACCTTGGGTTGTGTGAGGGACTGCGCCGGAGTGTTAAAGGCCAGGATTCCGGGGCACGTCGAAGGCCCGGACACCTGGTCCGGCCTTGCTCTGTCGAAGTCCTCTATCTGGTCGAATGCCGGTTAGGGAGGCGGGGACCTTCCGTCTACTCGCGCTCTTTCCGGGAGGGGTTGGCCACCCAGTCCGGATCGCGTACGGGTGCCGGCACCTGGGCGGCTGGGGCCGGGTTGCGCATGACGCGCCAGCTGGTGCGCGGCCGGACGAGAACGTGGACCAGGACGACGACGGCCTGGCGGGCCGCGCCGCCCCGCACCCACGCGCCGGTGAACCGCACCTGGTCCTCAGCAGCCCAGCCGCAGCCGCAGCCGCAGCCGCAGCCACGGCCGCACCCGGCCCACCAGGTAACCCACCACGAGCCCCGCGACGGCCACCACCAAGACGTTCGCGCCCATCGTCAGGACCACCGCATCCCGATCGCGGCCAGCTGCTCCATCCGCTCCGACGTCAGCGTCGCGGCCCTGCTCCGCTGATTCCCGATCCAGGCCCCCAGCTTGAGCTCCCGCTCCTCCTGGTCCTCGCCGACGATCCGCTCGACGTGCTTCCTCGGCACCTGAAGGTGCCCCTCACGCTCGTAGAACTGCTTGGCGGCCTCGTAGTTCATCGCCCACTTGTCGGCCTGCGTGCGGCGCAGGGGCGGCTTCTCGTCCTCGGTCGCGGGCTCGATCCCGAGGACCTGCTCGCACATCCACTGCTGCACGCCGGTGAGTTGATCCCACCCGAGCCTCACTGCCGTCACCCACCGCCCCAGGCAGGACCTCGCCCGCCTCGGTGGGCAGCGCCTCACCCGCATCCAGGTGCATCCGGACCAGGTGGAAGCACCGCTGCCACGTGACCGGCCAACTCGGGCACCAGGACGCGTCGATCTCCTCCAGCTGCTCGCGCCGCTCGTCCGACAGCGCCCCGGCCGGCGACTGAACCGGCAGGCACTCGGCACGCCGCCGTTCGATCAGCCGACTTCGCCACAGGCTTCACGGGCGAGTTCACCTCGGTCGCGAGCCGTGAGGCGGTGCCGAAGGCGGTCTTGCGGCGCAGGCTGCTGCTCGTGCTCTTCGCCCTTGGCACCAACATGGGCATCAAGCGGGTCGCGGTCACCGGCAAGCACGGCGAAACAGAAGCCGTCCTGCGCCGGGTGCGGCACCTGTTCGTCAACCGGACCAACCTGCGCGCGGCGCTGGTGCGGCTGGTCAACGCCACCTTCGCCGCGCGTGATCAGGAGTGGGCCCGGCAGCGGGAGGCATACCTCTTCCAGGAGGGCCGCGACCTGCTGTGGTGGTACATCGAGGAGGTTCGCGGCGAGTCCAGCGACGACCCCGAGGACCCGCAGGCGCCGCTGTTTCCCTCCGAGCGGTTGCCGCCGGCCGTCTCGGCGCTGAACGTGCCGACGCCGGCCATCGCGGTGACCCCCTCGACGTTCCGGAAGGCGCTGAAGACGGCCGGGCGCCGGTTCCTGACCGGCCCGGTCACCCACCTCCATCCCCACCTGCTCAGACACGCTGCGGCTACCCACAACTATGAGCGCGGGATGTCGCTGTGGGAGGTACAAAAAATGCTCGGACACGACCGGCCTACGACCACGGTTTCGTACCTGGCTACCGCTCACGCGGATCCGGAGGCGGCGAGCCTGGCCGCGTCCGGGCGGGCCGTGCAGCGACTCGTGATGGACAAGGGGAATCTGCGGTGAAGTGGAATCTGCGCTGGGCGGCGGCCAAGCGTGACATCTGGCGGCCCAGTGACCTGCTGGCCGCGTTTCAACAGGTGGGCTTCAACCCGTCGTTGAGCAAGGTCGCCGCCTTGTGGGGTGGCAAGCCCATCTCGGTGAGGCTCGACGACCTGGACAAGGTGTGCGCCGCCCTTAACTGCACGGTTGCTGATCTGCTGGAGGCCGAGCCGCTGGCCGCCGCCGACGGCGACCAGCGGGAGACGGGCCGCCGGGCGGTCGGGGCCGAGGACGCGGCGGACCGTCCCGTGCGGCCGACCCCGCGCAAGGGCGGCCGGTCACGCCGGTCATTGCCGCCGAACTGAGCCGTGGCGCGACGAAGAGAGTGGCCGGTCGGGCAGTGCCGGGTCTGTCTGAGCTGGGGCGAGAAACCGCAGTACGCCGACTGCGTTGGATGCGCTTCCTGGCGCAATCGGCTCCACCCGGACACAGGTCTGTGCCATCGGTGCGAGCATGAGAGTCACCTCAACACCGACGGTCTGTGTCGACTGTGTCTGCAGGTCATCCGGACCTTCGATCCTGAGTGGATCGCCGATCCCGTCGGTGGGCGGCCGTGCCAGCTCGCCTTGATCCTGCCCGGCGTCCCTCTGCCAGGTCACAGCCGATCGACCGCCCAGTCAAGGGTCGGCCGCGCGATGCGCGCCGCCCGCGGTCCTGGCTGGACCGGCAGCGGATCGCGGCGGCCGAGCCGAGCGATGACCCGCGCCTGTGTCCGCCGGCTGTACACGGCCAGCTCCTGCTGTTCCGCCCGCGTCGGCACCTGACCCAGGAGCATGTCCGGCGCATCCGCGACCGGCACCTCGCCAGCTACGACTACCTCCAGTCCCTCGCTATCGCTAAGGCAGCCGAGCAGGGGTTCAGCAAGGCGTGGTGGCGGGCCGCCTGCTGGATGCTCCGGTTGGCCCTGGCCGTCCGGGAAGCCGACGGCGAGGACCTGGTCGCCGAGGAAGTCCTCGACGACCTGCCCCGCAGCCAGAGCGCCGTCGCCGACATCCTGCGCGAGGCCAGTCTCCTCCGTCCGCGCCAGCGTCGCCGCCCGGTCATCCCGCCCAAGCCGCACCGCAGTTGCCGCCACTGCGACTGCTGGGGCTTCCGCTCGCTCTGCTCGGGCTGCAGCAGCTGGGGCAAGCACCCGGTCGGAGATTGCCGACGCTGCGGGCGCTTCGGGGTCCCGCTGTCGGACGGGATATGCCGGGCCTGCTGCCTGCACCTTGACCACCACGGTCCCGAAGCCCGGGAGGAGACGTGGACCCAGCTGTGGTTCGGTGGCGAGCTCGCGCCCCGACTGGCGATCCGGCCCGGGACCCTCGCCTAACCCGCACCGGCGAACAAGGCCCGGCACCGGGCCACTCTCGTTCGCCCGTCCGCACCACCACTCTCGCCTCACCTGGTCAACTCCGCGCAGACCACGCTGTTCGAGGCCCGGCGCGACTGGACCTGCATAGCCGTCGGTCAGCTGCACCGCCTGCCCTCCCTCACCCCCGCTGCCCAGGTGCTGCTCGACGACTTCCGGCACCACGCGATGCAGCAGGGCTGGGACGAGCAAGTACGGCGACTCGCTGCCCGCAGCCTGCTGGCCTGGCTCGGTGCCGACGCTCCCATACATGAGGCCGACATCCGGTCCCTGCCCGCCAGCCGGCCTGGCACCAGTGCCCGGCGGATCCTGCAGTTCCTCACCCGCCGCGGCATGGTCATCCCCAACCCCTCCCGGCAGGTCGACATCCATCAGCGAGCCGTCGAACAGCGCATTCAGACGTTCCCCGAGGAGATCGCGGAGGAACTCCGCCGCTGGGTCCTGGTCCTGAGTGGCGAAGGTCGGCGGGAACACCCGGCGATGCCGTTCGAGACGATCCGCAAGTACCTCGGCTACCTCTATCCGGTCCTGACCGACTGGGCCGCCCGCGTCACCAGCCTGCGAGATCGCCAAGGACGACTGTCAGGACGCGCTCACCCAGCGGCCCGGCTCGACGGGCCGGGAGCTTCTCAGCGCACTACGCAGCCTCTTCCAGGCCCTCAAGCAGGAACGCGTGGTCTTCCGCGACCCCACCCGCGCCCTCTCGCTGTCCACCGCCGAGCGCCTGCCCGTCCCCATTCCCACCGACCGGCTCCGCGGGCTGATCGATCGGGCCGAGGCTCCGATGGCGAAGTTCGTCGTCGCACTTGTCGCCATCCACGGCCTGGGGCGGCGCGAGACCCGTCATCTCTTCCTCGCTGATCTCGACCTCGCTCGCGGGGCGCCCGAAGGTCCGGCGCGACCTGCCGCACACCGTCTACCTCGACGAACTCACTCACACCCTCGCCGCCGACTGGCTCCGTGACCGTCATCAACGCCGGCCCCTGACCACCAACCCCTACCTGCTGGTCAGCCAGCAGACCGTGGTCGACGATCGGCTGCCGCCCGTCTCCACCATGGTCATGAACGACATCTTCCGGCCGCTCGCTCTGACCCTGTCCAAGCTCCGCCAGGACCGCATCCTCGACGAAGCCCGTCAGACCGCCGACCCCGTGCAGCTCATGCGCGTCTTTGGTATCGCCGCCGAGACCGCGATGAAGTACATCTACGCCGCCCACCCCGAACGCCGGTCCAGCTTGCCTCGGTAACGACTTCGGGGCGTGTTGCAGGCCAACACGCCCCGAACGGGACGGTTACGGGGAGTCCGTGCACGGGGCGCCGACTACCTGGGGCGCGCTTCTCCATCGCGCACGATGCGGAAGGCGAGCCAGCGGTGACACCGTCCACACTCCGACCACTCAGCGACCTTGAAGTCGCCGTCGTCGCAGCTGGGGACGAGCTCGGTGTAGGTCAAGCGCGAGGAGTTCTCCCCACACTGCGGGCATGCGGCTACGACACCACGCGATGTCATCGCTGCTCCCTCTCACTGGGCCGCACACCGATCAGGAGGCAGGCGACTGCTGGCAGCAGCCATTCCTCCTGGAGGACGGCCTCCTGGGCCGCGGGGCACATCACCAGCACGACGCCCAGCACGAGCGTGGCCACGAAGGCCACGCTCATACACGGCAGGTCTATCCTGAAGTTGACGAGCACGAGGTCTCCTTGTGTTTGAGCAGAAGGCCGCTCCCTGCTTCCGCCCAGAAGCACCAGGGGGCGGCCTTGGCTTTTGGTACGGCCCCGGTCCGGGGCCTATTGCGCAGGGGTTGAACGGATCACATGGGACGCTCCTTCCTCTTACCAGAGCGGCCAGCGGCGGCCGCTTCCCAGAGTGTGGAGCCGGGGCCGTACACGGACAACGCCTTGAAGACGCGCGTAGAACTTCACGGGCAGAGGCAGCTCATTTACGGAAGCTAGCGAACGCCCGCAGCAATGAGAGACAATGACGGACACTCAGTAGCGTTCTGTGTCCCATCGACGGGGGAGAACCGTGTCTGGCCAGCGCACACCATCGCCTCCGCCGGAACCCCAACTCGCTTTCGCGGCTCAGCTCCGCGAGCTCCGGCGACGGACCTTCAACGAACCCACCGAGGAAACCCTCGCCCGGAAGATGGGCTGCGCACGCAGCACAGTCTCCGCGATCCTGAATGGTCGCCGGTTTCCCAGCTGGCCACACACCGCAGCATTCGTGGAGACGTGTGGTGGGATCACGAAGGACTGGCAGGAGCAATGGCTACGGGCCAAGCGGCAGATCGATGAACCGCGTCAGGGCTCGAAGGGATCTGCCACCGCGTTCAAGCAGATGCCGATCGTGGAGGGGCTCCAGGCCACTGGGGAGGCGATGCTGGCCGCGCGCTGGTACCGAAACAATCGTGAGTTCTACGAGGCAGCTTCGGAACGCGTCCGCCAGGCCCGATCAGAGATTCGAGTCACCTATACGCGCCGCTATCCACCGACTCAGTACACCACCCGAGTATCCGCCGAGTACTTCGCGTCCATCATGGAGTGGGCCGGCGAAGACAGCGATGACGAGCGATGCGTGCGACGCATCATCGGCGTGCCCGAACACAACGGAAACCCTGACAAGGACATGCTGTCCTGGGCCCGCCAGCACCATAAGGACAGCAAGCACATCCTCAACTACGAGGCGAACGTGTTGCGGTGGACCGCATCAGCTGACGGCCTGAACATGGCGCTGATCGACGACAGCGTGGTGTTCTTGGCATTCTCCGGGGGCCCACGTCAGAAGTTGAACGGCTTCAGCGTCGAGGATCCCACCTTCATGAGCTACTTCGCCGCCTATTTTGATCAGCTTTGGGCGGCTCTCCAGCCGCTGGACACCTACCTCGCTGAGGTAGATGGAAATCGTTACGACAAGCCTGAGTGAAGCTCGTCGAATCGCAACGAACCTGTCCCTGTAGCGTCGGCTGGGCTCACAGCACGCGCAGGTTCCGGGCAGATCGTTGCCGAGAATCGACGAACCCGCGCGCTTCCGGCCGCGGGGTGCTCATCTACTGGCATGTGGAGAAGAAGTCCCTGGCCATCCACTCCCAGCTGATTGCACCGCGTCCGAGGTCGCCGCGATGATCGAGGGCGCCATGCGACACAGCACCACCATGGACGTGGAAGCGAAACTACACGGACTCGCATGGCCAGTCGGAAATCAGGTTCGGCATCACCCGGCTGCTGAACTTCGACCTGCTGCCGCGCATCAAGCGGATCAACAAGGTGAAGCTGTACCGGCCGGTGGCCGGCGAGGCGGACGCCTACCCCAGGCTCGCCCCGGTGCTGACCCGCCCGATCCGCTGGGAACTCATCGCCCAGCAATACGACCAGATGATCAAGTACGCGACCGCGATCCGTACACGGACCGCCTCCACCGAGGCGATCCTGCGCCGCTTCACCCGCAACGCCTCCCACCCCACCTATGCGGCCATGCTGGAGGTCGGCCGCGCTCAGAAGACTATCTTCGTCGCCCGCTACCTGCGGCTTCGCGACCTCCAGCGGGAAATCGAGGAGGGCCTGAACGTGATGGAGTCCTCCAACGGCGCCAATTCCGTGATCGCCTACGGCAAGGGCGGGGAGATCGCCTCGAACCGGCGCGACGAGCAGGAGATGTTCGTCCTGTGCTTGCGCATCCTGCAATCCGCCCTGGTCTACGTGAACACCCTGATGCTCCAGGGCATCCTCGGCGAGCCGGATTGGGCGGACCTCCTCACGCCCGCCGACCGGCGCGGCCTGACCCCGCTGTTCAGGACCAGGAGCCAGCCGAGCGTATATGAGCTCCCGTGCGCGTCGCAGGCGGGACCGCCTGCGACGGGTCATGGTGCCGGTTGGACGGTGCTTTCGGTGATAAGGGTGTGGGGGAAGTCGAGGTAGGCCTTCCAGTAGATATCGCCGTGGAGGCGGAGCCCTTGGGCGGAGACGCTGGGGTGGTGCCAGGTGGTGTGGCGGAAGCCGGCGGCCGTGAGGGCGGTTTCGTGGGCGGCGGTGGACCAGCGGTACCCGGTGAGGTCGAACTCGTGGCCGTGGAGGGTGACGGGGGCGCCGTCGGCCGTGCTGGTGCAGGTCAGGTCGAAGCCGTAGGGGCGGTACCAGCCGGGCGTGGTGTTGAAGTCGGGGTTGAGGCAGGCTGCCACGAAACGGCCGTCGGGGCGCAGGGCACGGTGTGCGGTGCGGCAGATGGCGGTGAGGTCGTCGTGGCTGGCGGCATAGGGGGTCAGGTAGACAGCGACGACGAGGTCGAAGGCGTGATCGGTCTGCGGGGCTGGGCCCTGGTGGGCGGCGTCGTGGTGCAGATAGGTCAAGCCCAGGGGGGTTTGCTGTTCGAGGCGGCGGGCGTAGTCGAGCATGCCGTGGGAGCTGTCGACGCCAACCGCGCGGGCGGCTCCGAGCTGTTTGATGCGGCGTGTGTAGAGGCCGGAGCCGCAGCCCAGGTCGAGCACGGCCTGACCGTCGACGTCGCCGATGACGGCCAGGAGGCTGTGGGCCTCGATGTGCTCGCGGAACGGCAGTTGCTGAGCGGTGCGTTCGTAGGCTTGGGCGAGGGCGTCGAAGGGGCTGGCCACGGGGTCTCCTTGCCTATTTCACCAGGTGACGGGCAGCAGTGCGGGGCGGGTGAAGAGGATGTCCTCGTCCCAGGGGATGTCGTCGATGGCGATGGCCAGGGCCAGGGTGGGCAGGCGGGTGAAGAGCTCCCGCAGGGCAATGTTCAGGTAGAGGCGGGCAAGGCTGGAGCCGAGGCAGTAGTGGGCGCCGTGGCCGAAGGTCAGGGAGCCGTCGGTCTTGCGGCCGGGGTCGAACTTGGCCGGCTTGGGGTAGGCCGCCGGGTCCCAGCACGCCGCCAGGAATGGGGTGATGACGGCCTGTCCGGCGCGGATGGTCTGGCCGTGCAGGATGACGTCCTGGGTGGCGACGCGGGGGTTGGAGAGGTAGCCGTTGTGGTGGTAGCGCAGCAGTTCCTCGATCGTGGCGGGCCAACGCTCGGGGTCGGCGGCCAAGCCGTGGCGGTGGCCCGGGTGGCGCAGCACGGTCACCACAAAGGTGCCGGTCGGGGAGATGAGCGGGTCGACGCCGGTGACCATGAGGTAGTCGATGGTGCCGATCAGCTCCTCCTCGCTGATGGTCCCCTCCCTGCGGGCGGCTAGCAGGGCACCGATGGGGTGCTCGGCCGTGACCGTGCCGTCGTGGGTGTCGACCACGGTGCGGGCCAGGGCGCTGATCTGCGCGGTAGCGTCCGCGATGGTGGCACCGTCGGCGGTCTGGGAGGTCTGGGTGCGGAAGCACTCCAGGTAGCGGGAGCGCAGTTCCAGGGGGATGCGCAGCATGTCGCAATTGAAACGCAGAGCCAGCGGCTCGGCGAAGCCGGTCATCAAATCCACCGGGTTGGGCCCTGCGGCCAACTCGTCTAGCAGGCCGCGGGCCAGCGTGCGGATCACCTCCGCATAGCGGGTGACGGCGCTCCGGGTGTAGTAGGGGGCCAGGATGGTGCGGATGCGGGTGTGGTCGGGCGGATCGAGGTTGAAGATGCCGCCGGGGACACTGTTGAAGTCCTCGCCCGCGATGCGGGGGGCGCCGGGGTAGGTGAGGTTGCGTGTGAAGCGGCGGTGGTCGCTGGCGATGGCGCAGATTTCCTCGCGGCGGGTCAGCAGCCACATGACCTCACCAGAGGGCATGCGCACCGGACAGACGGGACGGTCTCTGCGCAGCGTGGCATACAGAGCCGGGGGCGTGCCGTGCGGACCGGGGGGAAAGGGCCAGTCGAGGACGTCACCGGACATCGTCATCGGAACTCTCCTGGTGCTGCGGGACTGTCTCCAGGGTGACCTGCACGAAGCCGTGGCGATGAGCAGGGATGAGCTGGGGCACCCGGCCGTCGAAGAGGGCAAATTGCAAGGGCCAGGGTCTGGGGTAGCAGAAGACCGCACTGTCAGCGCCGACGATGCCCGCGGCATCCAGAAGGTAGGGCACCTCGGCCAGCACGTAGTCGAGGTTGCGGGCCATGGCGTCGGCGCTGGGGGCGCGGCCGGTTGCCGTGCGGAGATATGCGCGGACAGTCTGTTCGCACAGGTCGCGAAAGACGGCCGAGCGGTGGAAGGCATCGGCGCCGGCACGGTACAGCGCCCGGTAATGTGGATCGGCGGCCTTGCTCGTCCAAGTGTGGACCCGCGGCTTGCGGCCCACCCGTGCAAACGCCGTCTTGGCCGCCCCGCGCAGGGTCCTGACCGAGTGCAGCGTGTGGCGGACCGCGGCACGCGGCTCCATCCCGGCAGCGATCGGCCCGAACGCCGCCTCGAAACCCGGCAGCATCACCTCCACCCGGTCGAACCGCGCATCGGCCCAGGCCACCAAAGACCGGATGGCCTGCGGGGTGAAGAAGGAATTGAACGGGGACAGCCCCAGCACCGCACATCGGCGCTGCTCCAGCACCCGGCGGCACCGTTCCCGGTGCACCCGGACACGGACAACCGACTGCGGCACCGCCCGGTCCACGGCGAGAGGGCGCGCAGCAGGTGTGGAGGAGAGGGCGGAGGGTCTGTCGACGTCGAGATCATGGTCAGGACACACGGAACCCCCAACGAGCGGTCGAGTAACAGCGACGAGAACTCCGCCGCCCCCTCAGGTTCAGCCAGCGCCATCCCCCCGAAAGACCGTATATCCATCTTTCACACTATTGAGGGGAAAAGGTTTACGACGTGGTGTACGAAACCAAGTGCTGATCAGGCCGTGACATGCAGTGAGCCTTACGGGTTGGGAAAGTTGTGAAGCGATCCTTGGCCCGTACGGCTCTCTCGCATCCTATCTGCACTGGTATCTCACGGAATCAACTCGGCAAGGTC
>NZ_JBSHNE010000089.1:0-10736 GCF_053646035.1 Streptomyces sp. NPDC055287 | reverse complement strand
CGGGGAAGTTCATTAGCCCCTTATGGAGAGAAAGCCTTCAAAGCAGGACAGGAACCAGTGCCGCATATGGGGCCTGACCTGGATAAACGCCCTCTGAGAGGGCCGCTGACCATCGGCGCGTACACCCGCGTCGAGGCAAAGGCAGAAATCGGCCCCCACACGGTAATCGGCAAGGGGAGCGTCGTCGCGGAACGCGCCGTCGTCGAACGTGCGGTCCTCCACGAGAACGTATACGTAGGACCCAGCGCACTGCTGAACGCCTGCGTCGTCGGCAAGGGCACCGCCGTAATGCGTGGTGCCCGCCTGGAACCCGCCGTAGTGATAGGTGACAACTGCACCGTCGGAGACGGAGCCGTCGTCGTCTCGGGCGTGCGGATCTACCCCTCGAAGACCATCGAGGACGGAGCGCGGGTCAACACCTCCGTCGTGTGGGAATCCCGTGGCCAAGCCCAGCTCTTCGGCCCCCGCGGCGTCGGAGGGATCCTCAACGTCGACATCACCCCAGAGCTGGCCGTACGCCTCACCAGCGCCTACGCGAGCACCCTCAAGAAGGGCGACACCGTCGCCCTGGCCAGCGACCACTCACGCGGCGCACGAGCTTTGGCCCAATGCATGGCCTCCGCTCTCCAAGCCGGCGCGATACACGTACAGGACCTGCGTACGGTGACCATGCCCGTGCTGCGGCGGCAAGCAGCCACGGCGCCGCGGGCGGAATCTACGTACGCACCGCTCCAGGCCTGCCGGAATCGGTAGAAATCCTATTCGTCGACGCCAACGGAGCCGACTTCTCGGAAACCGCGAAGCGGAAGCTGGACCGCGTCTACGCCCGCCAGGAGTACCGTCGCGCCTTCCCCGGCGAGATCGGAGCCATCACCCATACCACAGACGCCATCGCTGAGTATGCGCAGTCGCTAACCGAAACCATGGACATCGACAGGATTGCCCGCTCCGACATCAAGATCGTGGTCGACGCCGCGCACGGCACCGCGAGCCACATTCTGGCCGACCTGGTGGGGCAGCTGGGGATCGAAACACTCGTGGTCAACGCGGGCATCGACGACTCCCACCCCACCGAAACCGCCGACGAACGCGTAGAAGCACTCTCCCGACTCGGACAACTCGTCCGATCCTCACAAGCCAACTTCGGGGCCCGCTTCGACCCGGTCGGGGAACGCCTGACCCTCGTCAACGACCTGGGCGAGACAGTTGATGACGCACGCGCCGTGCTTGTCCAACTCCTACTGGCAGTACGCCACCACCGCGGCGGCCACATCGTGCTGCCAGTCACCGCTTCCCGCACGGCGGAGACCGTGGCGGCAGCGTACGGCGCGCGCGTGAAGTGGGCCAGCACATCGCCTGCCGCCCTGGCAAAGGCAGCCGCAGCGCCGGGCGTGATCTTCGCCGGCGATGGTGCTGGTGGCTACATGGTGCCCGGCACCGGTGCGCCCTTCGACGGCGCCGCAGCACTGGTCTGCCTAGTCAGCCACCTGGCAGGTTCCGCCGAACCGCTGAGCCGCCTCGAGTCACAGCTCCCACAGGACCACGTGCTGCAACGGGAGATAACCACACCGTGGTCCGTCAAAGGCGTGGTCATGCGGCACATCGCCGAGACCGGCGGAGACCACGTTCTCGACACGACCACGGACGGCGTGCGCATCATCGAACCCGACGGTGGCTGGGCCCTGGTCCTTCCCGACCAGTCCCAAGCGATAACACGCGTGTACGCCGAGGGCAGCAGCCAGAAAGACTCGCAACGGCTCCTCGCGAAGTGGACCGACCGCGTAGTCGAGGCGGTCGGCTGACCCTGCATCTGACAGGTACAGGCACGAGATGACGACGAGGGGCATGCTGGTGGGCATGGAGCGGAAATCCGAACTGGGAGAATTCCTGCGGACCAGGCGGGCACGGCTGCGGCCAGAAGACGTCGGCCTACCCGACTACGGGGGCCGACGGCGGGTCCCTGGCCTGCGCCGTGAGGAGCTGGCCCAGCTCGCCGGCGTCAGCGCCGGCTACTACACACGGCTCGAACAGGGTCAGAGCCCAAACGCCTCTGACGCCGTGCTGGACGCTGTGTCACGGGTGCTCCAGCTCGACGAAGCCGAACGTGCCCACCTGCACAGCCTCGCCCGTCCACTGCCCAAAACGCGCAGGCGTCGACGGCCGGAACAACTGCGTCCCAGCGCACAGATACTGATCGACTCCTTCCGCGATACTCCCGCACTGGTCATCGGCCGCTACAGCGACGTGCTGACCTGGAACCGCGCGGCACACGCCCTGATTGCCGGGCATCTGCCGTTCGAAGCTCCCTCTCAGACCTGGCAACGCCCCAACGTCGCTCGATTGGTGTTCCTTGACGAACACACGCGCGAACTGTACGCGGACTGGCGCGGCAAAGCCCGGGACACAGTGGCCGACCTGCGCTTGACCGCCGGACGGTTCCCCGACGACCCCGAACTCACCGGTCTCATCGGCGAACTGACCCTAAAGAGCACAGAATTCGCTTCGCTGTGGGCGACACACCCCGTCCACCCGTGCGTCCCACACCAGACACGCGAGTTTCGCCACCCCGTGGTCGGCTCCATGACGCTCTACAACGAACTTCTGGAACTTCCCCACGCAGAAGGCCAGCGAGTCGCGGTCTTTATGGCAGAACGCGACTCCCCCTCCGGAGCTGCGCTACAGCTACTGACAGACCTCAGGAACAGCGCGCCGATCCTCGAGCGCACGCTCGCTTCGCCGGAAGGCGAACGATCCCCCTGACGTCCGTGCTCCAGCACGGACCCTCGGCCCGGCAGTGCCTCCCCCGTCGCTGCCGGGCCGAGTCACGCCCCTTGGACTATCGGGCACTGACAGCCAGCGTCCGTCCGTTGGACAATCCCTCGATGGCATCAACATAGGTGTCAGCGACCTGTGTCACCGGGATGCCACTGGACGGATCCAAGCCCATAGCTGCAAGGCTCTCCCGCACCCAGCCCGGGCTGACGACGTTCAACCGCAGCCCCCGTGGCATCTCGACGACTGCTGACCGCACAAACGCCTCCAGGCCGGCATTCACCAGGAAACCCAGCGAGCTTCCCGCCACCGGCTCAGTAAACCGGCCGCTCGTCAGAGTGATTGACCCGCCGTCCCGAACATGCGGCAACGCCCTCCGGACCAGATTCACCTGCCCGATCAGCTTTGCGTCGAGCCCACTCCAAAACCGTTCGTCCTCCGGGGTGTCCAGCGGTGCCATGCCTCCGTGGGCCGCGCACGACACAACTGCGTCAACCTCACCCACCTCGTGAAACAGAGCATCAACGGAGGCCGGGTCACTGATATCCACTCGCAGTGCCCCGGAGTTGGAACGCGAGACAGATAACACGTCATGACGGGTACCCAGAGACCGAGCAACCGCGCTCCCGATCGTCCCAGTCGCTCCGATAACCATGATCTTCACAATCTATTCCGTTCTGTCTTTTCAGGGCCTTGCGCCCATACAGACGAGACTGCTCCGAATCGTGACCTTTACCCAGCCCTCCGCTGGGTGTACCACCGGTGTGCGTACACCTGCTGGTCAAATGAAACACACACTCGGTGCCGCATCGACTGGTATCGCAGACAGTCCACCGCCACAAGACCCTCGGGGGTCGTGAGCACCGCCGGCTCCTGCGCAGGTCCGTGAATGAGGCCGGCCCCCGCGGGGTGGGACAGTCCGGCCTGCCTGAGGCGACGACCGACTCCCGGCGCGATCTGCCCGCCGCTGCGTAGCAGCAACGGGCGGCGCCCCGGGGAGGGGCTGCCCGGCGATGACGTCTCTGCCTTCGACCGGCTCAACAGGGCGGGTGAATCCCGGGGCACGGGTCCGGCCGGGTGAAGCGTGGTGGGCAGCGCCGTATCGGTCAGGGCAGGGCCGTTGGGGGTGGGGCATGCTGTCGAGCAGGTGCCTGTGGTGGCGCCGGCAGTACAGCGTGGTGCGGGGCCTCCGTCCACCTCCGTTCCCGCACCACGCTGTACTGGCCAGCTCGGAGAATGCCCGCTTAAGACCGTGTCGTGGGGGCACCCGAGTGTGGTGAGTGGGACTGGCTCGGAGCAGGGCCTCCAGGGGCCGGCCGCAGCGGCGGCCGGCCTTCGAGCCATGTAACTCACAGCCTGGTGGGCGCTGAACCCCCGCTTGGCCCGCTGTTGAAGGCCGCCTGTGCCGGAGGTTGAAGCCGTTCTGGCTGAGCTTGTGTGGGTAGAAGGCCCGGGCGTGTACGAGCGCCAGAGGGGGCGACGCCTCATGGGCGGGGGAGCGAAGCGGCCGCCGGACCGGGCGGGCCGCCTCGCTCCGGATCGCCTGCCCGGTCAGCTCCGGATGATGCTCTGTGCCCGAACCGTGTCTCGGGCTGCTGCTCCCGTATTCTCCGCGGCGGTACTGGCCTGGGCACGCGCTGGAGACCACAAGCCGACTGCAGGGGATGTGCAGCGCATCGCGTTCGAAGAGTTCTCACTCCTGCTCGACACCCGACAGGCGCGCACCGCTCTGCGGGAGCGCCGCAGCGCCCGGCTATAACCCGGCGGCTGTGAGTTGGCACCAGGGACGAATCCTTGAGGCGGCGTGCACGGGGACGGTCGACACGTACCCCCTCACCAAGGGGGTACTGCCGGCAGGTCGCATACTCGGTGATCGTTGCGGTTGGTGAGCGCGGTGTCCGCCGGGCCATGTGTGCCGGGGCGGAGGAAAGGTTGATGGGGGATATGAGCGACCCGAACGAACTGGCCGTGCCGGAAGTGGTGGACAGCCCGGCGTTGCGGAAACAGCCCACTGGGGGAATGGCGCGGTGGTTGTTGCGGCACCAGGTGCAGCCGGTCGGGCCGGCGGCCGGTGAGGGACATACGGAGCCGCACGCCTGGTGGAAGGTGATGTGCCTGACCGGCGTCGACTATTTCTCCAGCCTGGCCTACGTACCGGCGATCGCGGCACTCGCCGCCGGGGCGGTCTCGCCCCTGGCGACGCTTCTGATCGTGGCGCTGACCCTCCTGGGGATGCTGCCGATGTACCGGCGGGTGGCCAAGGAGAGCCCGCACGGAGCCGGGTCGGTGGCGATGCTGGAGGACCTGCTCCCGTTTTGGCGGGGGAAGCTGTTCGTTCTGGTCCTGCTCGGGTTCGTGGCCACTTCATGGATCATCACGATCACCCTGTCCACAGCGGACGCGTCCGTGCACGTGGTGGAGAACCCCTTCTTCCCCCAGGCCCTGCACGGTCACGAGGTCGCTCTCACGGTGGCGCTGCTGGTGGTGCTCGGAGGGGTGTTCCTGCTCGGATTCAGTGAAGCGGTCAGTGTGGCCATCCCGTTGGTCGCGGTCTTCCTTGTACTCAACGCGGTGGTCATCGCTGTCGGTTTGGTGGACGTATTCACCACGCCGGGGGCGTGGTCGGCGTGGACGGACGCGCTCGGCGACGAGGGAGGCGGCCTGGGCGATCTCATGCGGCCGGCGCTGCTGGCGTTCCCGCTGCTCGTGCTGGGCCTGTCCGGCTTCGAGACGGGCGTAAGCATGATGCCGCTCGTGGCCGCCAAGGGTGCCGATGCCGAACAGCGGCTGCGCTCACGGATCCGCAACACCCGCAGGCTCCTGACAACCGCCGCACTCATCATGAGCGTCTACCTGCTTGCCGCGAGCTTCGTCACCACCGTCCTCATCCCTGAAAAGGAGTTCGAGCCGGGAGGTGCGGCCAACGGCCGCGCCCTGGCCTGGCTGGCCCACGAGCACGTCGGCGAGGCGTTCGGAACCTTCTACGACATCAGCACCATCCTGATCCTGTGGTTCGCCGGCGCATCCGCGATGGCCGGCCTGGTCAACATCGTGCCCCGCTACCTGCCCGACTACGGCATGGCCCCCGAGTGGGGACGCGCGGTACGCCCCGTCGTAATCGTCTACACCGCCCTGTGCATCGTCATCACCATCGCCTTCGACGCCGACGTCGACGCCCAGGCCGGCGCCTACGCCACCGGCATCCTGGCCATGATGGTCTCCGGCGCCTTCGCCGTCACCGTCTCCTCCGTACGCCGCCGCCGACGCGCCACCGCCACAGGCTTCGCGCTGCTCACCGCGATCCTGCTCTACGCCCTGGTGTACAACATCGTCGACAAACCCGACGGCATCGCCATCTCCGGCATGTTCATCGCCGGCATCATCGCCGTGTCACTGATCTCCCGGGTCTCGCGCACCACCGAACTGCGCGCCGATCGCATCGTCTTCGACCCGGCCGCCCGCCGGTTCATCACCGACACCCTTGCCCACGACAACTCCATCAACATCATCGCCAACCGTCGCCAGGCCGGCGACCTGGCGGAGTACTCCGACAAGGAGCGCGAACAGCGCGGCACCAACCCGGTGCCCGGCCCCGCCGACGTGCTGTTCCTGGAGATCGACGTCGTCGACCCCTCCGACTTCAGCGAAACCCTCACCGTCCGCGGCGTCGAAGTGGACGGATACCGGATCCTGCGTGCCGAAGCCCCGGCCGCGCCGAACGCCATCGCCACGATCCTGCTGGCCCTGCGCGACGCCACGGGAGTTCAGCCGCACTGCTACTTCGCGTGGGCCGAAGGAAGCCCTCTGGTGCACATGTTTCGCTACTTCCTGATCGGCCGCGGCGACACCGCTCCGGTCACCCGCGAAATCATCCGCAGCCACGAACCCGACCCCACCCGCCGCCCCGGCATCCACGTCGGCGGCTGAGACGCGTCCGGGATCAGACCGGAGGGACCACGGACGCGTGAAGGTACGGTTGCTGCCCGCCCGGCGGGCAGCAACCGTGAGCGGCCTTGCGTCTCTCATGGCTCCGACACCGGCCACGTTCTCCTGACCAGCTCGAGCGCGCGTCGTCCGTCGGCGATCCTAGGATGCGCTCCATATATGCCCCGCCGCACGACCATCCACGGCCGAAGGTGTGCGGCGACTGTGACCACCGAAGAGGCAGATAAGGCATGAAGTCGCTGCGGGAGTGGGGGATGCGGGTGGCCAAGGCCGCCGATTCGCGACCGCCACTCCTGCGCCCGTGCGGGCCTCACGAGCCCGACGCTGCACGAGGCCCCGACTGCCCGCCGCCGCGAGGTATTGGAGGGCCTGTCTTGAGCGAGGGCGAAGGTGAGGAAGTCGTCGTCGATCACCCCCGGTGTTGTCCTGTCGTACTAGCTCCGGCCGGGTGGAGGATGGGTCTTGATGATCACCGCTGACCCTCGGGAGGGGACCATGGCCGACGTCTGGGTGCTGAGTCCAAGTCATAGCGAGCCGGAGAAAAGCCGTCGGATCCGTTCCGACGCCATCACCTACCTCAGCACGTCCGCCGAGGAGCTTGTCGCGGCCCGCGTCGGATCGGACGACACCGTGGTCTTGGTTCACCGGGCCACCCAGGGCGGCAGAGACCTCCCCGACGACTTCCACCTTGCCTACCTGGCCAAGCTCGCAGTGGCCCGCGGGCGGGCCCGCGTGAGCGAGGAGGACCTGGTGCTCCTCGCCGACACGGACGCCAACGGCGCATGGGACTGGTCGGTGTTCCCCGTCTCGGAGCTTTGGCCAGCTCGATCCGAGGAGCACGGGTGTCGGCAGTCCAGCCCCTATGTCAACGTCGGCGGCCCGGACGAATCAGCCCGGTGTGTCGCCGAACGAGGCTGAGCTGGCCAGTCAGCGCAGCGGGCGGCGTCGGCCGGAGCGCCGCATGTGCAGACCGAGGTAGACCAGGGCCGCGGCGAACACCGCGATGCCGATGATCAGCAGGTAGAACAGTCCTTCGGCGACGACACCGATGAAGCCCAGCACGATCGCCGCGATGACGAGGAGCAAGAAGAACGTCATGACTATGGCACCTCCTCCATGGGCGGGTCAGCGCCGGGCGAGCTGACGCTCACCGTTCGTACCGGGCTTGTACGGCAGGCCGTAGTGCGCGAAGACCGCCGCCTCGTCCTCGGCGGGCAGGACATCGTCCGTGCCGATCGACGGGCACTTCTTCACCAGCGACCGGTCGTAGCCGACCTTGACGTAACCCGGTCCGACCAGCGCGCCCGCGAGCGGAACGAAGACCAGGTGGCGTCGGGTGGGCAGCCCGACCTGGACGGTGGCCATGGCCGGCTCGTCGGTGCTGGTGTCCACGTAGACCGCTTCGAGCGCACCAATCTTGTGACCGCCCGTGTCCACGACATCATGGGTACGCCACTCACGGATATCCGCGATCTGGATCATTACAAGTTCCCTCTCGCGCGATGTTCCCGAAGCCCGTGCACTTCACAGCCTGCCCCGCAAAGGCCGCCCACACCAGCTTGGACACCCGCAATTCCCTGCACCACCGGGCGGCTTCGGCGAGGAGGAGCGGCAGGCGCTGCCCTGAGTGGTCGAGCTGATCCACAGCTGTCCCGCAGTAGGAGCACTGGTCCAGATGCCGACGCAAATCGGGCGGCATCACTGGCTGGCCTCGGGGGGCCGCTGGTCACCCAAGGCTGCGCCGGCGCCTTGGCGTTACCGGGGGAGTAGGGCTCTTTACGGTCTTGCCGCCGGTCGGCTGGCGGGTCACGGCGGTGGCGCGGGCGAGGCGGTTGACCATGGGCCAGCCGAAGCCTCCGGTGCCGCCTTTCAGATCGGGGGTACGCATGCGCGGAGCCTGCGGACTCGGGTCATGCACGGCCACCTCGATGCTGTCCGGGTGCGCGGTCAGGTCCAGGGTGCAGGTGCCGCCGCCGTGGCGCAGGGCTTGGTGACGAGCTCCGAAACGACCAGGACCACCGTGTCGGCGGCCTCGGATGCGAGCGCCGGTACGAGACCTTCGAGGAATTCCCGGGCGCTGTCGCGTGCGCCGGCTGCGGATGTCGCCGAACGGAGGGTTGCGACGTTGACGCTCGTCGTATCCATCAGGTCACCCCGGTCTCTGGATCGTCGATGTCAGGTCCTGTCTGACCGGGGCTTGTGCCCCGGCTGCGGCCCGTTAACCCGGCTTACTTCCGTCCTCCATCGCTGTTCGAGGTCGATTACCTCACCGTCGGACGCACGAGAATCTATGTCGGCTGGAGTAGACATTGGTCAGTGGTGTGGTTATGGTTTCTCTCGTAGCTCAGAGAGACCGCAGGGCCTGGCAGAGACGAACTGCCGGGCAGCAATACCGCAGTTGCAGTTCGCAGGACGGTGCGGTGGTGGAGTTTCGAAGCCAGGGTTGTTGCAGGACGGCGACGGGACTGACGACCGGACCGGGTGGCCCGCAGTGATCAGGGGCCGCCGTGAGCAGTACCGCAGAAAGCGCAGTGGCTAGCAGTACCCGCAAGTGCAGTTCGCAGTACCCAGCAGTGAAGTCAGTGAGCAGCACCTCGGTGAAGGCGTCGGCTGCGGACGCGCGCACCGGGAGGTTCGGCAGTGGGGTTCTAAGCCAGAGCAGACGCAAGACGGGCGACGGGGCTGGCTGCCGAAGAGTGGCGCTGTCACAGGCCACGGAGCAGTACGCAGTATCAGCAGTTGCGCAGTTCCCGTTCGTAGGTAGTTGATCACAGAGGGAAGAACGGAGGAATGAGGCGCCATCAGGATCGCCCGGGCGGAAGTCATGAGCCCGGGTACCGCAGGACATCGATAGTGAGGTGGTCTCCGGTCAAGCAACCGCGATCCCCGCACCCCCGACAACATCTCGGTCGGGTCTGCGGACACAGAAGGCCGGCGCAGTACCAGGGCCGGCAGATGGTGTAGAAGTTCCTTCGGGGCCCTGGTGCCATATGGCACCAGGGCCCCTCCACGCGTTCCATAGAGAGGTGCAGATGACAGCAGACGACTCCTACGGCCGTCTCGACGACGACGACTACCCCGCCTACACCATGGGCCGGGCCGCCGAGATGATCGGCACCACCCCCGCCTTCCTCCGCACCATCGGAGAAGCCCGCCTCATCACCCCGCTCCGCTCCGAAGGCGGACACCGCCGCTACTCCCGCTATCAACTGCGCATCGCCGCCCGCGCCCGCGAACTCGTCGACGCCGGTACCCCGATCGACGCGGCCTGCCGCATCGTCATCCTCGAGGACCAGCTCGAAGAAGCCGCGCGCATCAATGAAGAACTGCGCGGCTCGCCCCCCACCTCCCGGCACACAGCTGACGTCTGAGGGTGAGTCCGCGCCCAACGACCAAGAGTGCGGTGGTGCGTAGGGCTCACGAGGAAGTGCCCAGTAGGTGGCGGCACCGTGCCACGAAAGGGGCGGCAGGCGGTCCTGCAGTACAGCCGTCCAAGGCTGGCTGGAACCGACCCCCCGCCGCCCGCCGCACCTCTACGATCATCACCCCACGAACCGGCGTTACACCCGAGGGGTTTGCCATCATGCCGAAGCGAGTCACGGGATCGGATCGCGACAAGATCACGGCCGAGTACAAGAGCCGCTACGAGGCCGGCGAGTCCATTCGCAAGATCGCCGAAGCAAGCTCATGCAGCTACGGCTTCGTGCACGGCATCCTCACTGAGTCCGGAACCTCCCTACGCCGACGCGGCACGGAACCGCGCAACTAGTGGCTCGGCTCGCATCGTCGGCCGGGTATTCGACGTGCTGCTCGGGGGTGAGCAGACTGTCTCCAGGGCCTGATCTTGGAGGTGGTCGTGGGGCGTCAACCGAGTGTGTTCGTCCGGCCGGTGAGCATGGAGGAGGGCCGTCGGCTGCAGCGGATCAGCCGCACCGCCAAGGATCCGGTGAGGTTGCGCCGGGCCATCGTGGTGCTGATGTCCGCGCAGGGCCAGGCGGTCAGGGACATCACCTCGCTGA
>NZ_JBSHNE010000088.1:0-10947 GCF_053646035.1 Streptomyces sp. NPDC055287 | reverse complement strand
GGCTGGCTATCGGCCGGCCCCGGCCATGCGGCGACCAAGCAGCCGAGGATGTCCGCTCGTACCCGGCTGGGGAGACACGTCCGTACCCCGACACCCCCACCATCGCGAGCGAGCCTGCACCCCTGCAACTACTCGCCGAGCTGGTCCGACCGAGCGGAACCCGTCGCCGTGCCACTACGTGCCATACGAAGCGGTAAACAACGGTCACCACGGGCATCTGCGCGCCGTCCCGAGACGATGCCATCTCGGGCATTTCACCCGGTCAGCGCTGCGGCAGCCACTCAAATGCTGGTTGATTCCCAAGCTCAGAGCGCGAGTTCGATTCTCGTCACCCGCTCCACTAGAAAGCCCCAGGCCATCGGCCGGGGGCTTCTTTGTTGTCCGGGACCAGCTCAAGCATCCCGTGCCCGTTGCGTGCCCGGGCACGGCGCCGGCGCGGCCTGCCTCCTGTCCTCGCCCCGGCTGGCCGCGCCCGGCGGCGCGCTACGTGCAGCGGGCGTGCGAAACGACCGACACGGCGAACCTCTCTCCGACGAGGAACTGGAACTCTTCTTGCAGTACCTCCATCGCTTCGCTAATCACGAATTCGATCAGTTCGTGCTCATGGAGGTAGGTGACCCCGACTACCCGTGTTACATGGACCTGTCCCGGGCCCCGGTACCCGGTGTCGACCGTGCCGCCTACCGTCGCCCGTAGCCGAACCAAGCAGGGTCAGCTGACATCAACAGCGCCGGACGCCGGCAACTCCGAGCGGTCGTAGGCATCGGCCCAAACCTCGCAGCAGCTGCCTGCTGAGGACGGCGGATCGAACTCCTAAAGCGGGTGTCGCAGGTTCGAATCCTGCCGGGGGCACCACAAAATTTGCAGGTCAGCGCACTAAAGGTCTTCCAGGGAACCACCCTGGAAGACCTTTGGGTGCGCAATGGGAACATCCTGGGAACACTGAACTGTGCATTAGTCGCACTTCGGACATTCTTCAACGATCTGACGGAAAGCCCCCGTCTCTACGGCCAGACGAGCCTCAGTGTCGGCGACGGCTGGGAGAGACCGCCGACACCTGGTCGATGCGGGAGCGTCGATCGTTGGCCTGATAGTGGATGCCCGCGTCGTTGCTCATTCCGCGCGGCAAGGTTGTTCGCGCAACGGAGAAGGAGCGGCCGCAGACCTTCGGGTGCTGCTGCCGCTCCTTGCTTACTCCCGCTGCGTCGCTGCGTGGGTGCTCGGTCGGCTACTTGAGGTACACCAGTCCGTCCGTGGTGATCGTCGGGCGGCCGCTGGCGGCGTTGTGGGGCGTCGTCAGCCGCCTGAGGGCATGCGCAAACAGCCGGAGCGCCTGTCTCGGATCGACGCCCAGCTGTACCCATGCAGGTCCTCCCGCGTGCTTCGGCGTAGACCTGGTCGGGTCGACGGGGCGGAGTGGTCAGTGTTTGAAGGCGTCCTTGATCTTTGCCCCGGCCTGCTTGATGTTGCCCTTGAGTTGGTCTCCGCGGCCTTCGGCCTGCAGGCGCCGGCTGCCGGTGGCGCGGCCGGTTGTCTTCTTGCCGCCGCCTTTCATCGATTCGGCCTTGTGCGTGATCTTCTTCGCGATACTCATCGGAGCCACCCTGGGTGAATTGTCTGTTGGGGTTCGGTGGCAGGAATACCGTGACGCCGGCCGGTCAGCGATCTGCGCGTGCGGCCGCACGCCTACTGGGGGGTGGATCGGTGCCCGAAGTGCAGTCTGCTGCGGCGACCGCTGTCCGGGGCTCGAGTGCGATCACCTTGGGGTGAGTCGTTCCCCCGCGCATTCGCGTTGTCCGCGCGGGCGGGCTCGCGTTGGTCGACCAGGTCGTCGCGGTCCCTCCCGGCAGAGGCCGTCTCGCGGCGCGACGGCTTGCGTCCGCGGTGCGCGGTGCTGCCACGGCGAGAGGTACGGCGTGCACCGGTCAGGAGCAGGCTCAGTCCAAACAGGGCCGCTGCCCCGACGATCATGCCGCAAAGGAAGAGCGTGCCGGTGGAGCCGGTCACGTCGAAGCCGAATACCGAGAACCCGCCGGTAACCTCGTGCGCGCTGCCGCTGTTGGTGACAACAGCGGCCCCCGACGACTACCGCGGCGAGCAGGATTATGAGTCCGAGGATGACGATCATGACGCGCTCCAAGGATCTGCTTCGTATCTCCCTACGGTAGAACTGCACCGCCAACGAGGCCACTGCGACAGGGACGGCATGATGCCCCGGGATTGGTGGTCCACTCGCTGGAGACCGTCGACCGCGACGCCGCTCGGCCGTGACCCGTGCCAACTTCCAGGCATCCCGGTGTGGGTTTGCGCTGAAGGCGGGCGAGGGACCTGCTGGGCAGGGGGATCACTCCGCGCGATCCGAGGACATCACGATCATCCTGCTTATCATCGGTTTCGTGGCCAAGATCGCCATCATGTGGGCCATCGGGATCATCCTGGTCGTCATCGGGGTCATCCTGTGGATCCAGAGATCGCTGGGTGACGCGGTCCGTGGACGACGGCACTACTGGTAGACGGCCTGAACCTGCGGATCGTGCCGATCCGTTCCTCGCACCACCCGACGTGTGGAGCGTTCCTCGTTTGTCCTGTCGGTTTGTCCTGTCGCCGGGCGACCGCACGCCGCTGGCGCGTGCCAGAGCTGCGGCAGGGTGGACGTGACGATCGTGTGGCTTTGGGGCGCCAGCCGGGGGCGGCCGGACATCGTGTGGGCCGGACGGTCAGCGGGTCGGGCGTCGGCGCAATGCCGACCGCACGGCGAGGTACCCCACGTT
This sequence comes from Streptomyces sp. NPDC055287, assembly GCF_053646035.1. Lineage (NCBI taxonomy): Bacteria > Bacillati > Actinomycetota > Actinomycetes > Kitasatosporales > Streptomycetaceae > Streptomyces > Streptomyces sp. NPDC055287. The sequence continues at coordinate 8,176 of NZ_JBSHNE010000088.1, read as the reverse complement.
GGCGATGAGGAGCAGTACGCCCATGGAGAGATACAGCATGCCCTCGACGGCCACGCCGATGATGCCCGGCACGATCGCGACGACAAGCAGGACCAGGAAGAGGACTATGGCGCTTTGCCCTCCTCGGGTGGAGGGGTCACTCTCGGCGGCGGGCGAGTCGCGGTTCGCCCCTGGTGCCTTCACCAGCGCCTTGTCGCAGACGAACTTGACGGACGCCGACCTGAGGGTCGCGCCGCCGGGAGACGAAAACCAGGCGGCGCCGGTGGGCGGTCTGATCTGGCCGGTAGCCAACTACCGGCGGGACCCGTACCGACGTGCATGAGAGGTCACATGTGCTGCCCGTAGTACTTGCCGAGCTGCTCAAGGCAGTTGGGGCCGCCAGTGAGCTTGTCCGTGTCGAACTCGGGTGCGGTCTTGATCTTGCAGCGGTCGGCGCTGACGTCCAGCGACTGGCAACCCCGGAACTGCCGCAGCGACCCGCCTCCGCAGCAGGAGGCAGGGCTTCTCAAGATGCGACCGACACCATTCGGGCGAAACTGGTGAGTACAGGACCGGCATTGACTGATGGCTCCCGTACCGAGGCGACCGCCCGTCGTGGCCGGAATCGCCGGGCTGTAGATGGCCGGCCCCGGCCGAAGTGAGCAGGACCAGGTTCCCCCTTCGTTGCGCTCCCAAAATCGGCCGCAGTGGCCGCCGTTGGGCAGAGACCACTGACAGCAGCAGTGTGCGCGGCACGGGCGGGTCCCCGAGGGAACGATGAAGGTGACGTGCGCATGGATGATCAGACCAAGATGGCTCTTGCCGCGGCCGTAGTCGGCGGTTACGTGCTGGGCCGTACGAAGAAAGGCAAGCTCGCCCTGAGCGTGGGGACGTATCTGGCGGGCAGACGGTTCGGTCTTGAGCCGCGCCAGCTCGCTGCCGAGGGAATGCGCAAGCTGGCGGAGATCCCGCAGGTCGCCGAACTACAGGAACAGCTGAAAGGGGAGTTCCTCGAGGCCGGCCGCAAGGCAGTGACAGCTGCTGCCACTCGCGGCATGGGGACGCTCGCGGACACCCTCCGTGACCGCACGGCAAGCTTCGGTAAGAAGGAAGAAGAAGAGCCGGAGGAGGAGTACGAGGAAGAGCCGGAGGAGGAGTACGAGGAAGAGCCGGAGGAGGAGTACGAGGAAGAGCCGGAGGAGGAAGAGGAGGAGGAGCCTGAAGCCGAGCGCCCGCAGCGCCGGAGAAGCTCCCGGGAGACGGCTCGGACCGAGAGGGGTACCGCGTCCAGGCGTGAGAGGGCCCCCTCTGCCCGGAGTTCCTCCGGGCCGAAGGAACCATCCCGGAGGAAGAAGTCCTCTGCGACGAAGCCGGCCGCGAAGAATGCAGCCCCAGCGAAGAAGTCTGCCGCCAGGAAGCAGGCTCCCGCAAAGAAGGCGGCGTCTTCAGGACGGGCTGAGAAGAAGACGTCCAAGCGCGCCGATCGCCGGAGGTAGCCCGCCATGGCCGGGAAGGAGACGAAGCAGCCGGAGACGCAGGAGTCGGGGATGGGCGGACTGCGTGAGGCACTGTCGGGTTTCGTCGGTTCACAGGTTGAACGGCTCGCGGAGAAAGCCAGTGACAAGGTCACGGACGTCACCGATCAGCTCACCGATGCCGCCGAGAACGGCGGCCTGCTCAAAATCGGCTCGCGCATCCTCGGGGGCGAATCCCCCGTGAAGGCGTTCCTGTCCGAGAAGGCCAAAGGCCTCAAGGACAGCGTCGTGAACAAGGTCAAGGAAGCGTTCGGCGGCGGCAAGGGCAAGTCCGGTAGCAGCAAGAGCATGAACATCATTGAGGTCCTCGATGTCGGCGTGCCCCTGCGCACGGCCTACGACTACTGGACGCAGTACGAGGAGTTCAGCAGCTTCACCAAGGGTGTTCACAGCGTCTCGAAGAGCGACGAGATGACCAGCGACTGGAAGGTCAAGGTCGGCCCCTCTTCGCGCAGCTTCAAAGCGACTGTCCAGGAGCAGATCCCGGACGACCGGATCGTCTGGACCTCCGAAGGTGCAAAGGGGACGACCAAGGGTGCGGTCAGTTTCCACGAACTGGCGCCGACAGTGACGCGGATCGTCCTGGTCGTGGAGTACTACCCGTCCGGGTTCTTCGAAAAGACCGGAAATCTGTGGCGGGCTCAGGGCCGCCGGATGAGGCTGGACTTCAAGCACTTCCAGCGGTACGTCACTCTCACCGAGGAAGAGCCGGAAGGCTGGCGCGGCGAGATCCGGGACGGCGAAGTCGTCATGTCGCACGACGAAGCGATGGAAGAGGAAGAAGCAGCACAGGCCGAGGAGTCGGAGAGTGACGGCGAGTACGAAGCCGCGGAAGACGAAGAGGACGAAGAAGACGAAGAAGAAGGGGACGTCGAGGAAGAGGAGTGGGAGGACGAGCCCGCCGATGAAGAGCGGCAGGAGTGATCCCCGGTATGCGGCGCCATGTGACCAGTTGGCTAGACCACTCTGTGACGGCCCGCCCCTGCATTGTCGCTCGGGAAGCGCCCACCCTTGGGGAGCCGCCGGTCCAGCAGAGGTGGAGGCAGCGAACCGTGAACGACAGCAGCACCGAACCACGTTGACGACCGATCCCGTGCGGCGAGGGCATCGCCGACACACACGCTCGCTCTGGTGGATCGTCATGAGCTGTGCCCGCCCTCTTGGCCAGTCCGTTGTCCGAGTCGGAGGGCGGTCCTGTCTCCGCCGAATCCGGGGAGCGGTCCGCAGGCGCCGGATATCGCGCTGTCATTCCAGTGGGATGTTCTCTCCACTCGGCTCCGCTGGTTGGAGGCGTAGCGAGCATCCAGCTCAGGACGCGGATGAAGTTTTGGCTGAGCGGTAGCGTGCGTCGCGGATGGGGCGTCCTGCCTGGTGAAGGCTTGTGAGGGCTTGTCGGTAGGAGGCGATGAGACCGGTCTCAAGGTAGGGGATGCCCAGCTCGCTGCAGTAGCGGCGGACGATGGGGCGGGCGGCGCGCAGTTGAGGGGTGGGCATGCTGGGGAACAGGTGGTGCTCGATCTGGTGGTTGAGACCGCCCAGGGCGATGCCGGTGAACCGGCCGCCGCGCACGTTGCGTGAGGTGAGGACCTGGCGGCGGAGGAAGTCGGGGCGGTCCTTGCCGGTCAGAATCGGCATGCCCTTGTGGTTGGGGGCGAAGATGGAGCCGAGGTAGAGGCCGAACAGGCCCTGGTGAACGGCGAGGAAGGCGATCGCCATACCGGGCGGCAGCACCAGGAACAGCGCAGTGAGAAAGAGCGCGAAGTGGGCAAAGAGCAGGGTGCCTTCCTGGGCGCGGTGTTTCAACGAACGGTTGGCCAGGGCCTTCACACCCATCACATGCAGGTTGAAGCCCTCGAGTGTGAGGAGAGGGAAGAAGAGGATGGCCTGGGAGCGTCCGATGAGCCGGGGAAGGCCCTTGGCGGCGCGGGCCTGTTGCTGGGACCAGACCAGCAGGTCGGGGATCAGGTCGGGGTCGAGGGTTTCGTGGTTGGGGTTGGCGTGGTGGCGGGTGTGCTTGTCCTGCCACCAGCCGTAGCCCATCCCGATGCCCGCGTTCCCGGCGATCCGGCCGAACCGCTCGCTGGCCTTGCGAAGCCGGAATACCTGCCTGTGGGCCACGTCGTGAGCGAGGAGGGCGACCTGGCCGAAAACAAGTGCGAGGAAGGCGGCGATGGCCAGTGTCCACCAGCTGGAGCCGATGAGTACGAAAGCGGTCCAGCCGCCGGCGTAGAGCGCGCCTACCGTGGTGATGCGGGCCGTGTAGTAGCCGGGGCGGCGGCGCATCAGCCCGGCGTCGGCGATCTCCTTCGACAGTCTGGCGAAGTCACTTCCGGACGCCTGTGAGGGCGGGGGACGAACAGGAGCATGAGGCGTCATCGCGACCGGTGCTTTCCGTCAGCTGGGGGATGTAGCTCGGTAGGTCAGTTTCACAGCGCGACGGAGCCAGCACCGAGCCATGCTGACGTTCGCTGCTGCGGGCATCGCCGACATGCTCAGCCGAAAATGCCCTGATGGAAGGTGCCGCGCGGCGCTACCAGTAGTGCCGTCGTCCGCCGACCGCATGTCCTACCGCTCCCAGAATCCACAGCAGAACCCCGATCGCGACCAGGACGATTCCGATGGTCCAGAGAATGCCGATGCCGGCCACGAGGCCGATGACGAGCAGAATGACTCCGAGGATGATCATAACGCCCTCCAGTGAGGGACGTCCTCTGTAGGCGCGCCCTCTCTCCTCGGCTCCCCGCCCTTTCGCGAAGCAAACTCGAATCTCGCCCTGACCAGACCGTACGCCCCCGGCAGCAGCATTGCGACATGGTCGATTGGGGACGACCGACGATCTCTGAGCTGCTTTCAGTCTCGGACTGCATCGGCGCAGACGGCCGCTGCCGCCTGCTGTCACTCGTCGTCACACCAGCTCAGCGGGCTGACTGCACACAGTTCAACCCGGTCATGGCGGAGATCCGCGTCCCCAAGCCTGGTCCGGGCAGGCCCCGTAAGAAGCCCGAAAGCATGGCCGCCGACAAGGCGTACAGCAACAAGTCCTGTCATGAGTACCTGCGGCGCCGGGGTGTCCGCCACACGATCCCGGAGAAGACCGACAGTCAGGCCGCCCGCCTGCGCAAAGGCTCACACGGCGGACGCCACCAGGCTTCGACGAAGAGCGGTACAAGATGCGCAACACCATCGAACGGACCATCAACCGGCTCAAGCAGTGCCGGGCGGCGGCATTCGGAATCAGTGCAAGCGGTCAAGGTTCCCTACGTCGGGCGGCGCCCGGGCGCCTGGCGGATCCGCCCGCCCGCGACCGGCCGCCATCGTCACTCGGACCAGGTGCGCCGCGCGCATGGCCGGACATGGGTCAGGCTGCCGGCCCGCCGCCGAACGGCTCCGTCCATACGACGCGCTTCGTGCTCCACGTGGCCCACATGGGGGCGGTGCGCGCGAGGCCGCTGGGCGCTTGAGGCCGTGGCGTCCGCGAAAGCCCGCGACCGAAGTGAACCGACCGACGACCGACGGAGCCCGCCCCCGCAAGGCAGGGCCCTGCACGAAGCGATTGCAGGGACTGGAGGAAGTATGACGGGCGCGCTGCCGGGTGGACGTGAGGCGAGGCTGAGGGACACTCGCGCAAGGCTGCAGAGCGACGTCGATCTGTGGGCCGCGACCTCGGGCTCGGGCGGCGTCCACCTCATCGCGCTGTCCTACCTCGGGGACGGGATCGCGTGTTTCATTTCGACGCCGTGCGCCTCGGTCGCCGGCCGCAACGTGCTGGCGGACGGCCGGGTGCGCCTCAGCCTCGGGCCGACCGCGACGTGGTCGTCGTCGACGGCAGCGCCGAGTCGGCGCCATCGCCCTCCTCGCCCCCCAAGACCGGCGGCGAGGAGGGCGGCGGCGCCGAAACCCGCTTCCTGCTCCGTGTGGCCTCGCTGGCCTTACGGCTCGGCCCCCGAAGGCATCGAGTTGCAGCAGGTCGACCTCGCCACCGCCGCTTCACCCTCAGCGCCCCCGACGACCCAGAGCCGTCCCTTGTCGCTGTCGGCGAGTGGGGGGCGTCAGCGTTGCTTACGGGACCGGTTCGATCCGTGCTGAGCGAGGGCTTTGCTCGCGAGGTTGAGAAGCGTCCGCTCGGCTTCGTGAGGATGACCAGCTCACCGAGTTGAAAGTCAGCAGCGGACTATGACCCTTTCGGCCTACTGGATCAAGCGTTCGCCTTGCGGATTCGCAGGGGGCTCGAATGCTGGGTTAGGTGGGGGCGCGATGTACGGATGCCCGGCAGGGCGTATCAGAAAGGTGCAGCAGTATGTCTGTTCGAAGCATGACATCAGCACGGTTGACGGACGGTCGCCCCCAGCTCTTTGCTGGAAGCCGTCAGGGACTGTTCAGCAACTGGAAGGTGGACACGCATCCTGACGCCGCATGGATCGGCTGGCAGCCGTTCCGCTTCGATCACGGCACAGTGGCGTCACTGGCGGCGGCCCCGCTCACGGACGAGCGGCCGCAGGTGTTCGCGGTGACCGACAGCGGGGAACTGTGGACCACCTGGAAGCTGACCACCGACCCGAACGCGGGCTGGGCCGACTGGGCAAAGTTCAACGGTATGCCGGGCTCGGCACGCAGTGTGGGGGCGGCGAGCCTCACAGACGGTCGGCCGCAGATCGTGGTCGGCAACGACTCCGGCGCGGTGTCCTCCTGGAAGGTGAGCACCGACCCCGACGCCGCCTGGGCCGACTGGGTCTCCTTCGACGGGCCGCCTGCCTGAAACCGAGAGGTCTAAGGGAATCGCCTTCGGATCACACCGACCTCTCCCACTGGGAGCCGGCTCTGGGAACCCCCCAGGAGCCGGTTCTTCTGTTGGTTCACCCCACCCCCGCTTCTTGCTGCGTTGTTGCTTGGCACATGCCTTTCCTGCGCACTTTCACGAGAGGTCCTCGGTAGCTCAGTTGACCCGTTTCGCCAAGTGGCTCGCTCAGTGGGCTCTACGCTGGCTTGGTGTCTGAGGGCACCGGGCGGGGCAGGGAGAGAGACTGTCCAACACTCAAAAGCGCTCATCACCTGGCCGCGAACATCCGTATGACCGGCCGATCACCGGCCCCGGCAGCAAGAGCTTGGCCCGCCTGCGCGTCACCCTTCCCAACTCTGCCAGGTCGCCTGGCTACTCGTTGGCCTGCGGGCCGTCGGACGCGGTGATGCTCACCTGCGGGACGCGACGCGGCCGGCGAGTTCGCCCACCGGGTGGGGTTCCCACCTGAAATGAAACGACGGCACCCCCAACGCGCCCGCCAACCAGCCCCACGACGGGCCCTCCAGCCGCTCCCGTGCCAACGGCATCACGCCGCACGAGACAGACGCTCCCCACCTCGATCAAACCGCAGACCGGCAATCCGCTCTGCGACGACCGCGAGAGTCCGTACTGGTTCGAGAAACCGAGCGGGACGGTGCCAGGCAACCGGCACGAACCCAGCCGTGGCGCTGAATCGTGCGTCCGGCGACCTCCTGACCGCAGCCCTCGGTGAGCCACTCGCCGGAAGGGAGGAGCGGGCGTCCCGGGCGGGAGCCGGTGCCGCTAAGCGACCGCCACACGGCACCACACCCGCCGCAGCCGGCGAGCGGTGCGGCTGAGGATGCCGGTATGGATGTCCGGCGAGGACTTCTCGCGGTCATTGCGTTGTTCGTTCACTGAGCGTTTTGCCGCCCCGGCCGGAGCAGTGGGCGGCAGGCCTTCGGTTGTGGTCGGCAGGGCGGTCAGGGAGAGGTTTTTGCTCCTGTTCCTGACCGCCCTGGGGGTGGGTGGACTTCTTCCGTGTGTGGTTGTGGGGTTTGCGGGCTGGAACTCCCTCGGGTTGTGCCTCAGTTGCAGAAGTTGAGGATGGGGAGGAGGCCGTTGCCGCACTGGAAGTCGTCCCCGCCGCCGTGGGCTGGGGTGGCCTTCGTGGCGACGTGCGTCGCGGCTACGGCGGATGTGGCAGTTGCCACCCCCGCCGCACAAGCGATGCCCACGGCGGCACTCACCGCGAATGCTCGCGATATCCGGGAAACTGCCTTCTTGGGGTGAGGTGTGGTGTTCATGCACTCACCATGCACACCCTCGCGACCAGTTGCTCGCCGAGCTCGTCCGAGCGGGTGAGCCACCCCCACAGGGCGGGATCAGCATGCGCTTTTGAGGGGTATGTCGGCTGACCGCGATACGCGGCACGTCGCTCAGTTGGCCTCGGTATTTCATAAGGGCTCGCCAGGTCAACTGGCGTGCTGTTTGGGCTTGTTGGGCCGGTGGTGGACAGGGTGAGGGCCCGGCTGTCGCGCCGGGTTCCACGGTCCCGGCGGGCTGGTGCGGGTTCGCAGGGGCGGGGAAGGCTGCTGGTCGGCCTGGGTTCGCAGGGCGGTGAGCCGGGCCAGGGGTGTTGGTGATCACGTCGGTCCAGGGCCAGTTCCCGGTGAGGCTAAGGGTGCGGCCGGTGGTGACGAGCTGTGCGGCGGTGGGCAGCAGCCGCAGGCGGAGCCGTCGGGGCTCGTATCGGGTGATGTGACGGCGCATGCCGAGGATCGATCCAGCCGTTTATCGGTCAATTGGCCTCCATCCGCTTGATGTTGAGTCGATGTTCCTGGCGGGGGTGGTCGGTGTGGAAGACCGAATCTGGTTACTGCTAGTGTTCGTTCAGTCACGGTAG
>NZ_JBSHNE010000087.1:0-11184 GCF_053646035.1 Streptomyces sp. NPDC055287 | reverse complement strand
GTTGAGGACGGGGTTCATGTGGGGGGAGTGGAAGGCGTGGCTGACGGTGAGGGGCCGGGTTTTGCGGCCGAGGGTGTGGAAGTGGTGGGTGACGGTGGTGATGTGGTCGGGGTGGCCGGCGATGACGAGTGAGGTGGGTGAGTTCACTGCGGCCAGGGCGACGTGGTCGTTGAGGTGGGGTCGTATTTCGGTTTCGGTGGCGTTGATGGCGGTCATGATTCCGCCGGTGGGGGCGGTGTGCATGAGGTGTCCGCGGGCGGTGACGAGGCGGGCTGCGTCGGTGAGGGTGAGGATCCCGGCGGCGTGGGCGGCGGTGAGTTCGCCGATGGAGTGTCCGGCGAGGTAGTCGGGGTGGACGTCCCAGGCTTCGAGGGTTCGGAAGAGTGCGGTTTCCAGGGCGAACAGGGCGGGCTGGGTGTAGTCGGTGCGTGTCAGGAGGCCGCTGTGGTTGCCCCACATGACGTCTTGGAGCGGGTGCTCCAGGTGTGGTTCGAACGCGGCGCATGCCTCGTCGAGTGCCTGGGCGAACGGTGGGCAGGTCCGGTAGAGGTCCTGGCCCATGCCGGGGTACTGACTGCCCTGCCCCGTGAACACGAACGCCGACCTGCCCCCGGCCGTCACCCGCCCCCGCACCACAGCCACCGACGGCCGGCCCTCCGCCAACGCCTCCAACCCCGCCAACAACTCACCACGACCCCGACCCACCACCACAGCCCGCTCCTCGAACTGCGACCGCGACACCGCCAAAGCCCGCCCCACACCCCCCACCGACAACCCCACCCGACCCGACACCCACCCATGCAACCGCCGCGCCTGATCCCGCAACGCCCCCACACCACGCCCCGACACCACCCACGGCACCACACCACCCCCCACGCATTCGTTCCCACCCTCGGGCCCGGGCCCGGGTGCGGCGGCAGGAGGGGGCGCATGACCGGTTGTCGCCAGATCGGCCACCACCATGTGGCAGTTGGTGCCGCCCATGCCGAAGGAACTCACCCCGGCCAGACGCCCGCTGTGGCCATCCGGCCATGGGGCGAGGGTCTCGTTGACGTACAGGCCTAGCTCGGGCAGAGGGATACGCGGGTGAGCGCTCTCGAAGTTCAGGCTCGGCGGTATCTGCCCCTGACGGATGCTCAGCACGACCTTCAGCAGTCCGACAATCCCCGCGGCGCCTTCCAAGTGGCCCACGTTCGTCTTGACCGACCCGACGGCGACCGGCGGCCGGCCGGCCCCGCTCCCGGCGGCGAACGCCTCGCCGAGCGCCGCCGCTTCCACGGGGTCCCCGACCCTGGTCCCCGTTCCGTGCAGTTCGACGTAGTCGACGTCATCGGGGCTGATGCCGGCGCGGCGGTGCGCCGCGGCGATGACATCCCGCTGTGCCGCCGCGCTCGGCCGGGTCAGACTCTCCGTGGCACCGTCGTTGTTCACGGCGCTGCCGAGGATCACCGAGTGAATCTCATCGCCGTCGGCCAGGGCGTCCGACAGGCGCTTCAGCACGAGGACAACACCGCCTTCGCCGCGTACATAGCCGTTCGCGCCGGCGTCGAAGGTGCGGCAGTAGCCGTCCGGCGAGAGGGCGCCGAAGGCCGAAACCGTACGGGTGGTCTCCCCCGCCAAATTCAGGTTGACGCCTGCGGCCAGGGCCAGCGCGGACCCGCCCTGCAAGAGGTTCTCGCAGGCCAGATGCACGGCGACGAGGGACGACGACTGACCCGTGTCGACCACGATGCTCGGGCCGCGCAGGCCGAGTGTGTAGGAAACACGGTTGGCGACGATGCCGCGGTGCAGCCCGGTCATGGAGTGCCGCGTCACCGCCCCGGCCCCGCATCGCTGATGCAGCAGGGCGTAGTCGTCCGCCATCACGCCCGCGTAGACGGCCGTGTCGCTCCCGTGGAGAACGGCAGGCACGATCCCGGCGTTCTCCAGGGCCTCCCAGCTCAGCTCGAGCACGAGCCGCTGCTGCGGGTCCATCGCCTCTGCCTCGCGGGGGGAGACGGAGAAGAAGTCCGCGTCGAACAGGTCGACCCTGTCCAGGAATCCCCCGCGCCGCACGGTCATGAACCGTTCGCCGTCGCCCCCGCCCGTGCCGGGCAGGTCCCACCGGCCCTCGGGTGCGTCGGTGACGGCGTCGGATCCTGTGCGCAGCACGTCCCAGAACGCCTCGGGGTCGGGCGACTTCGGCAGCCGGCACGCCATGCCGATCACCGCGACGGCTTCGCCGTGCTCCCCGGTCCCCTGGGGGGTGCCCTGCCAAGGCCGCTCGCGTCGCATATCGCTCGTCGCTCCCTCGTATGGCGTGATGTCGGCCGGGTGCCCATAGAGCCCCTCGGACAAGCCCGCGGGGTCCACCGGCCCCACGGTGGGCCGGTGGACCCCAGGTGTCGGAACGCTGCACCGCAGGGCAGTGCAGCCGCCGTTGCTACTCGGCGGCGCCCGCGCGGTTGCGGCGGCGCAGAACCAGGGTCAGACCACCCACACCGACCAGAGCGGCGGCGGAGGCGGCCATTTCCTTGGTCTGCAGCACGGAGGTGGAGTCGTCGGACACACCTGCGGCGTCACCCGTGGACCCGAGCGGCAGGGAGGCGTTGGTGGCGCTGTGGCCACCGGACGCCGGGGCGATCTTCAGGGCCGGCGCCATGTGGGCCGGGTGCGGCTCCTCCGCGGTGGGACGCTCGTCCCAGCGGACGACCTCGCCGTTGCTGTACGTCTGTACGGCGGTGAAGAAGATCTGGTCGACGGCCGGTATACGGCCACCGAGGATCTGGAACTCGTCGAAGTCACCGGCCTTGATCTGGCTGGAGGAGTCCTTGGCGATCCATGTGATGGACAGGACGCCCTCACCGATGTTGCCACCGGTGCCGGTCTTCTCGATCCGGTGGGCCCAGCCGGGGTGCGGTTTGGCCAGCACGTTGGAGAGCTTGCTCGCCTCTTCCGTGGGAAGAATGATCTGGATCTTGGCAGTCCTGCTTTCGACCCGCTCGTTCGGGACCCGGAAGGTCAGCGTGGGAAAGCTGCCCGCGACTGCGGTCGTGGGCTCGCTGACGGTCACGTGCGCGGACGCCGGAAGAGCGGCGCCGAAAACAAGACCTGCGGAAAGCGCGACGGCTGCAATGACCTTGGGCAGTTTACGAGACATGTCTCCCCCTCAAAAGGCATTCGGAAGGGGACGACCGCCCCCGGACACGAATTCTTCCGGGCCCGGGTTCCCGCCGCATCTCCCACGTTGCCTTCATGCGACGGGAGTCGGGGTGGAGGACCGTCTAGTCGTCGCTCAGCGTCCGGGTGATCTGGTCGATTCGGCTGAACCGTCCGTCGGGTGCCAGATCACCGAAGAGATAGACCTCGGTGTCCACCTTTGTCCCCTTCTTCATCGCGGCGCGCACGACCAGGCGGGCGGCGATGCGATTGCCGTCGGCCATGGCCTCCTTGACCTCGTAACTGCCGCTCTCCAGGGTCTTCTTCACCGGACGCAGGTGAGCGATGAGCTTTTCGCGGTCGATGAGAATGCCGTCGTTGAACTGCACGAAGTCCGGTGTGTAGTAGCGGTCGATGACGGCACCGGCCTCCTCGTCGCCGAAGATGGCCTCCTCCTGGAAAGAGGTGTAGAAGTTCTCGAGAAATCGCTCGGGCGGTACATCGGAGAACACGTTCACATTGCTCCTCACCGGGTGGGCTTTTACCCCCTGGGGGTATACCGGAATGCATCAGTAAATCAGGGGCCGCAGAAAGCCGCAACCGCACGGCTCCGGCGGCCCGCCGAATGACCCACCCCCTCGGCACCGCCAACCCGGCTCAGGCGGCGACCGGTTGAAGTCGCCCACTCCGGTGCAGGGACAGCATCGCCATGGCACACCCGGCCCCGATCGCGCCGAGCACGAACCAGGGCAGGGCAGGCGCGCCGGCGGAGCGCGCGGCGTCCAGGGCAGCGCCCGTCAGCAGGTTCCCAGCCGTGATGCCCACGCCGCAGATGGTGTTGTACAACCCGTAATGGGTGGCGACGTACCGGTCCCGGGCCAGAGTCACAATGGTGTCCATCTCGAAGGGGTAGGCCAGCATCGTCCCGAACGCGAACAGCAGTGCGGCCATCAGCGACGGCACCACGGCGAGCAGGGCACGCCCCGCGCCCGCGTCGGGAACGGGCAGCGCCGTGGCTACGAGCAGGGGCACGAACGCGACGCCGAGCAGACCCAGTCCGAGCACCAGGGCCCGGCCGGCACCGAGCGTCCGTTTGCTCCATGCCGTGAGCCGGGTCTGCCCCACGATGGTGGCCAGACCGGATGCCGCGAAGAGCAACGCGACGCCCACGGCGCTCGTCGCCCCCTCCCCGCCCAGCCGGCGCACCTCCAGCGGCAGCGCCAGGTAGACCTGGAACGAGAGCGCGTACGAACCGACCATCGTGAGCGAGAACAGCACGAACGCCCGGTTGGCGACGACGGAACGCCACTGCGAGAGCACCGACATCGGCGATTCGCCATGGTCGCGACCCTTGCGCGCGGGCAGCGCGAACAGCTGTGCCACGGAGAGCACGGCGAACACACCGGCCGCCACGAGACAGGTCAGACGGAAGCTGACCGCGGTCAACAGCAGTCCCACCAGGGGTCCGAGCAGAATGCCTGCCTGGTAGAAGACGTTGAACAACGCGAAGGCCTCGACGCGCCGCTCTCCGGCGTCATGGGCGAGGTACGCGCGCACGGCCGGGTTGAAGAGCGCTCCCGCGAGCCCGGTGGCGGCGGAGGCCGCGATGAGGGCCGGCAGTGCGTCGACCAGTCCCAGTACGGCGAAACCGGCGACACGCAGCAGCAGACCGGCGACGATCATGGGCTTGTAACCGAGACGGTCGGCCAGTGTCCCGCCGAAGAGGAACATGCCCTGCTGGCTGAAATTGCGTACGCCGAGGACGAGTCCGACGGTCCACGCGGCGAGTCCGAGGTTGCCGGCGAGGTACTGGGCCAGATACGGCATCAGCATGTAGAAGCCGAGATTGATGCTGAACTGATTGACCATCAGCAGCTGTGCGCCGGGACCGAACGAGCGCATCTCCCCGACGACCGACCTCATCACCGGCCGGCCGAGGTCGGGGCCGCCGGCACCAGGCGCTCCGCTGCCGCGGGGTCGACCACGGTCGTGCACCGGGTCCAGCGCCGGATCTCCGACTCCTGGGGGTGGGCGACCTCGAGCGGCTCGTCGGCCGGAGGCCCCTGGAGCAGCTGATGCGCCGTACAGTACGCGTCGTCGTAGACCGTGGAGAGGTAGCGGTCCGGGCCGTCGGGGAAGACGGTGGCGATCTGCGTCCCGGCCGGCAGTGTGCGAGCCAGCCAGGAGGACACCAGGGTGACGGCCCCCACACTCCAGCCGCCCGTGGCGTACTGAGACCTGGCCAGTTGGCGGCAGGCCCAGACCGATTCGGCCGGTGCCACCCAGTGGACCTCGTCGAACTGGTCGTAGGCCACGTTCGCGGGATAGATGCTCGACCCCAGACCGCGCATCAGCCGTGGCCTGGCCGGCTGCCCGAAAATGGTCGACCCGATGGTGTCGACCCCCACGAGACGCATGCCGGGAAAGAGCTGGCGCAGCACCCGCGAGATGCCGGCCGAATGTCCGCCGGTCCCGACGCTGCAGACCAGGACGTCGACATGGCCGAGCTGGGAGGCCAGTTCGAGAGCGAGCGGTGTGTAGGCGGCGACGTTGTCGGGATTGTTGTACTGGTCGGGGCACCAGGAGCCCGGCCGTTCGGCGAGCAGACTGCTCACGCGGTCCCTCCGGGCCTGCTGCCAGCCACGGGTCTCGTGCGGCACGTTCACGACGTCGACCTCGGCGCCGTACGCGGTCAGCAGGCGCTCCATCGGCTCCTCGAGGCCGGTGTCGGTGACGAGCGTCACGGGATTTCCGTACACCATTCCCGCGAGCGCCAGCCCCAGGCCGAGGGTGCCGCTCGTCGATTCGATGACGCGTCCGCCCGGAGCGAGGTCCCCGCGGGCCAGAGCACGCTCCACCATGTACAGCCCGGGGCGGTCTTTCACCCCGCCGGGGTTGCTGCCCTCCAGCTTGGCCCAGAACCCGCGGCCCGGCGGGGTCAGCGGTTCCGTGATGCGCAGTACGGGAGTGTTGCCCACCAGTGACGAGATCGAGTGGGCGGGGTCGGGCGCCCTGGACGTCTGCGGCCGTAACAAGGGCCCGCGTCCGTGATCGGGAGCGCTGAGAGCATGCATAGGTCCCCCTGGTCGAGGTCATGGGTACGCGCCTGCGCCCCCAGTGCCGGACACCGGCCCGATGCGCGCCGGAGCGGCCGGCGTAGGCGCGGCTGTTCAGCCTGGCGCCGCGCCAAGACTGTTACGGCACTCCCGCGCTGTCATCGCCGAGATTGCTCACCACCGCACTCCGGCAGGACGCAGCGGGCGGCCGGCCGCCGCCCCCCGGTGGCGGCCGGTCAGCGGGGGTCAGACGCGGCCGGCCAGTTCGTAGCCGATCTCGTCGACGGCCTCGGCGACGGCTTTGTCGTCGGGCTCTCCGGACGTCGTCACCGTGACGTGTCCGGCGGCGAGATCGACGTCCACGCCGAGTACGCCGGACACCTCGCTGATGGCCTCGGTGACGTGGTTGCGGCAGTTGTTGCACACCATTCCGGCCACGCTGTACGTGATGGACCGCGCGGGGGTGGTGGGCTCCTGGACCGGCATGCGAACCTCCGGGCTGAGTGATGTGAATACGTTACCGGGGTACGGTATCCCGCTCGCTCCGGAGCACGGACGCCTCGCCCCCGCCGGACCGGGACGCAAGGCTCCACGCGGCCGCGCGGGCCGGGGAACGGCGGGCGGCCAGCAGTGACCGCAGCACCGTTGCGGGGCGCATCACGGAGGCGGGCGGTGCGAGCAGATGCTGCACGTCGAGCATGACGCGGTGCGCGTACGCGGAGACGTGGCTGGCCAGCATCACCTGGCGGATGTACCGGTTGGCCAGCCCGTTGCCGGCCGGCTTGCGCCCTTGTGTCTCGGGGTACACGAAGTCGCTGCCGGTCGCCATCTGCCACGGCGTGTCGATGATCCTCCCGGCGGCCCGGTAATAGTCGCGCGCCATGAGGGCCGACGCCCCCTTGAACCGGTCGATGCATGAACCCAGTTCGAGCGCCTCGAGCGCCGCGACGGTCATGCCCTGCCCGTACAGCGGATTGAAGCTGCAGATCGCGTCGCCGAGCGCCACATGGCCGCCGGGGAGCCTGTGCAGCCGCTCGTAGTAACGGCGCCGGGCGGCCGGGTAGGTGAACTTTCGCGCGTTGCCGTCGTCCAACGGCTCGGCCCGCTTGAGGAGTTCGGCCATCTGCGGGGCTTCGAGAGCGGCGGCGAAGTCCGCGAACCCCTCCGGGTCCACGGGCGCGTGGGAGCGGTGCCAGCCGCCGAGCGTCACCATCCAGCGGTCGCCCTCGATGGCGAACGCGGCGGCGGCGCGCTTGTCGTGCGGGGGCACGGCGCTCATCAGGTAAAGCAGTGCACCGTCCTGCAGATCGCCCGGCCTGCGGTGCAGCAGCCGTGTCGTGTACCCGACGTCGATCTTCACGGTGTCGACATCGGGCGCCGGGTAGCCGAAGCGCTGGAGTGAATCGAGGGGGCCTCCCCCGCCGCGCCCGGAGGCGTCGACGACGAGGTCGCTCCTGAGCCGCTCACCGTCACTCAGCTCGACCCCGGTGATCCGGCCGCCGCCCGCGATGAGGGAACCGACGACCGAGCGGTCCCGAATGGTGACGTTGCCCAGCGCCTCCACCCGGCTGCGCACGGTGCGTTCAAGAAAGGCCCTGCTGAGACTGACGCCCAGCCTGCCGCTGGCGAAGCGGGCACGCAGAGCGCCCATCTGATGGAAGAGGAGGTCGTGGCCCGGGTCGAAGAGCACGGCTCCGCCGTCGATCAGCTCGTCGGTGAGCCCGGGGAACAACTCTTCCAGTGCCAGCCGGCCGCTGATGAGCAGGGCGTGGGCGTGCGCTCCGTGCGGTACGGCCTTACGGGTCTCGGCGTTCTCCGGAAGAGTGTCACGGTCGAACAGCGTCACCCTGCGGAATCTCGCGGACAGGGCCTGTGCGGCGACGAGTCCGCCCATGGATGCGCCTATGACTACCGCGTGCTCGCCGACTGCCTCGTGCCCATCGGTCTCGGCCATGCGTCCCCTCCTTGGGAATGCCGGCCGACAGCCCTGACGTCTCCGGCGGCATCAAGTATGTAGTCCGGGCGCCGTGGGTGTCTTCTTCCTTATTGCTCAATGCTGCTCCCAACTCCCTTGCGTCCAGGGCCGCCTGAGTCCTATTGCCTCAGTCCGGGAGGTGTGTAAGGCTCACAGGCATCGTGGCGGACTGCAACGGGGGTTGCCGAGTGTCCAATCAGGTAGACAGTCGCAGCAAGTGCCGGCGCCGGCCGGGTGGATCGCACGGAGTACCGGCATCGGTCTCGTGAACCGCATGCCCCGGCCCGGAGACGAGGCGCTGCTTTCGCGCCCCTGTGGCCGGATTTCCGATGGGCGGTAGGGACACCTCTCTCGCTGTTCATTGAAGAAGCGTCAACTTGCTGCAATACCGATGATTTCTCACCAGTTCACCGACAGGAGAGCTCTCGGCATGCCCAGTTCCACGACGCGCAAGACGTCCTGGACGGAACAGCACATCCGCGACCAGTCCGGACGACTGGTGGTGGTGACGGGAGCCAACAGCGGCATCGGGTACATCACGGCCCGCGAGCTCGCCCGGCGAGGTGCCCATACCGTGCTCGCCTGCCGCGACAAGGCGCGGGGAGAAGCCGCCTTCCACCGCTTACGCTCCGAACTCCCGCGGGCGGGGCTTGAGTTACGCCTGCTCGATCTGGCCGACCTGGAATCCGTGCGCGCGTTCGCCGCGTCCTGGGACCATGACCGGCTGGACCTCCTTGTCAACAACGCGGCAGTGGTGATGCTGCCGCTCACCCGCACCGCGGACGGATTCGAGTCCCACTTCGGTGTCAACCACCTCGGGGCATACGCGCTGACCGGCCTGCTCCTGCCCCGGCTGCTGCGTTCACAGGCCCCGCGTGTGGTGACCGTGAGCAGCGAGTCGCAGCTCACGGCCCGTTTCGACCTGGGCAACCTCAACGCCGAGCGGCGCTATACGCCTTCGGGAGCCTACGCGCAGTCCAAGCGGGCCAACGTCTACTTCTCCGCACAGCTGGACCGCTGGGCCAATGAACGGGGAGCCGGCCTGCGGAGCATGATCGCCATCCCTGGGCTCAGCGACACCGGTGTCCTGGGGAAGGCGCCCCAGCACGGCCGTCTCTGGCGGGCGACCGTCCCCCGGGTTGTGCGGTTTCTGGCCAAACCAGCGATCGAAGGGGCCCGGCCGACTCTCTACGCGGCCACCGAACCGGATCTGCCCGGCGGTTCCTACATCGCCCCCGCCGGACCGCTGCAGATCCGCGGCGCCCCGGCCCCGCGCCATGGACGCAGGACCGTCTACGACTCCGCCACGGCCGCGGCGCTGTGGGACATGTCGGCACGGCTGACCGGCGTTCACTACGAACTGCCGGGGCTGTCGGACTGAGACGGCGGGGCGGCCTCCAGGTGACGTGAGACCCCGATTCCGCTCGCGGCATGGCCCGGCACCCTCCCCCTGCGCCAGTCTGCGCCATTTCAACGGGACGTCATCCGCAAGAGACGTTCCTTTTTGCCGCGCGCCACGAATGTCATGTCGTCGCGGATTCCGCACAGAGTCAATTTTCGGCTGCCTCGGGACACGTTTCACGCGAGTTCACTGTGTGTAAATTCTGCAAGGTCCCGCGTTATTAGGAGGATTACCCGAACTTCTCTTCCAGGAGCAGGTCCGCAAGCGCGAAGAAGACACGGGGCGCCCGCCACTGGAGGATTACCCATGGAGCACAACACGTCAGCGGTTTCCCCGCGTTGCCGTACACCGAAGCTAGGAGTCCCCCACAATGGAGCACCTCACGCAGCGCGCGGTCTTCACCATGCGGGAGCGCTACCACGAGCCCCTCGGCCTCGACGACCTCGCCCGCTCTGTGATGGTGAGCAAGTTCTACTTCCTGAGAGTATTCCGGCGGATCACCGGCGTGACGCCCGGCCGGTTCCTGAGCGCCGTACGCCTGCACGAGGCGAAGCGCCTCCTTGTCAGTACGTCCTTCAACGTGGCCGACATTTCCGCGCAGGTCTGTTACAGCAGCGCCGGCACCTTTTCACGGCGGTTCACGGCGTCCGTCGGTCTCTCGCCCACCCAGTACCGAAGACTCGGACAAGGTGATACCGCCGGACACCCGGAGATATCCCCGAATCCGGTCTCGCCCGGGCCGCTCGGTTCCGTTTCCGGTACGGCACATGTCCTGGGGACGCCGCTGTCGCCCTTGTACATCGGGGCGTTCGACAGTCCCATCCTGCAGGGGCAGCCCGCTGCCTGGTCCATGCTCGACGGGGCGGGGCCCTTCTGCCTCAACAATGTGCCGCCGGGCACCTGGTACCTGCACGCCGTGGCGCTCGGCTCGCACGCGGTGAGCGCGCCGTCCAGCGGTCCGCCGCTGCTCGTCGGCACGGTGGGCCCGGTGCAGATCGGCGCCGCCGCCCACGTCCGCCTCGATGTGGCGGTCCAGCAGGAGGACTGGACACGGCCACCGGTGCTGCTCGCCCTGCCGGGACTGGACCCGCTCCGCCCGTCGGTACCGGCCGTCCAGGAGACCCGGCCGGCCATCGCGATCCCGAAGCCGCGCACGGTCATTCGCCACGGCCGCACGCTGGCGACCGCTTGACCTGTCCGTTCCCTGTTACCCGCCGCCGACGCGCGAGCTCTACGCGCGTCGGCGGTTCGGTGATCCGGTGCGCCTCAGCCCTGCCAGCTGTGCGGGGCGCAGAATGCGCGGCACCGTTCCAACCGGTTCCAGCGGGCCTTGCTGCGGACCTCGGCGGCGGGGGCGGGAACTGCCTGGGCGGCGGCACGGGCCAGGAGAACCGCGGTGATCGCGGCGAGTTCGTCCGATTCGGCGTGTCCCCTCTCCACCCGCAGAATCTGCTCGTCGGCGTGGACGGTCATGGGCGTCTTCTCCCTCGGATCGGCGGTGCTCGCGAACAACGCGTCTACTGCGGGGGGTTGCCGTGCTTGCGTGACGGCAGGTCTGCGTGCTTGGTGCGGAGCATGGCGAGGGAGGCGATCAGCACCTCGCGCGTCTCGGC
>NZ_JBSHNE010000086.1:7540-11414 GCF_053646035.1 Streptomyces sp. NPDC055287 | reverse complement strand
CCGCCCCTCTGCCACGGCCCTCGACGCGGACACGCGGGTACAACCCGATACGCTTGCTCACCTGGAGAGTGCTTCTTTCCGTGCAGCCAACAGGACCCTAGACAAGTCCCATCGTTGCAGGTCAGAAGCACTCTCTGCTTATTTGATCAAGGCATGGACGAGGACGCTCATGAAAGCGCGAGGCTAACGCCCGCCCGTTCAGCCATCCGTCGGCAGAACTCCTGCGCCCCGAACCGCTCCGCCCCCCCTCCTGCTCCGAGCGGCACTCCAGGGCCTCAGTCACCACAGCGGGTAGTTCATCGGCCAGGGCATGAGCCGTGCCCGGGCTGATCTGGTATACGGCAACGTGGCCGTCGTCGGTGAGCTGGACATCGGGCGTTCCCGCGAAGGTGCGGGCAATGTCCACCGGAGCAAGCCACCCAAGCGGCTTCGACACCAAGATGCAAAAGGTCTGGCTCGGTTCGTACGCGGACGGGGCACGGGTGTGTTCCTGGGCCCGGATCCGACTGCGGCGCATGACAAAGGGGCCGCACCCGATGGGATCAGGTGCGGCCTCTCGGTCAGGTCAGGGCGCTTCCGTCGCCAAACCTCAAGCTGCCCTCACGTCACATGATACGTGAGGGATGTCCGGTTTACCCTGATTACGCACGCGTTTTCTGAGACCTGAACGCGACAGCCCGACGGGCATCTTCAATGACTCCGAGAGGCTACTGGCCGGTGATTGGTGCGAGGACCTGGCCCAGAAGGTCGCGCTCCGCTTCCTCGCGCGCCAACCTGGTCGCAGCCCGGGAGGCGGCGAAAGAAGAACGGCAGCACCCGCAAGGAGAAACCGCAGCGGTCCAGGACGCAGATGGTACGGCGGGACGGCCGCGAACCGCTCGGACTGGCGACCGCGATCCCCTGATGATGACCGAGCGCGGTCTGACCGCCCCGGCCGCCGGGCGGCACCGTTCTCGCCCTTCTCTGCACCAACGCGGTTGCCGGGGGTGTCCGGTGACGTCACCGCCCGCGACCGCGTCCGCTCGGGCCACGCCAACAGGACCGAGCTCCTCGGCGCGTCGAGCACCGGCATGCAAACAACGCGCGGCCGCTGTCATCCCCGCCTAGGGATCCGCCACCGTCTCCATCACCCGACCGCTGGGCGCACTTGAGATCGTCATGCAGGAACTGCGCGCCAGACGCTCCTTGATTTCCTCTGCTTCGGCTTTGGTTCCAGCGAACCCAAGCAGGGTGTCATCGGCATAGCGCACGTATCGCAACCGCCGATAGCCGGGATAATCGCAGCCCACACTCGATAGAAGGCGCGACTTGCCTTTCTGACTCTTCCTCGGCCAGTACGCACCCAGCAGCCAGGGAACGGGGACCAGGGCCGATTCGTGGTCGAAGTATGCGTCCACACCTTCTCCACGAGGTGTTCGGGTCCGGGGAGCGGCACCCGGTCCATTCGTAAGCGGACCGTCATCCTGTCGTTTACCGCCGGGCGGAAGACCAGGGAGCCGGAGCACCCCCAAGGACCTTCCGTTCATCGCGAGCCATGAGGGGAACGTGATCGGCCTGCGGGGTGTGCGTCGCCTGCCGGTCCGGGCTGTGGAGGTACTGCAGCATGTGTCGTCCCGGCGGAGGCTTCGGCTCCCGTGACGCCGGTTCGTTGGACGCCGTGCCGCCATAGCCGTCCCACGGCGCGGTAGAAGCGGTCCGGCAGGAACACGGCATCCGCGACGATCATTGCGCCAGAGAACAGTGGCAGCCCCATGAGCACCGCGATATTCACGTGCATGCCCAGCAACAGGATCAAGACAGGGTATTTGAGCCTGCTGAAGAGGACGAACGGAAAGGCGACCTGCACCAGCACCGTCATGTAGCCGACGACGGTGAGCAGTACGTGGTGGCCGTCGATCACCTGGGACAACTCAGGCCAGGGACGGAACAGGTCGATGTTCAGGACGTAGTGGAGGGCGGTGCCGTCGGCCCACTTGCGACCCTGCACTTTGTACAGGCCCGCGCATCCGTAGAGGAAGCAGACCTGGGCTGCGATGACGAACATGCCGCAGTTGTGCAGCACGGTGGTCAAGATGGAGCGCACATCGCCGAGTTGGTGCCGGAGACCGTTTCCGCGGGGAGCTGCAGTCTTGCCGGCCGCGGCCTTGAGCCTGGTCTTGCGCGCGTCGAGGGACCAGCGACGACCGCACGCGGTGAAGACCAGGTAGACGGCCATGAGGACCATGAGGTTGTCCCCGCCGTCCGCCATGTAGATCGCCCTGGCGTGGAATGACACCACCACGACCGCGAACAGCACGGACACCGCACGCGTGTGCCAGCCCAGCACGAACAGCGCACACGTGACAAGGGCAACGGCGTAGCAGACCTCGAAGTACGCCCGGCTGTCGGACAGCATGAGGGCGCTGGCCCATCCGCTCTGGTCGTACATAAGTCGGGCTAGTTCGGGCGTCCATGGCGAACCGGGGCCCCACATCTCGTCGCGGTGTGGAAACTCGCGGAGCAGGAAGACGAGATAGAGCAGCCCGTACCCGATGCGCAACATCGCCGCCGCGTACAGGGAGACCGGCCGCTCGGTCAGGAGGACAAGGAAAGCGTGGATCCGATCGAGCACGCGCTGGAGCACGTGTACGGCGGCCTGTTCGGTGGTTGCTCGGGGCGCTGTGGCCGCCGTGGTCGGTGCCTTCTCACTCCGCTTCATTGCGAGTCCACCTTCCACCAGGGCAGGTTCCGGGTCACGGCCGGCGCAGGTGCCGCGGTGGCCGGACGGGAGCCGTTCGCCGGGCGGGGAGGGGCGATCGGCAGCGTGGTCACCCGTAGCTGGATGGAGTCGAAGGTGTCGCCCCGTTGAGCGGTGACGCGGTCCGCTGCGATGTTGCGGAGATACTTCTGGATAAGAAGAGCCCGCTCCGAGTGTGGCTGGTCGTCGCTGCCGTGCGTTTTGAGGTAGGAATTCCAGGCTTGGCGCAGCATGTTCTGTGCCGTATGGCTCGGGAAGACGTTGTGCTTGACGGCGGAATCGTCCATGGAGCTCACGTCGATCCACTCACTCACTTGCGTGGTGCCGTTCGGCGCTGTGTACCCGACCCTCGCCGAGATCTGCCGATTGACAGACTGCGGATCCGGGGCGAAGAGCCGCCAGTTCTGCGAAAACAAGGGCCGGACCCACGCGTTGATCTGCTGGTTGTACGCCTTGGAAATGGCGTTCGAGGGCGCCACGTACAGAAACACCAGGACAACATGGGCCAGGGTCACTGCGAGGCACAGGGCCACCGCGACTCCCGTTCCAGCGACCAGTAGGCGGGGTGGCTCTGAATTTCCACGAGTCCTACACGGTCCTTCGCCACCGTCCTGCGCTGCCGGCTCAGCGCCGGCCTGCTGTGAATCCTTCGCATTTGTCGACTCAACGCCGCCCAGCACGACCCCACCCGGTCCTTCTCATTGCGACTGCTCGCACCTGCTTCTCCTGCTTCCGCGGGTGGCGCGCGACGGAATCAACGACGATCCGCCGCGCGCCACCCCTTGCTCGCGTGTGGGGGCGACCACCCGTGCGCCATCCGCCAAGGGGATCCACGCGCGACTCGCCACTCCCGCCGAACTGCGGGGAAGAACTCACTCAGTGGTGAATGTGCTTCCCCGGCTTGCCGTGCTTGCCGTGCTTGCTGTGCTTGCCGTGCTTGCTGTGCTTGCCGTGCTTGCTGTGCTTGCCGTGGTGGTCGTCGTGGTCGTCGTGACCGCCTGTGTCGTGACCGCCTGTGTCGTGACCGCCTGTGTCGTCTCCCGTTGCGGCAGCAGCGTCATCTCCCGTTGCGGCAGCAGCGTCATCACCGGTTGCGGCAGCAGCGTCATCTCCCGTTGCGGCAGCAGCGTCATCACC
>NZ_JBSHNE010000086.1:0-7442 GCF_053646035.1 Streptomyces sp. NPDC055287 | reverse complement strand
TTGCGGCAGCAGCGTCATCACCGGTTGCGGCAGCAGCGTCATCACCGGTTGCGGCAGCAGCGTCATCTCCCGTTGCGGCAGCAGCGTCATCACCGGTGGTGGCAGCGTCGTCACCCGTGGCGGCAGCGTCATCACCGGTGGTGGTGGTGGTGCCCTCACACAGCGGTCGGGTAATCACGTTGGTGTCCAGCGTCACGGAGCCGTTACGGGCCAGCGCACGGCCCTCGATGTTCGCCCCCGTGGTGGCACTGATAGAGGTCGAGGCCATGATGGTGCCCACGAAGGTGGAGTCGACTCCGAGGGTGGCCGAACTTCCGATCTGCCAGAACACATTGCACGGCGAGGCGCCGTTGATGAGGGACACCGCGCTACCGGATGCCGTCGTCAGCGTCGAACCGACCTGGAACACCCAGACGGCGTCGGGGTTGCCCAGGGCGTTCAGGGTGAGCGTGCCAGTGATAGCGGCACTGACAGGGGCGTTGTATACGCCTGGAGTCAGCGTCCTACCACCGAGTTCCACCGGAGGATCGTCGGGGAACGTTACGTCCGGCGCTTGCCCGGCCGCATCGTTGTACGCCGTGGTCAGGTCGCTCTGAGCTTGAGCAGCCACAGCATCAGCGACGTGCGTAGCCCCGTTCACGATTCCGGGAGGGAACCCGGTGACGGACGTCCCCGGACTCACTCCGAGGTCTCCGTTGATCACCGAGGGGCCAGTGTTGGTAACTGATTGGCCGCCCAGTACCGCGAAGCTGTCCGCCGTGCCCAGATCTACTGCCGTTGCGACGGCACTTGCCCGTGTAGGCGTCACTGCCACAACGGCCAACGCGACCAGCAGGGTGAGTACCCCCGCGATCCAGGCCGTCATCGTGCGCCGATGCGATGCATCGGCGATATTCAGTCTCATCGAGGAGCCAACTCCTGGGGGATGGTGACGTCCGGCGTTCCTCGTCGAACGGAATCGCCTCTTCTGCCAGCGGCATATTACGTGGGGGCTCAACTCGGGTGGTGATTTACTCGGGTGGTGTTGCCGGAATAATCAATATGCATCAAGAAATGTGTGACCAAAGATTGAGCCGACCGACTGTCATTCATCCGTGCGGTGATTCCGCCCTGGATTCAGTGATACCTCCCGTCATGCCGATCGTTCCCTCCTGCGCGTCGCAGGAGGGAAGAGCCCGCGATTCACCCGAACCAGTGGTTTCTCTCGGCCGGAAGGTGCTTGCCTTAAAATGGAAACAGGTGGCAGTGGGCGTCACCCGGAAGGCGGAGGTCGGCGAAACATCCGCCCAGTCGGATCCGGATTCTCAGGGGCTATGCCTGATGGGGGACAGCAGCACCGGCCGAGCCGCCCCTGCATCTGCGGCCCACGGCCGGAAGGCCACGGGTCCCGCCGCGGACCACTGGTTCGCCTCCGGCTACACGCCCGCCGGCGACATCTGGATCGCCAGCCAGGACATGGGACGCTTCCTGCGTGCCGTGATGGAGGGAAGGGCACGCGGAGCGCGCGGCCGAGCCCGAGTACGACGCCGGCCCGGGCGGACGGATCGGACTCGGGTGGTTCACCCAGCGCCACCGCCGGGCCCCGGATCACCTGGCAGAACGGCGCCACGGGCGGCTCCACCTCATACATGGGCTTCGACCGGGACCGGGCGCTCGGGGTGGTCGTTCTGTCCAACACTGACCGGCCGGTCGACAGCATCGGGCAACAGCTTTCGGCCTCGGTGCCACACCGCAGCACGCTGACGCCACCCTCGTTCCCCTTACCGTCGCGGGCACCGCGGGGGCCTCGATTCCCGCACTCGCCGCTGCGGCCGGAGTCGGGGCCCGTCCGCGGCCGCCGGTTCCTGGACGCCGGGTTCGCCGTGACGGCGCTCGCCCTCACCCGCCAGATCGGTGACTGGCTCGCCGTACCCCCGGCACTGTGGACCGCAGGGCTCGTCCTGACAACCGGTGCACTCATCCTCGACATCGTCCGGCCAACCGCGCAGACCGGGCCCGCATCCACCGGCCCGACCGGTTCCCGGGGCCTGCTGTACGGGCCATGGCAGCGCGGGCAGGGCTGCTGACAGCCGCCCTGGCCGCACTGACCGCCTCCATGCTCTGACCGTGCCCCTACTCTGACCGTGCCCCCGAGCCGGACGCCCGTGATGCCGGACGGGACTGCCCCGGGGACACCAACCCGCATGACATAAGGAGATCCACCATGGCCGAACGTCCGATCCTGCTGTACGACGGTGACTGCGGCTTCTGCACCAGAGCCGTCAACATCGCCGTTCGCCTGCTGGACCCCGACGCCACCGTCACCCCCTGGCAGTTCGCCGACGTCGAGGCACTAGGCGTAACAGCAGAACGGGCCGACCGGGAGATCCTGTGGATCGAGCCCAGCACGGCCGTCGTGCACGGCGGCGCGGACGCAGTGGCGCACCTGTTCAAGCAGGACCGGCGCCGGCCCTGGCAGTTCGCCGGCCGGGCCATGGCCCTGCCCCCGATCAGCTGGGCCGCGCGGCTCGTGTACCGGGCGGTCGCGGTGAACCGCCACCGCCTTCCGGGCGGGACGGTGGCCTGTTCCCTGCCCGCGCACCTGCGGCCCACCGCTCGTGACGGAGCTTGACACCAGGACCCGCGGCCACCACAGCTCGCCAGCAACCACTCGAAAGCGACAGGGAGACAGACCTTCATGAACACCCGCCCGCAGACCAGCTCAGCCTCCGGTCCCGAGCAAGGCGAAAGCCGGTACTCGCCGGCCGTCCAGGTGCTCGGCTGGCTGCTGGGAACTGGTGCACTTCCCTGGCCCTGTCAGGTGACGAGCGCCCCGGCTGGCTGCGAGAGGCCTACGCAGTCACGGCCTTGGTGTTCATCACTGGTGCGGGAGCGATCGCCGTCGCCCGCTTCAGGCAATGGCGCCGCCGCGGCGCCGTACGGTAACGACACGTTGCACGGCCCCCTGCCCATGACGGGCCGGGGGGCCGTGCGGCACAAACTCCCCCGACTTCGCGCCGCCGGTGCCGTTCACCGGCCCTCCCGGACATGGCGAGGGCCCCGTCCGGCGGACGGGGCCCTCGGTGGGACGGCCGCTACTCGGGGGGTGTTGAACTCGTTGGGGGAAGCTGGCGCTCGTCCCGGTAGTCGGTCCAGTTGCAGAGCCACTGCTTGCGCATCGATGCCTTGGCCGCCCAGGGGAACAGGCCCTCGGCCAGCCCCAGGACCCGCTCGGTGATGGTGTCCAGAGCCTTGTCGAACTCAGTGCTGCGGACACTGCACAAGCCTCGCGGGACCTCGAACTCGAAGCTGATCCGCAGAGCCCGCGGCGTGCCGGACCCCTCGTCGTCTTCGTCCTGGAGGATGGGCACGAGCCGGGGCCTGTCATCGCCCAGGGCGTACTCATGGCGCCGGTTGCTCCAGTCGTAGGTCCACTGCCCGCGGACAACGGCCCTGTCCGCCGCGGGAAACACGTCCCCCGCCAGCTCCAGGACCCGCTCGGTGATGGTGTTCAGCGCCCTGTCGACCTTGGTTCCGTGAATGTTGCGCCTACTGCCCTCGGGACACGGAACTCGAAGCTGATGCGTAAGGCATTCGGTGTGCCTTCGGTCTCCGACATGCTCCCCTCCGCCAGTCTGATCAACTGCAGATATTCTGTGAATCTCGCTGGCTTTTGTGAAAGTTGCTCAATCTCGTAGGGAGTGGCTGAACTCCTCGACGGAAAACGTGAACTGCCGCCGGAGCCGATCGTCGTACTGCCAGCAGGCCGAGGCGGCGCAGCACCGCCAGAACGCCGATACGGAGGCCACGAAGGCGCAAAACACCAGGACCAAGGCCGAATTCGCCGAAGGCGCCGCGGTCGAGCGGAAGAACCGGCGCCGTCAAGGCCCGCGACAACGCGAAGGCCGGCGGGACGCCGCGTGGGAGGCGGAGTAGAGATCAAATCGCAGGGCCACGGCTGTACCGATGTCTACCAGTCAAGGCCAACCCAACCTCGAACACACAACTCGTCATGGACGTCTCAGAAACGGCTAACTCGTCAAGCTGCAACGGCGACTTCGACGGGCTACGCGGTCTGTTCGTCGAACAGTTCGTGATGTTGAAGGCAGTGCACCACTTCTCAGAATCGCTTCACCACCGGGCTGAAGCCCGGTGCACTGCAGTTGATCCCGGTAGCCGGCGTGGTTGAGGCGGTCGTTCTTGACCCAGCGGCGGGTGATGCAGGACTTCTTCCCAGAGGCACGAGGATGGGCGCCAGCAGCGAGCGCAGCCGGCCGGCGTCGATCCGGCCTCTGGTTGAGACCGTCGTACAGCGCGCCGTGATCGCACCGGTGTCCGGGCAGCAACGTAGGCTCCACCGTCGAGAGCACCGCACCCGGCGCCGACAACACCGAGTCCGCCAGCTCGAACAGCTCGTCGCCCCCGGACGGTCAGACAGGCGTACAACTCGTCCCGAAAGCGTGACGCTTCCGCGAACGCTTCCCCTACCGCAGCCCTCACGGCTTTCCGATCGGTGCACCTTGGTCGGAGCGCATGACCAGACGAAGGCCGCCTCGGCGTCCGGAGAACGCCCTGGCGAGTGGCCTAGTTCGAGGCACATTTCGACGCCGGAGGTTAAAGAACAAGCTGAGGACTAGTGCCCCGGGGTGGCTTCGAAGACGGCACCCATAACTCTGGCGGCTCCCTTGCGTTTTATGAGGTGCGGGTGAGTGCCCGCGATGATGTCAGGAAAGCAGGGAACCTATGAAATGGGCTAACCGAAACGGTGTGTTCGCCGTCGCCGCATCTGGCGTGATGGCCATGGCGCTCCCGGTGTCCTCCGCCCTCGCGGCCGACGGGGCCGGCGCCGACGCTACGACGGCTGGCTCGCCCGGGCTGCTCTCCGGCAACGCCATCCAGGTCCCGGTGGACGTGCCGGTGAACATCTGCGGCAACACGGTAAACGTCGTGGGGCTGCTCAACCCGGCCGCGGGCAACACCTGCGCGAACAAGGGCGGCGGCGCGGCGAAGGACGGCAGTTCGAAGGAGAGCGGTTCGAAGGAAAGCGGTTCGGAGAACTACGTCGGATCGGCCGCTTCCGGCGGGGCGTCGGCTCAAGGTCTCACTGCGGATTCGCCCGGGCTGATTTCAGGCAACGGCATCCAGCTGCCGGTCGACCTTCCGGTGAACGTATCCGGGAACAGTGTCAATGTGGTCGGCCTGGGCAACCCGGTCTTCGGGAACGAGTCGGTCAACGGCCCCGGAGACCAGCCCCGCCAGCACTCGAACGACCCGGCGCCGAAGCCCCGGGCTTCGAAGCCTCCGGCCCCGAAGCCCTCGAACGACCCGGCGCCGAAGCCCCGGGTTTCGACGGCTCCGGTCCTCGTCCCATCTCAGCACACCCCGGACGCGGCGGCGCCCATGCTGGCCCACACCGGAGGGGACCTCACGGCCCCCGCCATTGCCGGCAGCGCCGCGCTCCTCGCGGGTGCGGTCCTGTACCGCCGCTTCCGCCCCGTCCGTACCCGCTGACCGACGCCGCACGGCCCCACGGGGTGTGCCCCGTTTAGGCAAGGGCTGCGAGCCGACTATGAGGCCCCGAACCGCAGTGCGTGGCGCTGAGGTCAGAGCGGGGCGTCCAGGTAGCCGATATCGGCAAGGCCGGCCTCGGTCGCGGGAGTTGAACTGCAGATTCGTCTCGATCGGCTCCTTCCTGGTCAAGCCGCCGTCACTCTCGCTGTCCGAAGCGTCAGGGCGGCGGTGGCCGCCGTGGCCGACCATTAGCTTCTGGGGCCGGTGGCCGGCAGCAGGTGGCGGGCGGAGCGGCGGCTCCGCAGGGCGTGGAGCAGGCCGAAGGTGACGGCGGCGCCGGTTATGAGGCCGGATCAGATCGCACGGAGCCGAGTGATGCCGGTGCTTTTCCGGCGCTGGTGGTCGGCGTACGCCTCGGTGGCTTGGTCCAGCGGGAGCTGGTAGGCGTGGGGCCGTAGTTCGTCGGGTGGCGTGTGGTGGGTGCGGCGCCAAAGACCTGAGCTCACCTCGCCACCCGCCACCCGCCACCCGCCACCCGCCACCCGCCACCCGCCACCCGCCCACGGCAACGTTCGTGGCGGCAGCGCCTGTACGGGGTTGCAATGACGGGATCGGGACTTTCCCCGCGCATCCCATTCCGGCGCCGGGCCAGGGCGAAGCTTGGTCCTTCCGGGTGAGCCAACGGGCTGTGACTGGCCGGGATGGCCCTTCCGGCGTGCGGTCAGGGAACCTTCTGCGATGCCCGGTCCGCTGTGCCCGCGCGGTGCATGAGTGCATTGCTGAGGCAGTCGAGCGCTGCAAGAGATCTTTGACTATCCGGTCCCTGACGCCATGCGCGGCTGGGAGCGGATGACGCTGTGCCGGGCCATGGACGTGGCGGATGCGTGGACTGTGCCGCCATGCTGATCACCGCGTACTGCCGGCACACCGACCTGGAGCCGGACGCCCTTGAGGGCTGCCTGCGCCCGGGAGAGACTCGGGCACGCCCCTGGCGGGTCTGCTGCGCGAGGCGGCGCCCGCCGGCAGGGAGGGAGTCGGGGCGCTGCGGATGCTGTACCACTGCGGGCAGGGCCGGAGCCCACGGGTCGCAGCAGTCCCATGAGGGCCTGTGCGCCTGGCGCTGAGCGGGCGCCGCGTGACTTGTGGGGCGCAGTGTCGTTAGAAGGGTTGCGTTCCCCGTCGAGGTCGGGCCCCGGAAGTATGGCAACTTCTTCCGGGGCCCATGGCTGTCCAGGCCCAGCAGGACAGGTCAGTCCACGCAGCAACTTCGGCATCGAGTCGCGGGCAGAGCTGCGTTTCCTGAGCGGTAACGGGCCACCTTGCGGGGCGGCCGGCCACCGTCGGGGTGAGGCGGTGTTCGGTGTCGGTGACCCACGCAGGGATCGATGTGGCGGACTGCGCACGGGCCCATCTGGCCGAAGGGCGGCGGTGGCGGGTGGGCCGTCCATAAGCTCGTTTGCGCTCAGATTCGACTGTTGTTTTCGTGGTGGGCCGGCTGCCCCCAGGGTGATTTTGAAGTCTGAGTGATCATGCAGCTGCGCTGGTCAGCTGAGCCCGCGGAGGTCAAGGGGGCGGGTGAACGGCTCGTAGGACATCTCACGGAGTCCGGCGGCGATGGTGGAGTGCCCGGCGGCGCGGCGCTGGTTGATCGGAAGCTGCGGAGGGTGGCCATGTTCTTTGGGCCGTGCCCACTGCGGATGTTGGAAGCGTCCTCGCGGAAGGGGTGGCGCGGACGAAGTGGCCGGTGCTCGATGATCCACTGCGAGCGGATGATCGTCGCCGGCCGTTGCGGGGAAGCTTGCCGGCCAGGTCGGTGATGACGTAGATCGTCTCGCGGCTGCGTCGGCCGGCCTTTAGCCTCGATCGTTCATGAGTCCTCGTCGGTGTGCTGACGGGGACTCTGTGTTTGCGAGGTGCGGGATTTCGGGGGCTGGGGCAGGTTGGCGGCCCGG
>NZ_JBSHNE010000085.1:0-11886 GCF_053646035.1 Streptomyces sp. NPDC055287 | reverse complement strand
CCAGCCCCGCACTCCCAGTAACGTCCACTACACACTGAGAGTCACCAAGCACCCCACCTGACCTGCACCGACGTGCTAACTCACCGGCATTGCAGCTCAGAAGGCACTTTCGTATGTCCTCCCCGCTTCCGGCCTCATCTCAACCGAAACAGCGACGTCAGTCGCCGAGGACCCGCTCCCACAGCAGCCCGTCCCGCCAGCTCCCGTCGAGAAAGATCGAGGAGTGCGCGACGCCGTACGGGCTGAACCCGTTGCGGCGTAGCACCCGCTGCGACGGCAGATTCTCCAGATTGGTGGACGCCTCGGCGCGGTGCAACCCGAGTTCGTCCGTCATCACCCGGAGTACAAGCCCGACGGCGTGCCCGGCGTGCCCTTGATTCTGGGCGACGCTGGCGATCCAGTATCCGACGGAGCCGCGGCGCAGGTGCGGTTGCGGCAGGATGCCGCCGACGGTGACCTGCCCGATCACCTGGTCGTCGGCGAGCACCACGCCCGGCCAGACCGCGCCGGCCCGGTATCCGGCCAGCAGGCTGTCGATCCGCTCCGCCTGGCCCGCCGGGGTGAAGAAGTCGGCCGGTTGGGCCGGTTCCCACGGCCGGAAAGCCTCGAAGTCCCGCACCCGATGCGCGGCGATCGGGGCGGCGTCGGTGGGCTCGATCAGGCGGATCCTGGTGCTGCTGCGCATGGGCTGGTCCTCGTCGCGGTGCGTCGGATGAGACGGCCAACCTATGCGAGGGTGCCCGCGCCGCCGCAGCCTACGCCCGCCGGAGGATCGCGTCGGTCGCGCAGCTCGTGTTCTCGATACCCTGCACGCAGAATGTGCCTTCCGCTTGATCAGCACGGTGCCACGAGTGGCACCCGATGCGACGACGATCGCTCCCGGGGAGCCGCAGTAGAGCGCGTGAAACGGCGCGTACGCGCCGGCGTATTCCTGCCTCGTCCTCTCCGACCTCGCTCCACCGCCGCCAGGGCGGCCCGGAGGGCCGGATCCACGGCATCCGTGCCCGCCGACGGCCTGGACCAAAACCTTCCGAGCCGATCCGGCCAAGGACTCACCTCCCCGGAGGGGCTGTCGCTGCAGCGGAAGTGACCGGGCGACCGACGCGAGCGCATGAAGCACCGTCCCCGTGGCGTCACGGGGACGGTGCGCTGTCAAGCGACCAAGGGAGAGGCTGCTGGTTCTCCGGTCCTGTCAGCGGACAGGTTGCAACCTCACCCCCGCCCGCGCTGCATACGCCCGGAACGGCAGCGACGAGGGTTACTACCTCGGCGACTGACTGAGGTTCTGCTCGACTGCCTTCTGTTCCCACATGATCAGGCGTTGACGCACCGGTAATGAGTAGTCAGCCGTCCCTCGTCGTCCAGGATGTGGAAGGCGAGCGCGGGCGGCTGGTCGAGGTGGACGTGGTCCTCGGCGTAAGCCCGGCGCTCCCAGGGGAGGCGGAGTGTGGATACGACTCCTGGTGCCACCAGCAGCGGGCGTCCGGCGAAGGTGGTCGCCGCCGGGGTGTGGGCGTGACCGCACAGGAAGGCCACGAGGTTGGGGTGACGGTCCGTCAGTGCGGCGAGCCGCTCTGCTCCGAACTGGCGGACGCCGTCGATGTAGGGGACGTGCAGCAGGGTCGGCGGGTGGTGGAACCCGACCAGTACGGGCATCTCGGCCGGGGCCTGAGCCAGGACATCCTCCAGCCAGGCCAGTGTCTCGTCCCCCAAGAAGCCTTCGTCCTTGCCCGGCACGGAGGAGTCGCACAGCGCGATGACGAAATCGTCGGCGTAGTGCACCTGGTTGATCGGTGTCGCCGAGGCCGGCTGCCCCAGCAGAAACTGTCGGAACGCGGGGCGGGCGTCGTGGTTGCCTGGGCAGACCACGACCGGGTGCCGGGAGGTGAGCAGTCGGCGGGCCTGCTCGTACTCGGCGGGTAGGGCATGGTCGGCGATGTCGCCGGTGACCAGGACCGCGTCCAGGTCGTAGGGGAGGTCTTCGAGGTAGTCCATGACGGTACGGGTGCGCTCGATGCTGCGGTGCCCGCCGTCGATGTGGATGTCGCTGAGGTGAGCGATCACGATCACCGCTGTGGTCCCTTCGTCGCGGCGTACAGGTCGTGTGCTGGGACGGCCGAGTAGTCCTGACCGGCGCGCCCCGCATGCTCGGCGTCTACCGGCCAGTCCCGG
Source organism: Streptomyces sp. NPDC055287 (assembly GCF_053646035.1). Classification (NCBI taxonomy): domain Bacteria; kingdom Bacillati; phylum Actinomycetota; class Actinomycetes; order Kitasatosporales; family Streptomycetaceae; genus Streptomyces; species Streptomyces sp. NPDC055287. The sequence continues at coordinate 9,714 of NZ_JBSHNE010000085.1, read as the reverse complement.
CCCGCGGCCGTCGGACCGAGGCCGCGCCCGACGTCACTGACCACGTCAGCGACGAGGTCGGCGTCCTTTCGGGCCGGGGCGAGCGCGAAGCGCGCCGGATAGCCGTCGGCACCGATCGCACGGCGTCGACGCGTGGCTTGCTCAGCCCAACGGCATCGCGCCCAGGACTTCGTGCAGAGCCTCCCGTACCGCCCCAATGCCCCGCCCAGTGCGAGGAATTCGCTGAACACGCCGGTTCCTGGTCCCCCGACGCACATCGGTGAGTCCAGCCGCGCCAGCAAGGACAAGCAGCGCTTGACCAGCTCTTGGGGGCCACCCACCCGGACTCGCGACGCCGCTACCCGCTGCCGCGAGCGATTCCCGGCGGTGAACTGCCAGCCATTGCCCAGTAACCGGTGGGCGATCGGCGTACCCATCGCGCCAAACCCGGTTACAGCGACCCGTTTCACGTTCATGCTCCCCTCGTCCAGTTCGACCTCGACCGTAGAGGGCCACCGGACCAGGCATAAGATCCAGTTCCATGCCAAATCATTGGGCCAGTTCCCGGCTCGACCTGCACGTCGACCTCGATGCCGCGGGCGGGCGGCGTTCCGGCCTGGAGTCCGCGCTCCGGTCGGCGATTCGCCAGGGACGTCTGTCCGCCGGGACGCTCCTGCCGTCCACCCGCGGACTTGCCCAGGAACTCGGACTCTCCCGGGGCACCGTCAGTGCTGCCTACGGCCAACTGGTCGAGGAGGGCTACCTGACCACACGGCCGGGCTCGGGCACCACCGTGGCCGAAGTACCGCAACGCGCCCCGGCTCCCGCCCGCCCCGCACCCGCGCCGATGATGCCCCGCCACGACCTTCGCCCCGGGCTCCCTGACGTCAGCGCGTTCCCTGTCCGTGCCTGGCTCGCCTCCACCCGCCGCGTACTCACCCGCGCACGCCCCGAGGCCTTCGGCGCCGGAGACCCGCAGGGGCGGATCGAGCTGCGCAGCGCGCTCGCCGACTACCTGGGCCGCACTCGCGGCGTACTCACAACCCCGGACCGAATCGTGATCACCTCCGGCTACTACCAGGGCCTGGGCCTGCTCAGCGGCGTACTGGCTGCGGGCGGGATCCGCACTGCGGCCGTGGAGGACCCGGGACACAACCTCTTTCGCGAAGTCGTCCAGCGCGCCGGGCTCACCACCATCGCCCTGCCCGTCGACGCCCACGGCGCCCACGTCGATGCGCTGACACAGCGCACGGGAGCTGTGTTCCTCACCCCCTCGCACCAGTACCCGACCGGCGTTCCGCTGCATCCCCGTCGCCGCCAGACACTGCGCGCATGGGCGCGCTCCACCGGCGGCCTGATCATCGAGGACGACTACGACGGCGAGTACCGGTACGACCGCCAACCCGTCGGCGCCCTCCAAGGCATCGCCCCCGACCAGGTCGTCTACTGCGGCACCGCGTCCAAGACGCTCGGCCCCGCCCTCCGCCTGGCCTGGTTGGTCCTGCCGCCCCACCTGGTGTCACCGATGGTGCGGGCCAAACGAGAAGCCGACCTGTACACCGAGACCCTGGGCCAACTCGTCCTCGCGGACCTGATCACCACTCACGCCTACGACCGCCACACCCGCGCCGCCCGCCTGCGCTACCGCCGCCGCCGCGAACTCCTCCTTGACCGCGCAGCTGCCATCCCCGGCCTCACCGCCCACGGCGTCCCCGCCGGCCTGCACACCCTGCTCACCCTCCCTTCCGACGGCCCCACCGAACACCAACTCCTGACCACATGTGCCCACCACGGCCTCGCCCTGCGCGGTCTCACCGAACTCCACCATGACCCCGCACACCGCCCCCAGGGTCTGCTGATCGGCTTCGCAGCCCCATCCGAACACGCCTACCCAGCCGCCCTCGACGCCTTGTTCACAGCGCTGGCTTCGGATGGACGAGGCGATGCTCCTGCCAGCGTGAGCACCGCCGTCGGCTCGACTCGCCCTCGACCACATCAGGACTTGCCCGGCCAGGCCAGAGCGCCGCACTTCGACTGAGTCCACAGCCGGTCCTCACCGCGGGCGCAAAGGCAGAGGCTTCATGGTGACCGGCACTGTCCGGAGGGAGAGCAGCCTGGCATCGTTGCCATACAGCCGCTCGTACAGCGCCAGCAATAAGCTCCGCAGGCCGAGCCGTTGCACCGGGATACGGCCGCGCCCGATGACAGCTGGACCCTGATCAGCACATGCTGCGCACGCACGCCCCAGACCGGCAGGTCGGTGCGCCGCCAGTAGGTCAGGGACCGCTTGACGCCACAGGCCGTCCAGGACGCCGTGACCTCCTTCTCGCCCACGGCTGTGAGCGAGGTCCCGAACTGGCCCGCATCCGAGGCAGGTTGCGGTCGGCGATCCCGATCTGAGCCTGTTCTAGCCGTGGTTGGAGCGAACCGGCCTCCGGGCGGTGGTACGGGAGGCCATCACCCCTACACGGCGCGACAAGCGAGGCCTCGCCGCTCCCTGCCTGAGCATGCGGCGGCGCATCCACGACCAGCACGGCCGTCTGCTCGCCAGCACGGACCTCGCTTCACGCAGGCCTGGCAGGAGATCACGCTCAAGTACACGAACCCCTCCGCCACCACCCACCGGCTTCACCCCCTGTCCCCTTATCAGTCGGCACGTAGGCCGCGACAGGATGCCGTGTACGCAACGTCCGCGCAGCGGCGATTTCCGCGCGTTCTCGCCGCCGTTGCGCACTCACCGGTGATGCGGGAGCGCCGGGCCTCTCTCCTGCGGCGACACCCCACCAGCCGGCCGGCGGCCCGCCGCACCGCTCGCGACCAGCACGCCGCCCGCCGAACGCCACCCACCGCCAGGCGTCGGCCGAGCTGGCCTTCAGGCCCTGCGCGCGCCTTCAAGACCCGGGACCCATGACACGGCCAGAGCTTGCGCAAGTTGGCGAAATTTCTTTCAAGCGACTGGCCACCCTCCCTATCCTCGCTTCCATAATCGTTCGAGAAGTGAAGGATTGATCTTCGATGAATCGCCCTATGCGTTCAACTGCACGTACCGCTTCAGCAGGGTTGATGACCCTGACCGCATGCCTGACGCAAGCGACCGGCGCCGACGCAGCCAATCAGGGAGAACCCGCACCCTCCTGTGTTCAATACTTGACGAGCTGGCGCTACGCGTTCGTCACGAACACCTGCGAGACCACGCGGCACGTGACGGTCGAGTACCGCGACGGCAGCACCGTCCCCTGCCGGACCGCCGGGCCCGGCGACACGGTGACCTTCCCCGGAAACGGCACAGGGGACAACGCCGTCCGGGCCGTGATCCTCTGCGCCGCTCCGTCCCCGTGAGGCGTGGCCGTAACCCGTGAGCCGTAACCCGTGAGCCGTAACCCGTGAGCCGTAACCCGGACGCGTAGTTCGCAAGCCTTGAGCCGTGCCCCTTGTGAGGCGGCGACGAGCGGTGCGCCGGGGACCTGTCCCCCACAGGCAGGTCCCGGGCCGCGGGTGGGACCGTCAGGCGCCCCGCCGCTTCGGGGCGGCGCCTGTCACAGGGACAGTCCCGTGACCGTACGGGAAGACCGGGTCCCGCGTGTCGTTCGGTACGTCGGGGCGCGACGCCTCCACCGCCGCCATGGAGCGCGGCAGTTCGAACGGCAGTCGGCCTTCCGGCGTCGCACGGCCGAAGGCGACGCCGAGGAGTGCGCAGCCGGATGCCCGGCGCCGCACGCCGAGCGGCGGGCATCCGGCTGCGCTTCGAACAGACCGACCCTCGATCACCCGGTGACGTCCCGGGCCCCGGCACCTGCAGCAACGGCTGTCGCCTGACCGAACTGTGGGACGTACGGGGCGAGCAGGCACCGCCGTCGCTGAAGCCGGGCGCCACGGTGCCGTGCCGCGCGCCCGCGTGCATTCCCGGTCACGTACGTGAATCGGCTGGCCATCAGGGGCGTGGTCGTCGGCGGACGCCGACATCACCCGGTGAGGCCCGGCGCATGAGGTCCTGTCGGGTGGCATAGGCGACGTGCGTACGCGGCAACTCACGCCCACAGGCGCCCAGTCGGCCTACGCGCCCTGCGCAACCCTGCAAGACCACCGACAGAGGGGCCCAAGGACGCCAGAAACTATTTAACGCCCAACATCTTGACGCCCCGTCAGGTCGGCCACATATTACGAGCCAGTACAACCGACCAGTAACACTGCGCGTAGTGCCCTCGCCATCCCGGCGGCAGGCGGACGGGACCGCCCTGCCGCCGGTCCGGTGCGCCAACCGGCCCTCCCCGGCGGCCAGAAGGCGCCCGATCCCCGCAGCCCTCACGAGAGGCACCGTCATGCGATCAGTTCCAACGGGCCGTCGCACGCGTTCCGCCGCCGCCGCCGTCACCGCCGTCACCGCCGTCACCGCCACCCTGGCCACCGCTGCCGGCCTCGGCGCCGGCCCCGCAGCGGCCGCCGACACCACGGTCGGCCGCTATGTCGCGCTCGGCGATTCGTACGCCTCGGCAGCCGGCGTGCCGGACCAGGTCGACTCCGCCTGCATGCGCTCCGACGTCAACTACCCCGCCCTCCTGAACGCCGCGCTCACCCCCGCCGCCCACAAGGACGTCACCTGCGGAGGGGCCACCACGGTGCACATGACCTCGGCGCAGAACACGTCCGCGCCACCGCAGTTCGACGCGCTGAGCGCCGACACCGACCTGGTCACCCTCACCATCGGCGGGAACGACGTCGGCTTCGCCGGCATCATCCTCCGCTGCGTGACCCTCGGAGCGTTCAACCTCGGCGGCTCGCCCTGCAAGAACAGTTACACCTGGACGGGTACCGACCAGCTCGCCGCCACCGTCGACGCCACCGCCCCCAAGTTCGCCGCCGCGATCGACGGCATCCGTCAGCGCGCGCCCAAGGCCAGGATCCTCGTCACCGGTTACCCGGCGATCCTTCCCGACAACGGCACCAACTGCCCCTGGGTCGTGTCCATCGCGAAGGGCGACGCCCCGTGGCTGCGAGACACCCACAAACACCTCAACACCATGATCGCCACCCAGGCCGCCGCGCGCGGAGCCATCTACGTCGACACGTACACCAAGTCCGTCGGCCGCGACATCTGCAAGCCGGCCGGAACCCGCTGGATGGAACCGCTCCTCACCAACGCGGCGGCGCCCTTCCACCCCAATGCCGCCGGTGAGCGGGCCATGGCCGACGCCGTTCTCGCCGCCGCCGACTGACCGGGCCTCACCGGCCGGGCCCGATTCGACAGCGGGCCGGCGCCCGGTTCGCGTCGGTCAGGGAGCCTCCACCAGCGGGGGCTCCCCCATGGGGAGGGTCAGCATCTCGCGCAGGGCACCGACCGCCGCGGCGCCGATACGTTCGGCCAGGACGCCCTCGATGACCGCGAGGGTGCCTTGGGCCCGCCGGTGGACGCGGGCGCCCTCGTCGGTGGGGCGGATCAGGCGACTGCGGGCGGAGGCGGGGTCGGGTGCCTGCTCGAGCAGACCCATGCCGATGAGACCGTGCACGGCCTGGTGGGCGGTCTGCCGGGTGACACCTGTCCGGCGGGCGAGCTCGCAGACCGTGGTGCCCTCCTTCGAGCGGTTCTTCGAAAACCTCGGCACCCCGACCGATGAACTCGTCCTGCCCCGGGAGCCGTACGTACCCGAACCGCACAAGTTCGGCACCGTGCCCCAGCGGTACGACGTGCGCTTCCTGCCCGAACACCAGTGGCGCACCGGGGCTGACGCCGGTGGCGTACGTGCACATGCTGCTGACCGGGGCGCTGGTCGGCGCCCTGTGCGCGGCGCTGCGGGTGAACACCCCGGCTTCCCCGCTCGTCCCGCTGTTCGGCCTGTTCGGCCTGTTCAACCTGTTCAACCTGTTCGGGATGATCCTCGGTCACACCGCGCCGAAGGCGCTGTGACCGCAGTACGCCGGGCCCGCCTGTCCCGGTTCGCGCGCCCGGCCTCGGTCTCCTTCACCGCAGGCGTGGCGATGGGCGCCGCGTGCTGGGCCCTGGGGCTCACCGCGCCCGCACCGACCCTTCTCGGCCCGGCCGGACTGCTGGGCGTCGCCATCGGCGGGCGCGCCGCACGGCGCTCGGCACCCTGCTGTCCCGTCGCCGCGCCCGTCCCGGCCCCCCGCTCCCGCCCGCCCCCGGAAGACAGCTCCCTGGAACGAAAGAGGCACCCATGCCGCTGACGCCCGGCCTCGCGGCGTTCCTCGCGCCGCCCGCCCCCGCGCGGCTGCCGCTTCCGCCCACCGCACACCCCGCCCCCGGCGTGCGGCTGCTGCGCGGTGTCCCGTACGCCGTCCGTGCGGGAATCCGGCCCCTCGAACTCGACCTGTGGCTGCCCGACGGGGCGCGGGGTCCGCTGCCGGTCGTCGTCCACCTCCACGGCGGTGGCTGGCGCGCGGGCACGCGTACGGAGATGGGACCGCGCTTCCGCGGTTGGCGTCCCGACCCCTTCGCCCGCCTCGCGCAGGCCGGTTTCGCCGTAGCCAGCGTCCGCGAATACGTCGCCCGCCCGGGGGCACCGCGCGAAGCCGCCGCCCCTCCGATCTGCATCGCCCACGGGCAGAGGGCGAGGCGCGCGTGTCCGTGATCCCTCGTTCTGGCTCCGCATGCGGGTTACGGGGCCGCTCTAGGCGGCGAACGCAGCACGCTCGCCAAGCCGTGCCGCAGCCGTGCGCCACGCAGCAGTCACCGCCGCGCGGGCCCGCGTCGTCCCCGCGCCACTGTCACCTGTCAGCGTGAGCGACTTACCCACGTGCACGTGCAGTTGCGGACGGCGCAGCGGTGCCGTGGCCAGGCCCGCGAGCTGCTTTGCCACGCTTCCCGAGGTGACCCGGCGCGCACCCGCCTGGCCCACGGGCACCACCTGGGCACCGGTGCGATGAGCGAGTCGGGACAAGCCGCTGCGGAAGGCTCCCGGTGCCGCCTCCGCGGCGTCCTTACGGCTCGGGATGCCGCCCTCGGCGTAGATCAACACCAGGCGTCCCTGCTGCAGCGCCTCGGCGGCCCGATCCAGAGCGTTCGCCGCACGTCGGTCGTTGCGGTAGACCGGTATGTGCCCTTCTCTGGCGAGTCGGCGGCCGAGCACCGGGACTTGCCACAGCCCGGCGGCCGCCATCACGACCGGCCTGGCACCGAGTCGGTGCAGCGCCGCCAGCACGATGGCCGGATCGGCAAGCGAGGTGTGGTTCGCAGCAATGATGCTGCCGGGGGCGAGTTCGGCGTCCGAGTCGGCGGTGATCGTGAGGCGGCCGACGGCGGGCACCAAGAAGTCAGCGAGGCAGCTGAGCATTGCAGTCTCCCCATCTCGACAGTGTTGATCTTCATGGTCGGTGGTGGGAGGTGCCCAGGGCCTGAGTAACCGTACTCAGCTTCTGTGCGCCCGTACCCAAGGAGCGAATCACGGCGAGGCCGCCCCTCATGCGTCGGCGTGGTCGGAGAGGCCGACCCTGCCGGGGTGAAGCGCGCCAACGCCGGCAGGTCGCACAGACACTGCCTACGGAGCCGTGCGGATCCTGTTCCACCAGGGCTTTCATGCCACACCGCTTCCTGTGTCAGCCCGCCGGACCTACTCGGCCAGGGCTTGCTTCAGGCCGACTCGAACGCTGGGCCAAAAAAATCTGGAAGACGATGTCGAGAACCCGTGGCTGGCTCCGTCCCCGCAATGAACGCGACCACAATGGGTCGCACCAGCACCGAGGAGAAACACCATGGCCAAGTACTTGCTGCTCAAGCACTACCGCGGCGCCCCGGCGGCGGTCAACGACGTGCCGATGGACCAGTGGACGCCGGAGGAGATCTCTGCGCACGTGCAGTACATGAACGACTTCGCGGCCCGGCTCGAGAAGACCGGCGAGTTCGTCGACGGTCAGGCGCTCGCCCCCGAGGGGACGTTCGTCCGGTACGACGGCGAGGGTCGCCCGCCGGTCACCGACGGCCCGTTCGCCGAGACCAAGGACCTCATCGCCGGCTGGATGGTGATCGACGTCGACAGCTACGAGCGCGCCATCGAGCTGGCCGGGGACCTGTCGGCCGCCCCTGGGGCAGGCGGGAAGCCGATCCACGAGTGGCTCGAGGTGCGCCCCTTCCTGGCCGCGCCGCCCACCATCACGGAGTGACCTAGGTGAACGAGGTCCTGCTCCGGAGCCTCACGCCGAGCGTGCTCGGGATCCTCGTCCGCCGCGGAGCCGACTTCGCGGCGGCCGAGGACGCCGTGCAGGACGCGCTGGTCGAGGCGGTCCGCGTCTGGCCTGCCGACCCGCCACGGGACCCGAAGGGCTGGCTTGTCACCGTGGCCTGGCGCCGGTTCCTCGACGCGACTCGCTCGGACGCCGCCCGCCGCCGGCGTGAGGATCTCGTCGACGAGGAGCCGGTACCCGAGCCCGCGCCCACGGTGGACGACACGCTCCAGCTCTACTTCCTGTGCGCCCACCCGTCCCTGACGCCGTCGTCCGCGGTCGCGCTCACGCTGCGCGCCGTCGGCGGGCTGACCACCCGCCAGATCGCCCAGGCCTACCTGGTGCCCGAGGCCACCATGGCGCAGCGCATCAGCCGGGCCAAACGCACCGTTTCCGGCGTGCGGTTCGACCAGCCCGGCGACGTCGCCACCGTGCTGCGCGTCCTCTACCTGGTCTTCAATGAGGGTTACTCCGGCGACGTCGACCTCGCCGTCGAGGCCATCCGGCTCACCCGGCAGCTCGCGGCCGCGATCGACCACCCCGAGGTGGCGGCGCTGCTCGCCCTCATGCTGCTCCACCACGCCCGGCGCGCCGCCCGGACCACGCCCGACGACAGCCTGGTGCCGCTCGCCGAGCAGGACCGCGGCCGGTGGGACACCGAGTCGATCGCCGAGGGCGTCGAGATCCTGCAGGCGGCCCTCGCCCGCGACCGGCTGGGCGAGTTCCAGGCCCAGGCCGCCATCGCGGCACTCCACGCCGACGCGCCCACCGCCGAGGAGACCGACTGGGTGCAGATCGTCGAGTGGTACGACGAGCTCGCGCGCCTGACCGACAGCCCGGTCGTCCGGCTCAACCGCGCGGTGGCCGTCGGCGAGGCCGACGGACCGCGAGCCGGCCTGGCGGCGCTCGCGGCGCTGGACGACTCACTGCCCCGCCACGCCGCGGTGGCGGCGTACCTCCACGAGCGCGACGGCGACCTGGCGACGGCGGCACGGCTGTACGCCGAGGCGGCCCAAAAGGCACCCAACCTCGCCGAGCGCGATCATCTGACGCGCCAGGCCGCCCGGCTCAACGCCCGCCGGTGTCGCTGACGGGTCGCGCTCGGATTTGCCCGCAGCATGGCGCTGGCCCCGTGGCCGGAACGGTTGCCGCAAAGTGAGTAGGCGGGTCGAGACGAGCTGCACGACGCGCTGCCGGCGGGGAAGCTCAGCGGCGACGACAGGCGCGCTGAAGGCATGGTGTCTCAACAGACCCGCCCGCCGCTCCCGTACGGGCGCCGGCCATGAACGCCGGCAGGTAGAACGGTCCCATCAGTACCTCTCAGCCGGGCGGCCGCCACGGCCCGTACGGTGGTAGGCCCCGGGCCGCCGGTCATCCGCCTGGTGATGGCGGCTCTGCCCCGCTTCCTTCCGCCTGTTGATCGTCGGCACCCCATGGGCTTGCTGCACCTGAAGCACCTCGGCCATCTCCGCGATCGCGCTGGGCGTGGGCTTCCATGGGGAAGCAGAGGTCCAGCCATACTCCCGTGCGAGCGGCGGCTGACCTTCTCGGTCGGCTGCCGAC
>NZ_JBSHNE010000084.1:0-12313 GCF_053646035.1 Streptomyces sp. NPDC055287 | reverse complement strand
TCACCGCGCGCAGGGACGAGGCGGGGCAGACTGTGACGTTCGTCCGCGCTGGTGGGGGCGGGCGATGGCGCATCTCGGCGCCCGCACCGAAGCACCGGCCGCGTGCCTGAGCGGGTGGGTCAGAAGATCGGCGTTTGCGCTTGGACTTCGGTGAGCGCATCCTCCATGGTCAGCGACGGCAGCACGCGGACGCGATTCCAGTGGGGGAGACGAGACTCCATCAGGAAGCGGTCGACATTCTCGACCTTGTCGGACTGTACGACCACAACAATCGTGTGTTCACGGTTGACGAAGGGACCGGACACGATCTCGACGCCTGCCTTCTGGGCGAGGTTCGGCACGTCAGGACCGATCTTCAGCAACAGGTCGCGCGTTGTCGCGTTGGAGGTCGGACAGGTTTCCGGAGTGTGGGTCGCGATCAGGACGAAATGCATCTCGAGTTTCCCTTCCACTCGAAGGCCCCTAATCTCAGGCTAAGCCGCGCCAAGGTGCTCCGCGACCGGCGATTCCGGCTCTGACCGGCGGAGGAGGGTTCACGCCCGGAGGTCCCGTATCGCGGATCCGCTCTATGGCAGTCCATCGCGGTACGGCAGTCGGCCCGCCACGAAGTCGAGACCGCGGTGGCCAACTGTCTCTGAGCAAACTGGCCAACCATCCTTGACCACGGTCCGCTCGTCAGCGGCCTTCCGGCCGCCGCTGGCCATATCGCTGCGGGTTGACTAGACCCGCCCCAGCGTCAGATGCCGGCCCGGCTGTGAACGCGCTCACCACGACGTCTGAGCACAGCGATTCCGGCAGCGCTCACTCGATGGCACTTCGTGGCGCCAGCGCAATACCGCCGGCCACCTGGACCAGGGATCAGACGGTGGGAACTGACATCGTCCAAGCGCCGGGCTGGATCCGGACTCTTGGTCGTCGTGGACCATTACCGACCTCGCGCGCACTGAACGGCGGTTACAGCGGGGCCAGCACCATCAGGACCTCGTCGCGGTCGTCGCCGCGGGCGAGTCGCAGGACACCGGGTCGGCGGCCGATCTCCCTCCAGCCGACGCGCTGGTAGAAGTCCTCAAGCCCGACGCCGCCGCGCGCGGCGAGATGGAGCTGCTCCAGGCCCATCTCGTCGCGCGCGATCTCACGAACGCGATGCATGAGGGCGGCCCCGATGCCGAGACCGCGGGCCCGCAGGCGTGTCTGAACGTGATGGATGGTGCCCCAGTGCGCGACGAGCGGGTCGGGATCGCGGCGTATGTTCAGCCACCCGGCGAGGGCTCCGTCGACCGTGGCGATCAGGAGACGGCTTCGCTGCGGATCCAGGCCCTCGACGATGCGGTCGGCCGCAGCGGCGACCTCGTCCGTCTCGACCGGCGGGAACGGGAACCCGGCCGCACCTCCCGCGTTGCTGACCTCCATCCAGCAATGGACCACGGCCTGCCGCAACTCCTCGGTGAGGTCGTGCGGTTCGACGATCTGAAGGAAGCCAGGGGCGTTGCTGTCGGTCATGACGGCGAGTGTCGCAGACCGTTCTCGTCGGCCGGTTCAGAGGGCGGGCAGCAGGAATTATGAGGTGGTGGGCCCACGGTGCGCGTGGATGGCCGTCGCCGGTGTGCGTGCGCGCCTCCGGGCGGCGGTGACATATCCGGCGTCCACCACATGCTCACGAGGTTGTAACTCCCGCTCAGCAAGGTGCTGGTGCACCTTTGCGGTGAGTTCAGTGTCGTTGACGGTGGCGTCCGCGGTCTCCACATTCGTGATCGGATGCGGTGCGTCCGGCTCGCAGGTCTCACTCAGGTGGACCTTGTAACCGCACCAGCCCGACCCGCGTTTGACGCCGTAGCGGACGTCGGTGTCCCGGTGATACTGCTCTGTCCAGGCCTGGCGCATGACGCGCACCGCGGGGACCTCGCGCAGCCAGACGGGAGCCGCCGTTTCGTCGCCGCCGGCCACAGGGTGAAGGTCACCTCGGTCCGCAGGAGGCCGCCGCGCACCTTCCGGCCTCGGCCCGGCTTCTCGCCGACCGGAGTCCGCTGGCGAGGAGGGCGCCGGTGATGGGTCGGCGTGCCGTGTAGAGCTGCGTCACCGTGCCAGCGCCGAGCTCCCGGGCAGGGGCCGACCATCAACCGGGCCCTCCTCGAACAGGAGGATTGCATAGTGCAAAGAAGAGTTCCAGGGTTCGGGCTCACTCACCGCGTCTAATGACCCATCGCCCAGGAGGAATCCCCTACTTCGGCGTCACCGCGGTTTCGACTTCCTGGAAGGTCGTGCCGTCGACGAGCCCTGTGTCCTCCAGGACTTCGAGGTGGTCGAGGACGGTCTGGTTGGCCTGGCGCGCGTGGCGGCGGATGAGGTCGTTCTGGGTGGCTGCCCTGACCTCACCGATCGTGGCGAAGATCTTCCCGTGTGAGGCGCGCAGCAGATTGGCGAAGATGCGGTCGAACTCGGCTCCTCGTGCGTTCTCCATCTGCCGGACGAAGTCTTGCTGCTCGGTGGTTGCCTGGTCAGGGAGCTCGACGTCGAGGATCTTGGCGTCCTCGCGGACCAGTTGGTCGAGCTTGCTGTGTCCGTCGATCAAGTGCAGTCCGGCGCGCTTGACGGCCTCGCTGGAGGCGTGGGTCTGAGCCAGCCGGCCCGCCGGGATCTCCCACAGTCCGGCCTGCCGCACCTTCACGAGGAAGGTCCTGTCCACGTCCGTCACCGGCTGCGGATCCGACGTTCCCGTCTGCGTACCGGTCTCGTCGGTGCCGGTGTACGCGTCGGTGCCGGCAGAATGGCCACCGCTGTGGCGCGGAACGCCCGTGGCCGCCGGACTGGCCGCTGCTTCGCCGTCACCGGCCCGCACCACTATGAGCAAGGTGGTCACGGCGGCGCAGACCGCGACGAGGACTGCGATTGCCCGCAGCGAGATCCTGGACTGTGTTGCGCGTCGGTTCGGACGCATGATGCCTCCCGGTTTGGCATGGAGTGCTCGTCGTTCATGTCGTCGGGAGCTGTCTGTTGGCGGCTGGCACGGCGCGCAGCAAGGAGTACGGACGTGAGCGCTGCGATGTTCAGCGGAGGGGGCCGGACTCCAGCCGCACGAAGGGGATCAGCTCCCCGGCCCGGCGGAAGGCGGCCGAGGTGTCGTCGAATGTGAAGCCCATATAGGTACAGCACGACCGGACCGGAGCCGTACGAGGCAGTGTTCAAGCCCGGGGACCAACTCCTGCTTTACACCGACGGTTCGACGGGTGTCACCTAGGCCTGCGACCGCACGCCGCTTCTATCACCTCGGTGAGCGAGCCGTCCTGCTCGAGGACCGGACCCCGAGGTGGCTCTCCACAATCTGCGGGCGGACCTGGTCCAGCACGTCGAGGGGCCGCTGGACGACGATGCTGCCATGCTGCTGCTCCGGCACCACGATCCGACGTAGGTTCGTGGTGCTGGTATGCCGGGGTGCGGGCCGTGGGGCAGCCGGGGCACGGTAGAAAAGGGGGTGTGGCCGAGAGCTTGAAGCCCCCGCGGGGAATGGACGACGTCGATGCGGTGACCCGTGCGGTGCTGACCGCGTCCCGTCTGCTGGTCGCAGTCTCCGCGCGCTCCCTGGCAGCTGTTGAGGACCGTGTGACGCTGCCCCAATTGCGACTGCTGGTGGTGCTGTCCACCTGTGGCCCGGCCAAGCTGGTGGTGCTCGCCGACCGGCTCGGTGTCAATCCTTCGACCGCGATGCGCATGATCGACCGGCTGATTGCGGCCGGCCTGGCGGACCGGCAGACCAACCCCGACAACCGACGTGAGACGGTTCTCAGGCTGACGGACGAGGGGCGCAGGCTGGTTGACGAGGTCACCGCCACGCGCCGACAGGAGATCGCGACGATCGTGGAGCGCCTCGCTCCGGAACAGCGCTCGGCGCTGATCGACGCCCTGACGGCGTTCACGGAGGCGGGCGGAGAACCGGCCGTCATCGACGGAGACGGCGGTTCGCATCCACTGGGCTAGGTTAACGGTCCCCCATAAGTTGGGAAGGGTGAGCTGCCCCATTTGAGACGAAAGCGTGGCAGGGGCCCCTCCACAGCCCGGCCAGGAGCCCTCACTCCACTGAATGACACCTCGGACCAAGCCCGGACCGCGTCCGTCATCCGCGCGCCCAAGTTCCATCGCTTGCGGGGCGGGAGAGCAAGTGATCGTTGGTGGTCTCACCGGCACGCTGAGCCGCCCGCTGCTGCGCGTCCTTGTGCGGCACGACGAAGACGACCGACTGCGCGGAGTAAGGGTGAGACTGGTAGGCCCGCATGTTGAGGTGTCGCGTATTCGTCAGCCGAGACGTGTTCATGCCCTGATGGCGTGACGGACAGTGATGTTCGGGAGTCTCCCCCTCCGCTGTCTACCCCCTCGCCTAATCACTGCGAGCTTCCGCCTACTCCAGATAGAGAGCTGCCAAGCGGGGCAGTCGGCGAGTCATTTCGCTGTGGTCATCGAAATCGAAGTTCCAGCTGGGGTCCAGCTCTGGGTAGCGGATGGTGGGTGGGCTCGTGGGGAGCTGATCACCGGTCGCCGAGATGTGTGCGTTCCAGGCGATGCCCAGCATGTCCTCACCCTCCAGGTCGACGCCGTCGGCCGCGGAGGCTTGAACGATGGGCAGTTCTGCCAGGACATCGGGGTCAGCGACTGCGCGCTCGAAGACTCCACGGCCCTGAGCGATCAGCCAGCCGCGGAAGTAGTCGAAGCCGTCGTCAGAGCACCCACCGTTGGCGATGTAGGCAGCGGCCCAGAGAGGGTTGGTGTAGGAGTCGACCATCAGGTCCCACAGCACCTGCTCAGCTGCGACGATCTCCTCGACCGGCCGGGAGGCCAGCAGCGAGGTCGCCTCGCGAGCGACCGCTTCGCCGTCGTTCGGGTTGGACGCCTGATTGCGGGCTGCCTCAATGAGCTGCCAGAACTGCTGCTTGTTCATAGAGGCAGAGCCTGCCACCTGTCACTGACATCGGGCCGGTCGCGGGAGCTTGGCCCACCAGAGCAGCCACGTCGCTCCTGTCAGCGCGTGTGGTCGCCGGGTGCATACCGGCTCCAGGGTCCTCCGGCTTCGGTGACCAGGCGGGTGGCGGTCTTGTCGTGGTAGCCCAGCGCCTTCGCGATGACGGGTGCCGGGGCTTGGAGGACGAGCTGGCGGATCGCGGAAGTCCTGCCTCGCTGCGGCGGGACCCCGATCTTTCGGAGGTGGACCTGGAGGCTGACCGGGTTCATGGGCTGTCCGGGCTGGCGGCCGGGGAAGAGCCACTGTGAGCTTCTGCTACTGGCGTAGGGCATGAGCTGTCGGGACCGGATGTAGGCCCGCATCAGGTCGGCGACGGGCTCCGGCAGCGGGGACGGCGGCTCTCCCAGTCGGACGGTGACGGTGGTCCCGTCGTCGGTGATGTCGTCGATGGTGAGGCGGACGATGCGGCTGGCGGGTTGCGCGTAGAGGAGAACGAGGGCGGCGGCGACCCGGGCCCGCAAGGGCAAGGAGCCGTCATTGAGGACACGCCGGAGCATCGCGAGGCGGCGGTGCTGGTGCAGCGGTTCCGAGTCCTGGGTGATGACCGCGGGCGGCAGTGTGAGGCGGGGCATCCGGCCGGTCTTCATGCACCACCGCAGGAATGACTGGGACGGCCGGCGGGTGGCCAGGCTCTCGGTGTGCCAGGCGTCGATGTCGGCCTGCTGGCACTGCCCGATTGCGCGCCCTCGGCCGGCGAGCCATGCGAGGAAGGCGCCGGCTTGGGTGACTTCCTGCTTGGTGTGGTTGGTCTGGGAGCGTCCCAGCGGTGCCTTCTCGGCCTTTGCCCGCAGGCGCCTCATCTGCTGCCACGTGGCGAAGTGCCGGAGAAGCTGGTGGTGTTCGGGTTCCTCAATAGTGGCGAGCCGTTCAGTCAGCCAGCGCTGGTAGAGCAGAAGCTGCCGGTCAACCCGCGGGAGGATGCCGCTGTCCATCAGCAGGTCACGCAGGTGAGTGACAGTCCGCCAGGGGGTTTCCTGGTGCAACCCGTCGTGGGTGAGCGGAATGCTGCCGGTGGCCATGCCCCGCAGGAGGCGGACGACGTTGGGGTTGCGGAGCCAGATCAGGCGGCTCTTGGGCCGGTCCATCTCCAGGAGGACCTTGACCAGCGGCAAGAGCTCAAGGGCGACACGGCCAGTGCCGTCGTCAAGGAGGCGGGCGAGCGTGTCGGCGAGGGTGCAGTGTTCGCAGAGGCGTCCGCCGAGCAGCGGCCCCTCGAAGCCGCAGCGATCGCAGAAGAAGTCGCGGACGATGCCCGCGCAGTCGCGGCAGATCGGTGCGCCATCAGTGTCCCGTCCGGGCAGCAGCCGGTCGGTGTCACAACAGGGGCAGCGGCCACGGACTCGCATCGCGCGGTCGTAGCAGGTTCGGCAGATCGGGCCGTCCGACCACTCGGCGGATTTCGAGGCTCGACGGCCGCAGCGTGCGCAGTCGCGGATCATCCACCGCTCGTACTCCTCGGGCGTCACGCTCACCCCTCGGGCGTCAGCCGGACCCGTGTGGGTCGGCGGGCGGCCATGTTGATCGGAGCTTCTTCGCCGGCCGCGCGGCGGGCCGGGAGGTTTTGGGCCGAGGTGGTGATCAGGTCGGTCGGTGTGCAGTCGAGGATGTCGCAGAGAGTGGCCAGCACGGGCAGGGACAGCCGTTCCGGGGTGCCGGAGACCAAGCGGTGGACCTGGGAGGAGGACAGCGTGATGCCGCGTTCGGTCAGGTGCGGCATGAGCTCGGCGACGGTGAACATGCCGCGGGCGGCCATCAGCTCACGCAGACGCCACCGGTAGCTGATCTGGCGTGACATCAGGAGGTCCTTCCCGGCCGCAGAGCGGCCTCGATGGTGGCGTCCAGGACGCGTCGCAGGGAGCGAGTGCGGAAGTCGGAGGAGACGCAGGTGTAGATCGCGGTGGTGGAGGCGTGGTCGTGGCCGACCTGCTGCTGGACGAACAACGGGTCGTGGCCGTCCTCGATCAGATGGGTGATGTAGGACCTGCGCAGTGAGTGGAACTCCAGCGCGGGGTCCAGGCCGACGGCGTCCCGGTAGGCGGCAAAGCGCGAGTCCAGACGCTGGACCCCGATTCGCGGGCCTCGCTCGGACGGCCAGAGGGCCCGGCTTGGCGAATGCCGCATCCCGGGCCGCACCTCGTTGATCCATTCCTCGATCGTGCCGGGCGTCCAGTGCCAGACGGTCAGCACGCTGCGGCGCTTGGGTGGCGACCCCTTCTTGGCTTTGCCGTAGCGGACCAGCAGGGTGCCGTACTCACCGAACTCCCGGCCTTCTGGGTTACGGCCGAAGTCGGTGAGGTCGAGCATCCGGGTCTCGTTGCGTCGTAGGCCGTAGGCGTACGCGACCTTGAATAGGGTGGCGTCCCGGAAGGCCGGCAGCCAGCCCTTGCGGCCCTTGTCGCGAACACGCAGCACTTCCTCGTCGGCGTGGCCGAAGAACGCTTCCAGTTCGGGCCGGGTGAAGGCCCGTCGTTCCGGCTCGCCCTCGGCTTCGTCGGCGTGCGTTGCCGCGTTCCAGTCGTAGACCACTTGGACTGGGTGGGTACCGAAGTGCCGCAGGCACTCGTCGCTCCAGCCGTAAGCTGGGTTGGTCAGGAAGTCGCAGAACTGGCGCACGGAGCCCTGGTAGTTGCGCAGGGTGGAGCGGACACAGCCGTGCACGGCCCGCAGATCGGCCGACCACTCATCGACGTGCTGCGGCGTCCACCGCCACGGCATAGCGTCGGCGTGCCGGGTGAAGGCCCGGACCGTACGTGCTCGTGGACGCCGATTTGCGACAGGCCCGTCTTGAGCGAGCCCGGATGGCGGACGCCGACCTGTGCGGAGCCCATCTGCAAGGCGCTGACTTGCGCCAAGCGGTGCTGCGAGGGGCGGACGTGCGGGGAGCTAATCTGTCGAACGCTCGCCTGGACGAAGCCGATCTGGAGGGTGTCCGCAGCGACGGCTCGACGGTCTGGCCCGATGGCCACCGCCCTGCGTAAAGCCTCGTTACAGCTCCCGCAGGCCGACCAGCACCTGGCCCATGAGCAAGGGGTCGCCCGATACCGGGCCGGCCTCCGGCATGACCCGCGAGGCCGCGTCGAGCGCCAGCTCCGCCCAAACGACTTTCCCCGAGGCCGGCGGATGGTAGTAGCCCCACCGGTGACTCATCGTTTCGACCAGCAATAGCCCCCGGCCGCAGGTGGCTCCCGCCCCGGCCACCCGGAGGATCGGTGGCCGGCGGTCGTGGTCGCTGACATAGATCACCAGCCGCGGCGTCACGGTCAGGGTCCGCGGCTCCGGTGAGCCGGCAGCTGCTGGCTGGGGATGTTGAATGGCGTTGGTCGTCAACTCCGACACGATCAGGCGGGCTGTCTCAATGGCGTCCGGCGGCACGCGCCAAGCCGAGCCGAAGACCAACTTCGCCCCCGACTCACCAATCCGACAGTGGACGCAATACCCGGCCAAAGCAGCGTGACAAGCCACTAGGGGTGCCGTTCGTCGAGACGATCCAGCGGGCCGAACAGCTGGCCGAGCGCACCATCCGGGATCAGGGCGCGTTCCACATCACGTGTCTGGGCGGCGTTCTCGTCGGCCGTAGCTAAAGCAAGAGCACCAGGAGAGGCCAGTGGGCAGGCACAGTCGACCTGGACCGCCGAATCAGCCGTCCCGGGCCGTGCGAGCGGTGGACCCAAACGACCCGATGGCCGCCTACCTCAAGCGGCGTCGGCCGCCGATGGATCAGCTGCTCCGCCATCGCCCGCTGCGTGGCGGAGCTAGCCACCTCCGGCCAGACGAGCCCCGCGTGCTGGAGGAGTGGGACGGCTTTGGGTATCAACCGGTGGGCAGTGCTCCGAACCTAGCGGCCGCGCGGGCGTGGGCGGACGAATTCGACTCTGACCATCCCGGCAGTCGAAGCTGACGAGTCAGCAACTAGCCTCGCCGTTTCACTTTGGGACGGCTGACTGTGGGGCGGAAACGCGAAAGTGCCTTCCTGACCTGGGACGATGAACCTTGCTGAGGGGTTCTGTCGGTCCAGGCGGAGGGCAGTTTCTAGATGCAGGCTATCGGGTTGCGTCCCAGGATCCAGGTCAGTGCCGATGGTTCGGGGGTGGTCGGTCATGCCGGGGCACGGTTGCTGGCTGATCTCGCTGATGCCACCGGGCTCACCGCCGCGTACTCCACCGCGCTCAGGCCGCTCCGGCCACGCGGGACCGGGCATGATCACCGCCGGATCGCCACCGACCTGGCGGTGATGCTCGCCGACGGCGGCGAAGCCATTGCCGATCTGGCCGTACTGCGCGACCAAGCAGGAGTGTTCGGTTCGGTCGCCTCGACCCGACGGCCTGGCGGCTGCTCGCCGACACCGATGAGAGGGCACTGTCTTCTCTGCGCTCGGCCCGCGCCCAGGCCCGGCTGCCGCGGGACGCATTGGCTGGTCCTGGACCTCGACGCCACCCTGATCACCTGTCACTCCGAGAAAGAGCAGGCCGCACCCACCCATAAGGGCGGCTTCGGCTTCCACCCGCTGCTGTGCTTCCTGGCCAACACCGGCGAGGCACTGTTCGGCCGGCTACGGCCCGGGAACGCCGGCGCCAACACCGCCGCCGACCACATCACGGTCCTCGACCAGGCACTCGCACAGATCCCCGACGCCCACCGGCACGGCACCGACATCCTTATCCGTACCGACAGCGCCGGATCCGCGAAAGCCTTCCTCGCCCACGTCCGCGACGTGCGGAAACGAGGAATCCGTACCTACTTCTCCGTCGGATACGCCATCACCGAACCGGTCCGCCGCGCCGTCCGAGCCATGCCCGACCGCCTCTGGCATCCCGCCCTGGACCAGGACGGAACACTGCGTGATGGCGCTGAGATCGCCGAGCTGACCGGCATGGTCGATCTGGACGGTTACCCGGCCGGCACCCGCATCATCGTGCGCCGCGAGCGCCCGCACCCCGGAGCCCAGCTGTCCCTGTTCGACCAGGACGAGGGCCTGCGGCATCAGGTGTTCCTCACCGACACCCCGTCCTGCAGTGGTGCTTCCGCCCAGTTTCTGGAGGTCCGCCACCGCGGGCATGCCACCGTCGAGGACCACATTCGGTGCGGCAAGACCACCGGATTCGGCCGCTTCCCCTCCCGCGACTTCGACATCAAGCTGTCTGGCTCGAACTCAGCCTCGCGGCGATCGACCTACTGGCCTGGACCCGTGTCCTGCTGCTGGACGGCGAACCTCGCCACTGCCGAGCCGAAGAAGCTCCGCTACCGGCTACTGCACGTCGCCGACCGCCTCACCCGCGGCGGCCGACGCCTGCACTTGCGCATATCGGCGACCTTCGAACCTCGCCACTGCCGAGCCGAAGAAGCTCCGCTACCGGCTACTGCACGTCGCCGACCGCCTCACCCACGGCGGCCGACGCCTGCACTTGCGCATATCGGCGACCTGGCCCTGGAGACACGAACTGGCCACGGCCTTCCACCGCCTCGCCGCACTGCCGTTTTCCCGTACTCGAAACGGGTAAAAACATCTCAAAACTAGTCGCTGCCTGGACCCTCGTGTAGCGGCAGCCCCGCTCATTACGCAGGAGAGTTTTCCAGAGGCGCACTGTTACCAAGGCGGCTCGGGATATGACCCGGCCACTCGCGCAGCCACACCGGCCGGGAGGGGCACGCGATGGATCTATGGCTGATCTGGTTGATTGTCGCAGCGGTATTGGCTGTGGCGGAGATCTTCACACTCACTGCTGCGCTCGGAATGCTGGGCGTAGCGGCCCTGGTGACGTCGGGATTCGCCGCGATAGGGGTGCCGCTTGCTTTGCAGTTCCTGGTGTTCACCATCGTCGCTGTGGTCAGCGTGTTTTTTTTGCGTCCCGCGGCGCTGCGCCACGTGCTTCAGCCGCAGGTGGAGCGCTTCGGCATTGACGCACTAGTCGGAAGGGCCGCCTACGTGGTCTCTGAGGTGACGGGCCTTGGGGGAAGGGTTCGCATCGGAGGCGAGGAATGGACGGCCCGCGCCTATGACGAGACGCTGGTGATTCCTCCCGGAGCGACCGTCGATGTCATAGAGATCAGCGGCACCACCGCGCTCGTCTACCCCCGGGAGTGAGCTATGGAAGCCTCGGCGTTCCTAATTGCTGGACTGCTCGTCGCGCTCTTCGCCGTCTTCACCGTGTTGCGGGCGGTACGCATTGTGCCCCAAGCCCGCGCCCGCAACGTCGAAAGACTCGGCCGCTACCACCGCACGCTGAAGCCCGGCCTCAACGTGGTGATCCCTTACATCGATCGTGTCCATCCGGTGATCGATCTGCGGGAGCAGGTCGTATCGTTCCAACCGCAACCGGTGATCACCGAGGACAATCTGGTCGTCGAGATAGATACCGTCCTGTACTTCCAGGTCACCGATCCACGAGCGGCCTTCTACGAGATCGCGAACTTTCTCCAGGCAGTCGAGCAGCTCACCGTCACCACCTTGCGCAACGTCGTGGGGTCCATGGACTTGGAAAAGACTCTCACCTCACGCGACACCATCAACAACCAGCTCCGTGGCGTCCTGGACGAGGCCACGGGCAAGTGGGGACTGAGAGTCAACCGGGTGGAGATCAAGGCCATCGACCCCCCGCAGTCCATCAAAGACGCGATGCAGAAGCAGATGCGGGCCGAGCGCGACAAGCGGGCCGCGATTCTCGGTGCCGAGGGACAACGCCAATCGCAGATCCTCACCGCTGAAGGCGACAAGCAGTCCGCTGTCCTTCGCGCGGAGGGCAACCGCACCGCGGAGATCCTCAAGGCCGAGGGGCAGTCCCGGGCCATCGACGAGGTGTTCCAGGCAGTACACCGCAACGACCCCGACCCCAAGTTGCTGGCTTACCAGTACCTTCAGATGCTGCCCAAACTCGCGCAGGGCTCGGGCAGCACCTTCTGGGTGATCCCCAGCGAGGTCACCTCCGCACTCCAGGGGGTATCTCGTGCCTTCAGCGAGGTGCTGCCCCAGTCATCGGCCACCCGGGAGAGCTCGTCGGACGACAGGGCTGCCCAGGCCGCCAACGATGCTGCGCAGGCGGCAGAGGCAGCTGCCGAGGCTCTCGCCGACGCAGCCAAAGCCGATGGCGCCACGTCCAGCGCCCCTCCCGGCCCGCACCTCGCTGACGGCCGATAAGCCCAACGGACTCCCCGCGCTATCTGAGGTCCACGAGACCGAGATCGCATCAACTTGTCATGGTCCCTCACGGCGCCTCTAAGGGCTTGCAGATCATTAACACGTCGTCTTGATCTTCTTGTGGGGCTCGTCGGATTGGCTGAGGACCCGGGCATGGAGGGCCGCAAGAACGA
>NZ_JBSHNE010000083.1:0-12490 GCF_053646035.1 Streptomyces sp. NPDC055287 | reverse complement strand
TACTGCAGGGGGGACCCTGTGGGAGAGTAGGACGCCGCCGAACAATCATTGTGGGAAAGCCCCGCACCTTATGGTGCGGGGCTTTTCTGCGTTCTCAGGCAGGTCGCACCAGCTTCGCGTCGTACGCAAGGATTACCGCCTGCACGCGGTCCCGCGCGCCCGTCTTCGCGAGGATGCGTGAGACGTGAGTCTTCACGGTTGATTCGGCGAGATGCAGACGCTCGGCGATTTCGGTGTTCGTCCAGCCCTGGCCGATGACGGTGAGGATCTCCAATTCCCGGTCGGTCAGGGAAGCCAGGCGCTGGTCGTTCCGTGCCGACGCTCCGTCCGCCGCGGTGGGCGGCAGGTGGTGGGCGTACGCGTCGAGGAGCCGGCGGGTCAGGCTGGGGGTGACCACCGCGTCGCCCGTCGCCACCGAGCGGATGCCG
Source organism: Streptomyces sp. NPDC055287 (assembly GCF_053646035.1). Lineage (NCBI taxonomy): Bacteria > Bacillati > Actinomycetota > Actinomycetes > Kitasatosporales > Streptomycetaceae > Streptomyces > Streptomyces sp. NPDC055287. The sequence continues at coordinate 12,062 of NZ_JBSHNE010000083.1, read as the reverse complement.
GACAGGAGTTCTTCCGGTAGCGCGTCCTTGATGAGGAAGCCGGAGGCGCCGGCGCGCAGGCCGGCGTACGCGTATTCGTCCAGGTCGAAGGTGGTCATGATGAGGACCTTCGTACGGTCCCCCGCGGCGACGATGCGGCGTGTGGCCTCGATGCCGTCCAGGCCTGGCATGCGGATGTCCATCAGGACCACGTCCGGGCGGAGGCGGTCGACCAGGCGCACGGCCTCCGTCCCGTTGGACGCCTCGCCCAGGACCGTCATGTCGTCCTGGCTCTCGAGGAGCATGCGGAAGCCGAAGCGCTGCATGGGCTGGTCGTCGGTGATGAGCACGGTTGTCACGGCTCGGGGTCCTCGTTCCGGGGGAGATGCAGGTGGACGCGCCAGCCGCCCGACGGTCGGGCGCCGGCTTCGAGTGTGCCTTCGTACAGGGCTGTTCGTTCGCGCATGCCCGTGATGCCCCGGCCTTCGGGGGCGGGTGGCGATGTGCTGCTGGTGCTGCTCGTGTCGGTGATGGTTGCGGTGATGGCCTTCGGGGTGCAGGTGACGTCGACCTGCGCGGTCGCGTCGGGGCCCGCGTGCTTGAGGGTGTTCGTCAGGGCTTCCTGAACCACGCGGTAGACGGTGAGCTGCTGGCCGGGTCCCGGTGGTTCGGAGGCGGGGTGGCTGCTGGCCGTCATGCGTACGGGCAGGCCTGCGGCCCGTACGGCGTCCATGAGTTGGTCCAGGTCGGTGAGGGTGGGCTGCGGGGTGAGGTCGGCCGGCGGCGGTTCGTCGTCGCGCAGCACGCCGAGGAGGCGGCGCAGTTCCGTCAGGGCACTGCGGCTGGTCGTGCTGATGGCGTCGAGGGCCTGGACCGCGCGCTCCGGGGAGTTGGCCGCGGCGTATCTGCCGCCGTCCGCGAGGCCGGTGATGACCGACAGGTTGTGGCCGATGATGTCGTGCATCTCGCGGGCGATTCGGGTGCGTTCGGCGGCGGCGGCCAGCTGGGCCTGCTGGTCGCGTTCGGTCTCCAGGCGGCGGGCGCGGTCGACCAGCGCCTCTGTGTAGTCCCTGCGCGTGCGGACCGCGATGCCGAGGAGGGTGACCATGCCGAAGGCCCAGATGCCCGGGACGACTTGCTCGTCCCAGCCGTCGCCGGGGAAGCGGATCGCGCCCGCCACGGCAGGGCCCAGCACCAGGGCTGCCGCCCACCAGAGCGTGTTGAGCGGGAGGCGCAGCGCGATGTTGAAGACCAGGAAGAGCTGGAGCAGGGCCGCTTGCAGGACGGCGCCGGTCAGGCTGTTGGCGAGGGCGACGAACGACATCGCCGTGAGAACGGGCAGCGGGTGGCGGCGGCGCCACAGCAGGGGCACCGAGAGGCCGAGGCTCATCGAGCGGACCAGCCAGTCGGGCAGGTCCGCGTTGTGTGCGATGGTCCGCCAGCCGCCCTCGCCGTAGTCGATCATCGCGGCCGTCACGAAGAAGCCGGTCAGCAACAGGTCCCAGACCAGCGGGCGGCGCCGGTCGAAGGCGCGTATGCGCTGCATGAGGTGCTGTATTCGCCGGGTGAGCGCCGGGGCGCCCGTGGACCATTCCTGGTCCCGGGCGCCGGGGTCGCTCCTGCGGGCGTGCGTCACCCGTACATCCTCGTACGAGTGCCCTGTGCGCGGGAGTTCATACGTCACGGCGCTTCAGCGCGAAGCCTGCCACCGCGAGCGAGGCGGCCGCCCACAGGACCATGGCGAGCAGCGCTGTCCCGGGTGACGCGGCCCCCGGGACGGTCTGGGCGGAGGTGAGGGCCTCCACCGCTTTGGACGGGAAGTACTCCACTGCGTCGCCGACGGCGGCGTACGGCAGCATGCCGAGCACCTCGGGGAGGATCATGACGCCGCCGATGAAAGCGCCGATGGCTCCCGGGACCGAGCGCAACAGGGCGCCGAGGCCGAGGGCGATCAGGCCGAGCAGGGTCAGGGCCGCCGCGCTGCCGGCCAGGGCACGGGTCACGCCCGGGTCGCCCAGTGAGGCGGCCTGGTCGGTGCCGGAGAGGAAGAACTGCGCGGTGAGGAAGGTGACGAAGGCCGTGATGAGCGTGAGGGTGAAGGTGACCGCGGCGAAGACGGCGGCCTTGGACCACAGGACGGGCAGCCGACGGGGTACGGCGGTCAGGGTGGCGCGGATCATGCCGGTCGCGTACTCGCCGGCGGTACTGAGGATGCCGAGGACGGCGAGTGCGATCTGCGAGAACTGGATGCCGATCAGGATGAGGACGACGGTGTCGACGTCCCCGTCGCCGCCGTCGGAGGTGTAGGTGATGCCCATGAGCAGGCCGATTCCGAGCGTCAGTGTGCTCGCTGTGAGGAGGGTGATCCACGAGGAGCGCAGGGTCCACAGTTTGTGCCACTCGGAGCGCAGGACGCGGGCGGGGGTCACCGGGTGGGTGAGGGTGCTGCTCATGCTGCGGCTCCTTGGAGGGGTGTGGCCTGGTATTCGACGGCGTCGCGTGTCAGGTCCATGAAGGCCTGTTCCAGGGAGGCGGTCCGTGGGGTGAGTTCGAAGAGGGGGATGGAGTGCGCGGCCGCGGTGCGGCCGATGTGTTCGGTGTCCGTACCGCTGACGTGGAGGGTGCCGGGGGTGGGGGAGGTGATGTCGACGGCGCCGTGGCCTTCGGCGGTGAGGAGGTGGGAGAGCCGACCGGCTTCGGGGGTGACGACCTTGATGGCGCCCTGTGCCGAGTTCCGTACGAAGTCGGCGACCGTTGTGTCGGCGAGGAGCTTGCCGCGGCCGATGATGACGAGGTGTTCGGCGGTCAGGGCCATCTCGCTCATCAGGTGGGAGGAGATGAGGACCGTACGGCCTTCGGCGGCGAGGGACTTGAGGAGGGTACGGATCCACAGCACGCCTTCCGGGTCGAGACCGTTGACCGGCTCGTCGAGGATGACCGTGGCCGGGTCGCCGAGCAGCGCGGCCGCGATGCCGACGCGCTGGCCCATTCCGAGCGAGAAGCCCTTCACCCTGCGGTGGGCTACGTCGGAGAGGCCGGCGAGTTCCAGTACGCGGGTGACGCGGCTGCGGGAGATGCCGTGGGTGTGGGCGAGGGCCATGAGGTGGTGGTGGGCGGTGCGGCCGGGGTGGACGGACCGCGCCTCGAGGAGGGCGCCGACCTCGTGGAGCGGGGCGGCGTGGGCGGCGTAGGGGCGGCCGCCGACGGTGGAGTGGCCGCGGGTGGGCGCGTCCAGGCCGAGGAGCATGCGCAGGGTGGTGGATTTGCCGGCGCCGTTGGGGCCGAGGAAGCCCGTTACGGTGCCGGGGCGGACGGTGAACGTGAGGCCGTCGACGACAGTCTTGTCGCCGTACCGCTTGGTGAGTCCGACTGCTTCGATTCCGCTCTCGGGGCTGCTGGTCATGGAGTCGACGCTACGGAGCGGGCGGCGGTGCATCGTCCGACCGTGGGCGGGGAGCGGGGTGCGCCGGGTAGTACCGGGGTACGACGCCGAAAGGGGTTGGCTCAGGGGTCGGGGCCGGGTGAGTATCGCTGCATGGACTGTGTGATTCGGCCCGTGCGTGCGGGTGAGTGGGCCAGGGTGAAGGAGCTGCGGCTCGTCGCGCTGCGGGATCCGCTGGCGGCCATCGCGTTTCTGGAGACGTACGAGAAGGCCGCGGCGGAGCCGGATTCCTTCTGGGAGGAGCGTACGGACAGGGCCGCCGAGGGCGGGGGCGTGCGGCAGTTCGTCGCGGAAGCCGTGGACGGGCGGTGGGTCGGGTCGGTCAGCGCGCTGGTCGAACGGGCCGGCTCGGAGCAGGTCTTCGGCGGTGCGCCGTTGGTCGACCAGGTCCATGTGGTGGGCGTTTACGTGCGGCCCGAGGCGCGGGGGACCGCAGTGGCGCAGGAGTTGTTCCGGGCCGCGCTGGAGTGGTCGTGGGGGCTGACGGAGCCCCGGGTCGAGCGGGTGCGGCTGTACGTGCACGAACGGAACGGGCGGGCGGAGGCGCTCTACGGCAAGGCGGGGTTCGCGCGCAGCGGGGTGACGGTGGCGGTGGCGGAGGATCCGGGGGCGAAGGAGTACGAGATGGTGACGGTACGGCCGCCGGCTTCCCCGAGCACGCCCTAACCCGCGGTCAGGGTGTGGTCCGGCCAGCGGGCTCGCCCCTGCTCCTGGGAACGGAGCAGGACCAGGGTCGGCAGGCCCTGGTCCTGACCGGTCGACAGCAGCTCGGGAAGCTGGGGAAGCGGAGCCACGGCCGCGACGTCGTCCAGGACGAACGTCATTGGTGGGTCGAGCCGACCGTCGGATGACCGTGCGGCCATGCGGCGGCCGTGCTCGACCACGCTTGAGGTGAGTGCGGTGAGCAGAGGCATCGCTCCGGGACGCGATTTGGGGTCCTCGATTGCTTCACCCACCACATAAAGGGTGCCCCCCTCGTCCGCAAATGATTCCAAGGTGACCGAATCGTTTCGATTGGGTGTGCAGGCCTCGCGAATGTGGATCGAGGACAGCGCGGCGAGGGCCCTCGCCGTCAACTCCTGGGCGATCTCGCGGCGTTCCGGGTACGCCGTGAGCGCCGACTCGAGGAGCCCCGCGGCGCCGCTCGACGCCTTGGGGTGCGTGCGGAGGATACGTACCGGCTCGTGCGCGCTGTGCCCCTGCGCCCAGCGGTGCACCTGGCGGACGGGGCGGCCGTCCACGGCGGCGGCGTGCAGCCAGCCGCTCAGCAGCGTCTCGGCGGTGTCGGCCATCGCGGCGTCGAGCCGCGCCTGGGGCCGTATGGGCGCCAGCAGCGCCACGGCTCGTGCGGCGGCGATGTCGGCGCGCTCGCAGCCGGTGGTGGGGGACCAGTGGAGGCGGGCGGGGGTGTCGCAGAGGTGCCCGGGGTCGTACACGAGGACGGGGCCGAGCTTGGCGCGCGCGTCCTTGGTCTCGGCCCACACGGTGGGGTCGGACGTGACGACGAGCGCGGGGCCCGCGGCGTCGAGCACGGCCTGTACGGCGGTGGGCCGGCGGGTTTCGGGGCTGCCGTAGAGGAGGCGGGGGGCGCGGGGGGCGGGGACCGCCGGGAGCCCATCCCATCCGGCTGGCGCAGGTTGCGGGGGGTGGGGGTGGGCTTGGGGGGCGGTGCCGGGCGGGGCGTACGGGCCTGGTGTCGCGCCCGGGGCGGCGGCTTGCGGGGGGCTCGCATGGGCACCTGGGAGGCGGTCCAGGCCCGCGCCCGCACCCGCGCCCAGGCCCGCGACCACGGTCACGCCGTTGGCGTGGGCGATGTCCGGCGGGGCGTCGGTGGGGAGGCCGCCACCGGCAGACGCGTTCGCGGGGTGCATGCCGACGGGCGTGCCCGCGCCTGCGTGAAGTGGTCCTCCCCGGCCGTATGCCGCACCCTCGTGCGGCAGGCCGTCAGACGGCCCGTGCTCGGGTCCAGTTGCGGAGTGCGGCGGCCCCCCGGGCGGCATGCCTTGGCCCGTTGCGGCGCCCGCGGCGGCGTACGAACCGGGCGGGGCGGCTCCCGGGCCGCCTTCCACCGCTGCCGCCTTAGAGGCGCCCGCGCCTGTTCCCGCGCCCGTTCCTGCGCCCGTTCCCGCGCCCGCTCTCGCTCTCGCCGTCTCGCGTTGCGCCTTCAGGCGGGCCAGTACGCCCAGTACGAAGATCGTCAGTACGCACAGCACCATCAGCTCACCGATGAGCAGGCCCCAGAACAGCCCGTACCCCGACAGCTGGTCCGGCGGTGTGTCCGGCCACGCCGCCGGGATGTCGTGCGGCGCGCCCATCAAGCGGCGCAGGGCCAGCGGCGTACGCGCGAACGTGACGCCGTCCGGCCACGCGCCGTGGGCGAACAGGCCCGCCAGGCCCGTCGCCAGCCACGCCAGGATCGTCAGGCCCAGCAGGAACGCCAGCAGGCCGACCAGCAGAGAGTCGGGGATGCCGCGCTCGCCCTGCTGGTGGTGGCCCTGCTCCCTGTCGTTCTGTCTCATCTCAGGCGACCGTCGATTCCGAGGACGAGGGTTCGTTCATGTGCTGCTCGATGAGCGCCGCCCTCTGCTCCGCCTCCAACTCCGCGGCTCGCAGGTCCTCCGAGATCATCTCGGCCGAGGTCTCCGTCATGGCGCGGTCCGTGAAGACGAGGGGGCGTTCGGCCTCCGTGATCAGGTGTTTGACGACCTGGACATTGCCGTTCACGTCCCATACGGCGATGCCCGGGGTCAGGGTCGGAATGATCTCCACCGCCCAGCGCGGCAGGCCGAGCACCCGTCCCGTGGCCCGCGCCTCGTCCGCCTTCTGGGCGTAGATCGTGCGGGTCGACGCCATCTTCAGGATCGCTGCCGCCTCCCTGGCAGCCGCGCCGTCGACCACGTCGGACAGGTGGTGGACGACGGCCACGAAGGAGAGCCCCAGACGGCGGCCGAACTTCAGCAGCCGTTGGAAGAGCTGGGCGACGAACGGGCTGTTGATGATGTGCCACGCCTCTTCCACCAGGAAGATGCGCTTCTTGCGGTCCGGCCGGATCCAGGTGTGCTCCAGCCACACGCCGACGATCGCCATCAGGATCGGCATCGCGATCGAGTTCCGGTCGATGTGGGACAGGTCGAAGACGATCAGTGGCGCGTCCAGGTCGATGCCGACCGACGTAGGGCCGTCGAACATGCCCCGCAGATCACCGTCGACGAGCCGGTCCAGTACGAGCGCGACGTCCAGACCCCAGGCCCGTACGTCGTCCAGGTCGACGTTCATCGCCTCCGCCGACTCAGGCTCGGGGTGGCGCAGTTGCTCCACGATGTCCGTCAGGACCGGCTGCCGGTCGACGATCGTCTCGTTCACGTACGCGTGCGCGACCTTGAGCGCGAAGCCGGACCGCTCGTCGAGGCCGTGGCCCATGGCGACCTCGATGATCGTACGGAGCAGGGCGAGCTGCCCCGTCGTCGTGATCGAGGGGTCGAGGGGGTTGAGGCGGATGCCGCCGTTGAGGGCCGCCGTCGGGTCGAGCCGGATGGGGGTTATCCCCAGCTCCTCCGCGATCAGGTTCCACTCGCCGACCCCGTCCTCGCCCTGCGCGTCGAGGACGACGACCTGCCGGTCCTTGAAGCGAAGCTGACGCAGGACGTACGTCTTCTCCAGCGCCGACTTGCCGTTGCCGGACTCGCCGAGGACCAGCCAGTGCGGCGCCGGGAGCTGCTGTCCGTACAGCTGGAAGGGGTCGTAGATGTAGCCCTTGCCGCTGTAGACCTCGCGGCCGATGATCACGCCGGAGTCGCCGAGGCCGGGAGCCGCGGTCGGCAGGTAGACGGCCTGGGCCTGGCCCGTCGACGTACGGACAGGAAGTCTGGTCGTCTCGACCTTCCCGAAGAGGAAGCTGGTGAAGGCATCCGTGACGGCGGACAGCGGATCTCGCATGGCGGGTCTGCCCTCTCGGCTAACGACGGATACCGGTGGCGAACGGCAAGGTGTTGACGAACGCCCGGTGGTGCTCGCGGTCGCACCACTCCAGCTTCAGATACGACTTCCCGGCCGAGGCCCTGATGGTCCGCTTGTCGCGGGCCAGCGCCTCGGGTGAACGCGACGACACAGTGATGTACCCGACCAGGTTGACCCCGGCCGCACCGCTCGCGAGATCTTCACCCCGCTGGTCGAGCCGGCCGTGCGCGGCGATGTCGCGCGGGTCGACGGTGCGGTTCATCTTGGCCTGACGGCTTGCTTCCGCCTCGTCGTTGGTCTTCTCGGTCAGCATCCGCTCGATGGCGATCTCGGTGGGTTCGAGGTCCATGGTGACCGCGACCGTGCGGATCACGTCGGGGGTGTGGACGAGCAGCGGGGCGAGGAAGTTGACGCCTACCGGCGTCATCGGCCATTCCTTCACCCAGGCGGTGGCGTGGCACCAGGGCGCGCGGGTGGACGACTCGCGCGTCTTGGCCTGGAGGTACGTGGCCTCCATGGCGTCCAGCTCGGCCGGCCAGGCGTTGCGCTTCGTCATGGCCTGGATGTGGTCCATGGGGTGGTCGGGGTCGTACATCGAGTGGACGAGGGACGCGAGGCGCCCCTGGCCGAGGGGCTGGCGTACGCGGATGTCCGCCTCCGCGAGCCGCGCGCAGATGTCGGTCAGTTCGCGCGCCATGACGACGGCGAGGCCGGAGTCGCGGTCGAGCTTGCGGCCGCCGTGGGGGCGGGCGGCGCGGGCCATGGCGTTGGCCTCGGCGGCGAGCTCGCGGGAGTAGTGCATGCAGGCGACGAGGTAGGCGCGGTGCTGCTCGCTGGACGTGGAGACCATGGACTGGAGCTGGTCGTACGACTCCTTCAGCCAGCCGGGGGCGTGCGCGTCACCGCGCTGGGCGACGTCCTTGGCGTGGGCGTCGGGGTCGGCGGGGAGAGTGCGGGCGAGCATCTGGAGGCGGGTCACGAACCCGTCGCCGTTGGCGACGTGCTTGAGCAGCGTGCCGAAACGGTCCACCAGCGCTTCCTGGTCCTCGCTGTCGCGCAGGCCGACGCCGGGCCCCTCGATCTCGATGCAGGCCGTCACGGTCCGGCGGTCGGCGTGCAGGAGCACGGCGATCTCGTCGGGGCCGAAGGGGGCGGCGAGCCAGTTGATGCGCCCGATGCCCGGGGGCGGGCCGACCTCCACCTCACGGCCGTCGCTGCGGACGCCGGCTTCCATGGCGCCGCTGCGGTACGTCGTGCCGTTGCGCAGGGTCCGCTTGTAACTGCGGTTGATCTCGAACCATTTGTAGAAGGTGCGGTGCTTGTACGGGACGTACACCGCCATCAGGGCCAGCATCGGGAAGCCCATGAGCAGCACGATCCGCAGGGACAGGACGGGGACCAGCAGCCCGCTCATCATGCCGAGGAACGCGCCGGCGATGATCAGCGCGATCTCGCCGGTCTCGCGGTTCTTGCCGACGATCGCGTTCGGCCGGGCGCGGCCGATGAGATACGTACGGCGGGGCGTGATCGGTTGGGACTGCGTCGTCAACGCCCTGCACCTCCTGTGCTGTTGTTGCCGGTGCCTGTGTTTCCGGTACCGCGGTTCGTGTGAGTGCTGTTGCTACGGGGCGAGGGCGCGGCGGAGGGAATAATTCCGCCCCCGCCTCCGGTCGCTCCCGCGGCTCCGCCTGCTCCGCCGCCGGAGCCGCGGGAGCTGTGGGCGGCCACGCCGCCGCTGACGGGGTTGGCCTGGCGGGGCGGGGAGCTGTTGCCGCCCCGGTCGCCGCCTCCGCCGCCACGGCTGCTGTGGGTCTTGATGCCCTGCGAGACGAGGGCGGCGGGGGAACTGATGACGGCGGCCGCCTGGGCGCCGTCGGTGGCCTTGTTGCGATTGCTGCGGGCGGAGGCGATCTCGTCTCCGAAGCCGGGCACGAAACGGTAGATCATGCCCGAGGCGAAGATCGCCAGCAGGATGATGGCGAGGCCGGAGACGACGGCGGAGAAGGCGTTCGGCCCGTCGTCGGCGGAGAGGGCCCCGGCGAGGCCGAGGACGATCACGATGACGGGCTTGACCATGATGATCGCGATCATGATGCCGGCCCAGCGGCGCACGTGGCCCCACATGTTCTTGTCGACGAGCCCCGCGTAGACGACGACGCCGAGGAGCGCGCCGACGTAGAGCAGCAGGGCGCGGATGAACAGCTCCAGGAAGAGGATGCCGGCGGCGAGGATCGTCACGAGGGACACGACGATCAGCATGATCGGCCCGCCGCCGATGTCGTCGCCCTTCTTGAGCGCCTCGGCGAAGGACCCGAAGAACACATCGGTCTGCCCGCCGGTGCCGGCGGCGATGACCTCGGTGACGCCGTCGGTGGCGGACACGACGGTGTAGAGGATCAGGGGCGTGAAGGCGGACGCGAGGACGGTGAGCCAGAGGAACCCGATGGCCTCGGACAGCGCGGTCGCGAGCGGCACGCCACGGATGGCGCGCTTGGCGACGGCGAGCAGCCAGAGGACGAGGGTGAGGATGGCGGAGGCGGCGAAGACGACGGCGTACTGCTGGAGGAACTTCGGGTTGGTGAAATCGACCGTGGCGGTCGATTTCACGGCGTCGCTGAGCTTCCCCACGATCCAGGCGGCGGCGTCGGCGCAGCCCTTGGCGAGGGAGGAGAGGGGGTCCAGGGACTCGGTGGGGTCGGTGGGGGCGCGGAGACGGGAGCCGCCGCCTTCGCCGTCCTCGCAATATTCCTTGGCAGGGCCGATCAGCAGATCACAGGGGTCGTCACTCTTGCCGGGGGACGGAGGCGGAGTCGGCGCGGCGGCAGCCCGGGCTGCGAAGAGCATGACGGCAGCCTGTACGGCTGCCAAGGTGGCGACGGCCGACTGGACGCGGGGGCTACCTGGCATAAGTGAACCCTCCGTACTCCGCGACCGCGTCGCTGATTTCGTCGGAAGTCGCCGCTGCGACGTCCCCGGGAACGGGAGCGGGACCGTCCTTTTGGGAGTCCGACGTGACCTTCCAGTCGTTGTTGGTCCACTTCAGATTGAAGGTCCAGGTCTTCCAGGTACTGCTCACTGGGTCGGTCGATCCCGGTCCGGACATGCCGATCAGGCCCGTGTACCAGACGGAGACCCTGGCGGTGGATCCGCCGTAGCTCTCCACCTTTGTGCCGACTGGGATGGTGCGCGAGACAAATGTGTCACCCGCCGGCGGGCTTCCGGCTGCATCCAGGCCGAGCTTCTGCAGGAAATCGGCTGAGTATGCCTTGTCCTGAGGGCCTCTCAGCTTCTCGGCGGCCGCGGGCACATACACCGTGTCGACGATCTCGTGGCGGGTGTCCTCCTTGAACATCCCGTCCGAGCCGAGGGCCACCGCGTAGTTGGAGGCTGCGGACTGCGCGCCCTGTTCGTCCTGTGCGAAGCCGGATGGGATCGTCCCGTTCTTGCCTGCGACCGGCTTCACGCCCGTCGCAGCCGTAGGCTCCGCCGCGCCGCCCCGCTTCGCCTCACTGCCCGAACCGGTCTCACCACCACCCTGATTCGCGAATGCGATAGCCGCGATCAGCAGCACCACCACGCCCACCACGGTGATCAGGGAGCGCGAGGTCCGTACGGGCCGTCGCGCGCCCCCGTACACATCGCTCCCACCGCCCTCGGGAAGGCGTGTGCGGGTCTGGCCGGAGCCGCCGACACGGTCCGAACGACCGCTGTCGCTGCCGAAGCCGTGCTCGTCGCCGAGACTCATGCCGCGTGCGCCCCCTCAACCGTTTGCAGTTCCGCGTAGTACGACGGTAGCCGTGCTGGTTCCCGCGCGGGCGCGGTGTGGTGACTCGACATCAGGGAGACGCAACCTCAGCCAATGGGCACGACGGACGGGTGGGGTGGGGGGAATGGGCCGGGAACATCCGGTGCTGGCTGACGGTCGGTTAAACAGCCATCCCGTACACGATGGTGAAGAGCGTGCCGAGCGAGCCGATGATGAAGACGCCGGTGAGGCCGGCGACGATCAGCCCCTTGCCCTGTTCCGCGCTGAACGTGTCCCTCAGAGCCGTCGCGCCGATCCGCTGCTTTGCGGCTCCCCAGATGGCGATTCCGAGGCAGAGGAGGATGGCGACAGCCATCACGACCTCGATCATGATTCGGGCTTCGTTCCCCAGGGTCCCGAACGGACCCCAGTTCGGGGCGATTCCACCGATGATGGTGGTGATGTCGCCCTTTTCGGCTGCCAGGTTCATGTAAGTCACCGCCCCTGTCGGGTAGTTCGTCGCCCCCGCCGCACGGCAGGGGTCACGCTCTATCTTCGCTGATGAAACCGCACTGGTATGTCGACTTCGTGGCTGTCTTTACCCGACCTCCGCACGTATGGCCGGTCGGACCGCGCTGACCTGCGGTGCCGACCGGTTGTATTCGGAAACGCGTATGGTCACTCTGTGTATCACGAGGGGTGACTCCGGGCAATGACTGGCGTTATGCACCTTTGGTCGGACGTGGTTGCGGAGGGGGGCGGCGGGGGTCGGCGGCTGCTTCCGGGGGCCGGACTCGCCGTGTCGGAACTACGCCGTGTCGGAAGTCGCGGTGTCGGATCGCTTCTGGGGGTTTCGGGCCGTCCCTGGGCGCTTGAGTGTCGGTGGGCCGGGGTGGCGCGTCAAGGGCGCTCCTGCGTCGCGTCGCTGCGCGATGGGCC
>NZ_JBSHNE010000082.1:0-13111 GCF_053646035.1 Streptomyces sp. NPDC055287 | reverse complement strand
TGCTGTGTCCCGGCCTCCGCTGGCACATCACCAGAAGTGACGAACTACGCAACGTCACCAGGGGGATATTCCTGCCCTAACGCCTCACCGGCGAGCGTCTGACCTGCACCGACGTGCTAACTCACCGGCATTGTTCTGAACTGGGACGATGAACCTTGTCGAGGGGTTCTGTCGTCGTCAGAGGAAGGCACATTCTGCGTGCAGGCTATCGGTTCGCGTCCCCGGCTCGTCATATCCGCCGATGGAACGGGGGTGGTCGGGCACGCTGGGGCACGGTTGCTTTCGGACCTCGCCGATGCCACCGGGTTGACCACCGCGTACTCCGCCGCGCTACGGCCACTTCGGCCGCGCGGGACCGGACACGATCCGGGCCGCGTCGCCACTGACCTGGCGGTGATGCTCGCCGACGGCGGCGAGGCGATCGCGGACCTGTCCGTGCTACGAGACCAGGGCGAGGTGTTCGGCCCGGTGGCCTCCACGCCCACGGCCTGGCGCCTGCTGGCCGCGGTTGACGGGAACGTGCTCGACCGACTGCGCTCGGCCCGTGCTTCAGCGCGGGAGATCGCCTGGCTGCAGGCCGCCGAGCACGGCGAGGGCATCCCTGCCGTGAAGGCTGGCGGACGCGAACTGCCCGGCCTGGTCTTGGACATCGATGCCACGCTGGTGACCTGCCACTCGGAGAAGGAACAGGCCGCACCCACCTACAAGGGCGGCTTCGGCTACCACCCGCTGTTGTGCTTCCTGGCCAATACCGGCGAGGCCCTGGCGGGGCGGCTGCGACCCGGCAACGCCGGAGCCAACACCGCCGCCGATCACATCGCGGTCCTCGGCCATGCCCTCGCGCAGATCCCCGACGCCCACCGCTATGGCACCGACATCCTCGTTCGCGCCGACAGCGCGGGCAGCGCAAAAGCCTTCCTCGCCCACCTGCGGACGTTGCGTGAGCACGGCCCGGACCTGCGGTTTTCAGTCGGATGCGCGGTTACCGAGCCGGTCCGCCGCGCGATCCGGGCCCTGCCCGACGGCCTCTGGCATCCCGCCCTGGACCAGGACGGCACCCTGCGCGAGTCCGCCGAGGTCGCGGAGCTGACCGGCATGGTCGACCTGAACGGCTACCCGGCCGGCACCCGCATCATCGTGCGACGCGAGCGTCCGCACCCCGGCGCCCAACTGTCGCTGTTCGACCAGGACGAGGGCCTGCGGCATCAGGTGTTCCTCACCGACACCCCGTTCGCGGGCGGTGGCTCCGCGCAGTTTCTGGAGGTCCGCCACCGCGGACACGCCACCGTCGAGGACCACATCCGGTGCGGCAAGACCACCGGCTTCGGCCGCTTCCCCTCCCGCCGCTTCGAAGCCAACGCGGCCTGGCTGGAACTTTCCCTGACCGCGATCGACCTGCTCGCCTGGACCCGCGTCCTGCTGTTGGAAGGTGAGCTGGCCACCGCCGAACCCAAGAAGCTCCGCTACCGGCTGCTGCACGTCGCCGCCCGCCTCACTCGCGGCGGCCGCCGTCTGCGCTTGCGGATCTCAGCGACCTGGCCCTGGAGCAACGAGCTGGCCACGGCCTTTCACCGCCTCGCCGCACTGCCCCGCCCGGCCAACTGACAGCTACCCATCCTGCCCGCCCACACCCGAAGGACCCCGGAGAACCCGACCACCGCGCCGGGCACTCGCCATGCCCACCGACCGACACCGCCTCGAACAGCCACACTCAACCGCCCAGCAACCCCAACCGAAACGGCGAGGTTAACCCCACCTGTTCGCCCGGACTACGCTGCACCCGTCCCAGGACGCGGCATCAGTCACCTTCCAGGGCGCTGATCTCGGCACGATCCAGAGAGCCGCGCCCGGACTGATCGGCCAGATGATCTTCCGCGAGATCCGGTACATGGCCCGCTACCAGCAGCTGTACCACTGCTTCGAGAAGGCCAAGGCGCTGGAGGCGAGGGACTACTGGAACAACGAAGGCGTCCTCACCCCCTTCAACGGGGTCATCCCCAAGGGAGAAATGGGAATCAATCCCGCCTACCCACGATCGGCAGTCCGAGTATGGACGGCACGACCAGACAGCAAGGGCTACCTGCACCCGGACGAGGAAATCACGGCCGTACTCACCCCGCACCTCGCATCGTGGTGGGCGCCACCCCGCCAACGCGAGATGCACAACACCACCGACCAGTGACGAGTCGAGCCCGCCCCGGTAGCCCGATCACCGATCCCCACCCGACGGCCACCCGTGAACGGGGTACCCGCATGAACGCCAAGCTCCTGAACATCCTGACCGGCATCAACCGAGTCTCCGAACCCTCGTCCGGGAGCATGATCCTCGCCAACGACCTCTACCGCGCGATGCCCGAAACCCGCACGACCTTCCTAGGTAGAGAACCGGTCAATCAGGCATGGAGTGCCGCGTTTGATCAGCTGATCACCCTCTCCACGTCCAAACGCCCCCAAGGCCCGGACTTCGACCCCTACGTCGACGAGCTGACGCGTGAGGTCGGTGCGCTCATCGAGAAAACCAGGCCGGATGCCATCCACGCCCAGTACCTCGGCTTCGCTCTCAGCCTGGCCTTCGCCCGAACCGCTGGCAACATCCCGATCATCGCCATCGCCCACGGCCCCGACGTGATGGCGGCCGAGCGCAACGTGCGGGAACGCGAAACCCTGCATGAAGTTGCCGCCGCAAGCACCGCGATCGTCGCCCCGACCTCCGCCCTCGCCGACCGTATCGACCGTCTCACCGGACATCGATTCACCGATCTGCTCACCGTCATCCCGTGGGGCATCCCCTTGACCTACGCTCGCGTACGCGACCAACCGCCTGACGGAACCGGACCACTGTCTCTGGTGCACGCCGGCCGTCTGGATGACAACAAGTCCACAATCACCGCCGTCGAAGCCCTCGCTCTGACCGATCAACCGCACCACTTGACCCTGATCGGCCACGGATTCCTGCGGGAGGATCTGGAACAGCGAGCTGTCAACCTCGGGCTGCGGGACCGAATTCAGTTCGAGCCGTTCCTGCCCCGCGCCGAACTGTGGCGCCGCCTGCCGAACTTCGACGCCTTCGTCTTCACGACCAGGGGCCTGGAAGCTTTCGGGCTCGTCCTCATTGAGGCCCAAGCCCACGGGCTTCCGGTCACCTACTCCGATCTTCCCGGTGTGAAGGAAATCCTCGGGAGCGCTGGCGTTCCCTATACCCCTGGCGACCCACGCTCACTGGCCGTGGCCCTCGACGAGATGGGCCGAGACTTCCGCCAGCGCAAGGCCCTGACCAAGGCGGGTCTCAATAACGCGCGCCGATACGACATCACTACCACCGCCCGGCAGCTTCGCGAACTGACATTGAGCGTTGCTTCCTAATACTGCAACCGCATCTGCATGACGGATGTGGTGTGGGGCTCGTTGGTGTATCTGTGTGCCCATGAGCTGACGGTTGAGCAGGTCGAGTCGCGGTACTCGTTCGGAGCCACCCGGGGCTCCGAGGCGGCCCCGGCCGCGGGCCCTGGCGACCTCCGGTTCGGCCCTCCCGGGTACCGCACCGGCTCGCTCCGGTCGGGCGGCGAGCAGTGCGCGGCGGGTCGCCTGCCGGCGCCGCCTACGGCCGCAGCTGGGCCGCGAGTGCCTCGGCGACCTTCCTGAGCGACTCGCCGGCCAGGGCCGGGTCCGCCTTGGTGACAGTCGATCCCTGGGAGACCACGAGCGCCAAGTCGCCCTTGCCCACCACCGCCACCCGTGCGACGGCGGCCGTGCCCCGGCCCGGGGTGACCCTGGTCTGGCCGATCCCGGGCTCGTCCTTGGAGAACGCCATCACCTCGTCAGCGCTGAGGTTGCCGAGGGCGGCGATCTGCGGCAGCGCCAGGTTCACCGCCACCTCGCCCTCGGACACGGCCACGAGGTCGATCTCCATCGGGGCTTCCGAAGCCGTGAAGTTGCAGACGACGGACGCGTTCGGCGGGACGGCGGGGATGGAGGGGAGCCCGGACGGCGTGGACTGCCCGCTGGGCCAGGCCTGGGCCGGGCGGCCCGGGTCGACGGTCCCCTGAGCCGCGGGGTCGCCGCCGGACGCCGTCGGGGTGACGGTCCGTTCGGCACCGGCCGCCTTCAGCGCCGCCGCCGGGTCGAGGCCGAAAGGGCAGGCCGACGTACTCGTCAGCTGCTTCGCCGTCGAGGCGACCCGGTCGTAGGACAGCCTCTCACCGCCCGAGGCGGCCCCGCCGGAACTCCCGGACGAGGAACAGGCGCTCCCGGCAAGGGCGATCCCGGCCGCGCCGGCCAGGGCGAGGATGCGGCGGTACTTGGCTGCTGTGCGATCAGCTGTCATCCGGTCAGCCTAATCCTGCAACCACATCTCCGTGATGGATGTGGTGTGGGGCTCGTTGGTGTATCTGCGTGCCGATGAGCTGACGGTTGAGCAGGTCGAGTCGTGGTTCGAGGGGATAGCCGGGTTCCATGCCCGCACCGCGCATCGTTTTGGCAGGTCGGAGCCCCGCGATCGGGCGCTGGACTACCTGGCCGGGCTGCTGGCTCCGTTGGAGCGGAAGAACGGCTGGACGCTGGCCGAGCAGGTCGGGCAGCTGCGTCCGGACGGGGTCCAGCGCCTGCAGAACCTTTCCCACTGGGATGAGGACGCGGTCCGCGACGACGTGTGCGATTTCGTGGTGGAGACCCCCAGGGACCATGAACCCGCAACCCGCACAACCCGTCATCGACACGCACGTCATCCTCCGCGACGGCGACAAGCTGCTCTTCTCCCAGCGCGGCGGCCCCTACGGCTACGGCCGCTGGCACATGCCGTCAGGCAAGCTCGACCGAGGCGAGCCCCTGACCGTCGGGGCCGCCCGGGAGCTGCTGGAGGAGACCGGCGTGGCAGTCGATCCGGACCATCTGCGGCTCGTACAAGTCGTGCACCACAAGCAGAGCGAGACCGTGGAGCGGATCGGCTTCTTCTTCGAGGCCACGCAATGGAGCGGGCACCCGGTGAACAAGGAACTTGCCAAGTGCCTTGGCTTGGAATGGTTCACCGTTCACGAGCTGCCCGAGGACATCATCGAGTACCCGCGGGAAGGGCTGCTCGGCTATCTGCAAGATACCGGCAGCCTGGCGGAGCATGGCTGGAAGTAGCAATTGGTGCGCGGCAACCAAGTCGGGGGCGGCTCCACATGCCACTGGTGTGCGCGCCGCCCCCTTCTCGCGACCTCATCGGTTGGCGTAACGGAAATGCAGTGCTGCCTGGTCTTTCCCAGTGTCGCGGACGGCCTGGAAGGAGGACTCCCCGGCCCTTCCCGGACGGTTCGCCTGTCTCCCCCTCTGTCGTGATCAATCGGTTGGCCTTCAGGAGGTCGATCCAGATCGTTGAGGCGCGGAGGTGGAGGCCTGCGAAGGAGATTCCGGATGTCTTGGCGCTCGAAGCGGGAGTGTCCCACCGCGGGCTGCCTCTCCTGCCACATACGCACCACCCGCATCGCCCGGGGTGATCGGACTCTGACCGAGTGTCAGTACCGCCTGCTTTGATGGGCACTTCGGTGAGCAGATCAGGAGGGGGAGGCCAGCGGTGCCGTACATCCAGGCCTACACGAAGGCGGACGGAACCTACGTCCGTGGGCACTATCGATGGGCAGCAGGAGCGCGCCATGAGATGGCGATATTAGCCGTGGTCGTGGTCGCAATTGTCGGCATAGGGAACGGCAACATCAGCACCGGCACGGGAAACGGCCAGGCACCCAGGCCGCAGAAGACAGCTACGCACCCGATCACTTTCGCGGACCACGGTCGAGCGGTGAAGCCTCGTCCGCAGAAGTCGGTGACATACCCGATCCGCTTCCCCAAGGTGGAGCGAAAGCCTGTGCCACGGCCGTCTGTGTCGTACCCGATCCGGTTCGAGACCAGCGGGGGCGGGCAGTGAGCCGCCGCCGGCCGCCAGCGAGGCGCCGCACGTCCCGTAGGAGCAGGCGACAGCAGCAGAGAGAGGCACGGGCCATCGCCTATGGCCTGGTTGCCGTCGTGGCCATAGCGCTGTTCGTCGCAGTGGTCAACTGGATCGGCGACCACCCCTGGGTGCTCCTGGTGGCTCTCGTCCTTGGCACGGCCGTGGCGGGCGGATGGTTGTACCAGCGTCAGCAGCGGGCGCAGTGGGAGCAGGTCCGGGCCCGCGGCCTGCGGTACGCGATGAGTCAGCTGGACTCGCTCCATCACCGGGAATTCGAGCACGCTATACGGGACCTGTTGAAGCGGGACGGCTGCGCTGATGCGGTACAGGTCGGCGGGGCAGGCGACAACGGAGCGGATGTGAAGGCCACCGACCCGTTCGGACGTCGTTGGGTCATCCAATGCAAGCACCGCCGCAATGGCCTGGCCGGCTCACCTGTCGGCACCCCAGACCTGCATGTCCTCAACGGCACCGCCCGCCAGCTCCACGGGGCAGACGTTGTGGTCCTCGTAACGAACGGCC
Organism: Streptomyces sp. NPDC055287; assembly: GCF_053646035.1. NCBI lineage: Bacteria > Bacillati > Actinomycetota > Actinomycetes > Kitasatosporales > Streptomycetaceae > Streptomyces > Streptomyces sp. NPDC055287. The sequence goes on along the minus strand of NZ_JBSHNE010000082.1, from coordinate 6,660 downwards.
GCTTCACCTCCGGCTGTCCCCCGCTGGCCAAGTCGCAGAAACTCCACCTGGTCGACCGCAACCTGCTCGGCACATGGGCCGCCAGCGGACGGCCACTTTGGGATCTTCTCCGAGCGGTGCCACCACCACGGCGCCCGACAGCACTGTCGTAGACCCCCTGGACAGATGTGCGCTTCCGACAGTGGCCCAAGGTCCTCAGCCAGCGGCGGCCGACGAGGGGCCGCGAGGCGCAACGGCCGCACCTGGTGGTGTTCCTGGTGGCACCGGAGTGCTCGATCCGGAGAAGGTGATCGACGACCGCAATCGGTGAAGTGGCGCGGAGCGGACGCGGCCTATCCGTGGACGGGTGAGGTTTCGCAGGCTGCGGCCACTGCCTTCGGCTCGCCAGGGTGATTCTTCTCGAAGTCTCCCTTGTTGTCCGGGTGTTGCCTGTATTTCGTGGTGTATGAGGTATGCGGATGGGGGCGGGTTGACCGCGGCGGGACGACAGCGTCGGGAGTCGGTACGGATGCAGGCGGCCGAGTTGTTCGAGCAGAAGATCAAACCGTCGGAGGCTGCGCGGCGGCTGCAAGTGAGCGTGAAGTCTGCCTACCAAGCGGCACCAGTTGTGGCGGGAGAGCGGTGTGCAGGCACTGACCTCTCGGGGCCCGAGCGGGTCACGGTGTCGGCCTTCCCCGCGGTGCCTGGAGAAGCTGGCCGTGTATCTGGAGCAGGGGCCGGCCGCTCACGGATGGGTGGAAGACCGGGCGCCGCGCCGGACAAGCACGAGGGGTTGTTCTGCGTGCCAATGCGGAAACCCCACCGAATTGCCACTCCTACACCATCACTGACTTCCACATGCTCACCCACGGCCCGTCCTACCGGGCTCTGAACTGGCCGTCGCAGGGAGACAACGAGTGAAGCGATTCTTCGGCAAGGTCCACATGGCGGAACCGCAGATCTCCGATGCAGAGCGAGAACTCTTCGGCGGGCCCCTGCGCTACGACATGGGCTGGTCCCAGCACGAGCATGCGGGGCTGGACTTAACCATGCGCTCCGCGCTACGCCAGATGCCCGGACTCATCAGCACCACCCTGCGCATGGCCTGGAGCGCGGATCACCGCGCGCTCGTAGCCGTGGCGGTCAGCGAACTCGGCCAGGGCATCGCTGCTGCCGTCGGCCTGCTTGCCCTCAACGCGGTCATGCACGCCCTTCTGGGCGCTGGCGACGCTGTCGAGCGGCTGCACGCCCTGCTGCCGGGGCTGCTCGCCGCCACCGGCGTTGCCGTGGTGAACTCCGTTTTGGCCGGCTGGTCGACATCCCGGGCGGGACGCCTGGAACCGGTTGTGGAGCGGATCGCGACGACGCAGTACCTAGCCGCGGCAACGTCGGTCGAACTCGAAGCCATCGACGATCCGGACTTCCGCCGCCTGATCGACGTCGCCCAGTACGGGCCAGCCGCTGCGCGCCAAATGATCGGCGCCTGCGTCTCCGCGCTGAACAGCACCATCTCGCTGATCGCGACGGCGAGTGTCCTCACCATCTTGCACCCAGCGCTGCTGCCCATGCTCCTGGTCATCGCCGCCCCTCGCGGCTGGGGAGCCATGCGGGTCGCACAGGAGCGCTACGTGTCGAGGATGAGCTGGATCGAGCACCTGCGGGCCAGCCGTCTCATCGGGAACCTTCTCACCGAGCGAACAGCTGCCCAGGAAGTACGGATCCACGCCGTCGGTCCCTTCCTCCTCGACCGGTACCGGCGCATGGCCGCGAGCGCGGAATCGGAACAGGCACGCCTGGCATCCAGCAAAGCCGTCACCGAATGGGTCGCCTCCGCACTGTCCGGGCTGGCGATGGCCGCCACCTACAGCACCATGATCTGGCTGGTCATGGCCGGGCACATGAGCCTCGCCGTCGCCGGCACCGCCGTGATCGCCGTACGGACCGGGTCAGCGAGCCTGGGCGCCCTGGTGATGAACATCAACCAGCTGCACGAAGAGTCCCTCTACGTCCGGGATCACGGACAGTTCCTGGTCGAGGCCGCTCAACGCGCCATCCCGCAGACCGGCGCTCCCCTCCCCGCCCAGGTGAGACAGGTCTCTCTGGAGCGCGTCACCTACCGGTATCCCGACCGCGACGTACCGGCCCTGGACGACGTGACGCTCACCTTCCCCATGGGATCGGTCATCGCCGTGGTGGGCGAGAACGGCTCCGGCAAAAGCACCCTGATGAAGATCCTCTCCGGTCTGCTCCTCCCCCAGACCGGATCGGTGAGGTGGGGCGACTTCGACGTCTCGGGCCTGGAGCGCTCCCAGGTCTTCGACCGCGTCTCGCTTCTCACTCAGGACTTCCAGCGGTGGCCCGTAACCGCCGCGATGAACATCCGCATCGGGCGCCCCGGCCACGAGTCGTCGACGCAGGAGCTTCAGACATCCGTCGACTTCGCCGGAGCCGGATCCGTCACTGCCAAACTCCCCAACGGCCTGGACAGCATGCTCGGCCGCATGTTCCGCGGAGCCATCGAACTCTCCGGCGGCGAATGGCAGAAGGTGGGCCTGGCCCGCACCCACTGGCGCAGCTCAACATCGCAGGAGGACAGCGTCCTCATCGTTGACGAGCCGACCTCCGCCCTCGACCCCGAAGCCGAGATCGCCGCGTTCGACCGCATCCGCCGCCTCGCCGCCCCGCACCGAGCCGTCGTCCTGGTCACCCACCGTATGTCCGGCGTCCGCCACGCCGACCACATCTACGTCCTCAACCAAGGGCGCCTCGCCGAACACGGCACACACGACGACCTCATCGCCAAATGTGGCAGATATGCCGCCATGTTCGACACACAGGCCGCCCAGTACGCCGCGGCCCCGAACGTCCCTAAGCCTGCTTCGCCCAGCGTCGCAGACAAGGCATGACCCGCCCCACCGAAAGGTATAGCCATGGCCTCCTCCCTCCGCCAGCACGAGCTGCCTCGCAGTCCGTCCTATCAACAGCGCGCGACCGGAGCGCGGAAGACCTGACGATCGGTGCACCACGGTGCGGTTCCTGAGTGCGGGCGCGCCGAGTCGGTCATTGGCGCTGGGAGGTCACCTCTTTCGGGCCGCGTGATATCTGGGCGGAGATTCATGACGTCGCTTACCGCTGGCGCGCGGCCGGCTCACCGCACACCTACCGGCTTCAGATCGACGCCGACCACGTCCAGCGGGTGACCAGCCGCTGCGGCGCCCTGTCCTGGACGCTGCCCGACGGCTCGCAAACCGGTACGGGGGCGAGGGGCGACCTTGACCCTCTCTTGGAGAAAGGCGACAGCCATGCATGCTGATCCCGCCACGGCCACCAGCACGGCCGTGATCCTCACCAACAGCCGCAGGCAGTACCTGCTGCACCTGCGCGATGCACACAAGCCGATCTGCGATCCGGGCACGTGGTCGCTGATCGGAGGAGGCCCCGAAGGACAGGAGACGCCGGACGAAGCGATCGTCCGCGAGCTCCGCGAGGAGGCCGACCTCGTCATCCCCGGCCTGACGCACTTCACCACCGTGGGTGCCTCGGGCCCCCACGTCACCGAGGGCCGGATCCAGGTCTACCAGGGCCGGTGGGACGGCGACGCCGACCGGCTGCCGGTCACCGAAGGCATCATGTTCCGCTGGTTCGACGTGGACACCATGGTCCACCTCTCCATGTGTCCCTGGGCGTACGAGGCGATCCTCGCCCACCATGCCAAGAACCCCCTCAGCGAGCACGCGCCGGTACCCGAGCAGCGGCCCGGGGCATCACAGGGCGGTGCGGGGGCCGTGAAGAACGTGATCGGTGCCCACCTCTACTTGGAGCGCGACGGGCACACCCTGCTCGGACTACGCCATCCCGACGTCGCGTTCGCCGCCGAACAGTGGCACGCGCTCGCCGGACACGTCGAGCGGGAATCGGTGCGGTCCTGCCTGGTCAGGGAGGCGGTCGAGGAGGCCGGTCTCGTCATCAGGCCGGAGGACTTGGACCTGGTGCACACCGTCCACCTTCTCGACCACGCCCATGCCGAGCCGCGCATCCAGCTCTTCTTCCGAGCGACGGCGTGGTGCGGAGAGCCGGAGGTACGCGAACCGGACCGGTGCGTCCGCTGGGAGTGGTGGCCGCTCGACGGCCTGCCAGAGCCGATGGTGCTCTACACCCGTGCGGCCGTCCACGGCATCCGCTCCGGCCAGTCCTACTCTGAGATGGGATGGGCGTGAACGTCGAACCGCCAATGCCCAACCGCTCCGATGAACCGTCCGTCGGCCCGGCCCCCTTGGGCGAGGCGCTGTTCGGTTCGGCGGCCGGCGCGTATGCCCGCTACCGGCCGGGTGTGCCGGACGGCAGCCGTAAGCCTCCTCGCCGCGACCTTGCACGGGGGTGCCCGCACCAGTCCTGCTGGACTTGGGGACGGGGACCGCGCAGGTACCCCGCGCGCTGCTGCCTGTCGTCCCGCGGCTGGCGCACGTCGACCTGGTCGACATCAACCAGCAGATGCTCGCGCAGGCGATGTCCGAGCTCGAACCGCTCCTCGGAGCGTGCACGGTCTGCGCGTACTGCGGCGAGGCCCACACCTTTGTCCCCGAAGGGCCCGGGGACAAAGGTGTGGGCAGCCCTGGACCGGCTCAGAGCAAACTGTGAGCAACATGACGAGCGGGACAGAAGCGATCAGCTGTCCGGCGAGGACAGCCATAACGGCTGAGGGTCCCAGCACATCCCAAGGCTCTGCAGAAGAGGCACTTCCCTATTCAAGCGTCGCAGTGGTACGCCTCACGAACCAGGGCACACAGGTCCGGGTTGACCAGGCGGTCAGGCATTACGCAGGTCTCGTGTGTGCGGGGCGACGCTGCTGAGGGCCATCCGGCGCTGCCGGGGCTGGTGTGGCCGAGGCGGGTGAGGTCGGCGGAGCGGGTTCCGGCGGGCTGGAGGTCGGCGTAGGGGTGGAGGCGGGCGCCGGCGGTGCCGTCGGGGAGGGTGCGGGACGGCTGGGGTTGGGCGGGGGTGGGTGCTGGGGTGCGGCCGAGGATGTCGAGGACGGCCTGGGGGCCGTGGGTGCGGCGGGCGGTGGCGAGTTCGTCGAGGTTCCAGGCCATTTCGCCGACGACGGTGCGTCGAGGTCCGCGGGCCTCGACGGTGCCCCGGATCAGCAGGAGGCCGTTGTGGAAGATCGTGTGGGCGCATGCTTCGTGGGAGTCTTCGAAGAAGGCCGCGTCGACCAGACCGGAGCCGTCCTCGAGGGTGAGGAAGATGATCCGGCGGCCGGAGGCGATCGGCGGGGTCTGAGTGGAGGCGCGCACCCCGGCGACGAGGACGCGCTGGCCGGGGTGCATGGCGCGCAGATGCGCTGCGTCAGTGGCGCCGATTTCGCGCAGGAGCCGGTGGTGGTCTTCCATGAGGTGGCGGCTCACGTCGATCTTCAGCACGCCGAGTTCGGCGTCCAGTTGTTCGCGGGCGGTCATTTCCATCAGGCCGGCCGGTCCGGCGGCGACCAGGGTGGCGTCGAGTGGGAGTTGTCCGGTGCCGGGGCGGGTGCGGGCGTGGCGGTGGATTTCGGCGGCTTGGAGGAGGAGGTCGCGTCGGGTCGCCTCCCCTTTCAGTTTGTCGAGGGCGCCGATCTGGATGAGGCGTTCGATGACGGGGAGTTTGGGGTGGGCGCGGGCGTAGAGGTCTTGGAGGGAGGTGTAGGGCTGGCCTGCGGTGATCCGGGTGACCTCGTCTTCTGAGATGCCTCGCACGGTGGCGAGTGAGATGCGTACGCCCCAGCCAGTGGGTGTCTTCTCGACTGTGTAGGTGGGCTTGGAGTGATTGATGTCGACGGGCAGGACGGGCACGTTGTGGCGTCGGGCGTCGGAGACGATGACACGGGGCGGCCACATGCCGGGGTCGTGTTCCAGCAGTCCTGCGTACAGGGCGGCGGGGTGGTGGGCTTTGAGCCAGGCGGACTGGAGGGCGGGAACGGCGAAGGCGACGGCGTGTGCTCGGCAGAATCCGTACGCGCCGAACGAGGAAACGATTGCCCAGACCTCGTCGAGGACTTTCGTGCTGTAGCCGCGTTCGCCGGCCTTGGTCCGGAACCAGTCTTCGATCTTGGCAAGGCGCTGCTCGTCGGCGAGGGCGCGGCGGGCGATCTCTCCCAGGGCGCGGTCGCATCCCGTCATGACGGAGAAGATGTCGATGATCTGTTCGTGCCAGATGGTCACTCCGTAGGTGTCGCGCAGGACGGGTTCGAGGTCGGGGTGGGGGTAGGCGGGGGCGGCGCCGTGGCGGGCGGCGATGTAGAGGGCGGGCATGCCGCCTTTGACCGGGCCCGGGCGGAAGAGGGAAATGTCGGCGATGACGTCTTGGGGGCCTCGGGGCTGGAGACGGCCGACGAGGTCCTGCTGGCCTGGGCTTTCGAGCTGGAACATGCCGACGGTGTCGCTGTCCTGGATCAGCTTGAACGCGAAGACGTCGTCGAGGGGGACGTGGTCGGGATTGTCCAGGTCGATCTGGCGCCCGTCCGTACGCCGGATTTCCGCGACGGCGTGCGCCATCGCGGACTGCATCCGCACTCCGAGGACATCGAGCTTGAGCAGGCCGAGGTCCTCCACGTTCTCTGGGGGTTCAGTGGGGGTGGTGTGACGTTGCAGAAGCCCTCTCATAGGGTCCTACTGCAACAGGTCTCAGGGGGTGTGGCTCTGCGGC
>NZ_JBSHNE010000081.1:0-13198 GCF_053646035.1 Streptomyces sp. NPDC055287 | reverse complement strand
GGGCCGCGCAGTGCATCCCCGACGCCACCACTGGTGGCACCGGTTCACCAAACGCCAAGTGACTGCTACGGACCCGGCATAGGTCCAATTCTCGGCGAGGAAATCGCCGTTGCGGCGAGTGACGTGGCGGCCTGCTGGCGCCGGCCACCACGCTTCCGCAGCCGCGGGCCCATTGGACGGACGGTCAGAGCGAGGCTGGTTCTTCGTCAACAGGCGGCAATCCCGCATGCACGCGGGCCAACTGCCGGCGCACTGATGTGACGGCGGTGGATACGGCCTCTGCCACGCTCTGGGCCTGGTCACCGTCAGTCCGCCCGGCTTGCGAATCCTCCCTGGCGAGTTTCTGGTTCACGTTCATACGGGGCGCCTGCCCCGACCACACACGGCTACGCGAAGTCAGCTGAACCTTGTGAAGTGCCCACAATCACCACTGTCAGTCACGCAGAAATCCGTGAACCGGATTCGCCCTAGCCAGGCCACCGCTCACACCCTCCCGCGCCAGCACAGTCACGCCGATCGGTCACACGGCCGAAGCCGATTTCCGGGCGTGATCGATAAGCTAGCCGATGCGAGCAGCCGTCACGATGCGTCCGTGAGCGGATCACCGTCAAGAGGGATGCAGGCGCCGTGACGCCGGGGCGGCCGCCTCACTGGCAGGAAGCCTCCATACACCGGGCCCCGGGGTGTCATGGCGGATTCCCGGGGCCCCTTTTCGTGTCACCCAGCGGCGCTACGACACGTCCGTGGCGCCGGCGGCGCGGGGACGGTTGCATGCCCATGAAGGGACCCTGGTGCCGCATGGCACCAGGGTCCCGGGAAAGCAACACCATCTACCGGCTACTGCTGTGCCGGGATTTGTTTCCGCATCTCCGCCAGGGGGATGGACGGGAATGCGGGGATCGCGGATGCGTGACCGGGGACCACCTACCTTCCGAGGGCCTTCGGTACCCGAGCGGACTCTTCCTCGCCCGGGCGATCCTGATGGCGTCTACCTCCTTCTTTCCTTGCGATCAATCTGTCGTACTGCTGGAACCGCGGGACTGCTCACGGCCCCTTTGGGCCGCCGGCCCGACAGTCAGCGACAAGACCCCTGTATGCGTCCGGCCCTGTCACTCCACTGCCGTGCCACAATCCGCCCCTGTGGGCCGTCCGGCCCGGCAGCCAACCCGAGGACCCTGGCGCATCCGGCCCTCAGGTTCCGCTGCCGTGCCACAACTCGCTTGAACCTGCATGCGCGGCAGTTCGTCCCTGCCGCGCCTCACTTGCTGTCCTGGCTACGAGCAAAACCCTACCCGATCAAACGGCAATGTCTACTACCGCCACCGCAGATTTCCTCCCGCTGGAGACGACGGGATTCTGTCGCCCCCGTGTGGAAGCCGCTCGAGCGGGCACGCTACCCGTCCTGCAAAGCGGCACAACCGATCCAGGCGGGGTGTACGTGCATGAACGACACAAAGATGACCAACACGGTTGCCTCGCATCGAACGATGGGCGACAGCACGGCTGACATCCATCGGACCCGCGAGATCGCCCGCGCATTCACCAACAGCCTCAGCCCGGCACTCGGACCGGACGTGGCGGACACTCTCGTCCTGGTGGTGTCCGAGCTCGTCACCAACGCCGTGCGCCACGTCGGCGGCCGCTACACCCTCGAACTGTCCGCCAGCCCTGATGCGGTGAGCGCCGCGGTCAGCGACCCCAATCCCGCACCCCCACGCGAGGTCACCCCCGACCTCAACGGCGGCAGCGGAGGCTTCGGCTGGCACATGGTCCGCCGCCTGACCGACGGCGTGACCATCACGCCCGGCCCTGGCCCCGGCAAGACAATCAACGCCCTCATTGCGCGGACTCCTGTCCACTCGACGGAGTAGCCCCGGTGTTGCCGCAGAGCGACAACGGGCGACACTCGCAATGGTGGCCGCCCCAGCGCGTCGGACTCGAAGGCCTGGCCGTGCCGGCACACCGCCACCCGGCGGCCAACTGGCACAGGAAGCTAGTGCACGGCCAGGGCTGCTGCCCGTGCCTACCAGGCGGCATTCGAGCGTCTGCTCGTGCCGATGCCGACCCGACGTGATCGTCAGTGGACTCCTCGTCCGGGGCCCAGATTCGCCCCAACTTCCACTCGCGCCGCTGCGGTCGTGCGCACGCCGTCAGCGCGATGCAAGCTCACCCCTTCAGCCGGCAGACCTCGCGCAGCGCGAGCGCGAGGTCGTCGGCCGGGAGCAAAGGCGGCGCGCTGTCACGCGGAGCACTGATCCAGTGCGACGCCGCCGTGCCGTGCTCGGTACAGGGCAGGAGCAGTTGCTGGTCCCGGGAGGGCCCGCGCATACCCGGGCCCTGTTCTGCGGGCACCATGACGTTACAGCCGGTCTCTGATGTGGTCGGCAAGCACCGGGTAGCCGCGGCGTACGTCGGCGCCCATCCGATCCAGGGCGGCCAGGCCGAGACCGATGGGCGTGATGACCAGCGCGTCCCAGGCGTCACCGCACCGCGACCACCGGGTCGAGTCGTTTCCCTTGGCCCACAGACCGCGCGTTCGGGCATCGACCGCCCTTTTCCCGGCCCATGTCATATCGACTGATCTGGCGGCCTCTTCCGGCACGGTGAACTCCCTGCTATCGCCCGTCGCTTCCCATATACTGACTTCGGCTTGTCAGGGTGATTCTTCTTGAAGTCCCTGCGTCCGAAATACCGTCACTCGCTCGAGTGGTCGTTGACTGTTCGTTGGCATCTTCAAGGGCACGCGCCGACGATCGTCTCCATGACCATTTCACGGAAGTTATTGCCGCCCCTCGGCTGCGCCCTCGCCCTCAGCCTCACCGGCCCCGCAGCGTGGGCCGCTCCCGCCGACGAACCCACCCACGGCCACAAGGTGATCACCGCCTCCGCGATCTCAGAGGTATGGACTTCGCCCTCCGGGGTCAAGGAAGTCACCGTCTACGTCTGGGGCGGAGGCAGCGGGGGCGGCGGCGGAGCCTCCGGGGCCGGAGGCGGAGGCGGCGAAGGCAGCAAGGCCAGGTCGTCTAGGGACGACCCGGGCGCCGGGGGCGCGGGCGGCGCCGGGGGCGGAGCAGGGGGCGGCGGAGGAAGCGGCGGCTACATGGTCTGCCACTTCACCGCCACCAACAACGACCCGATCATGCTCACCCTCAAGGCCGGCGTCGCCGGACACGGTGGGGCCGGCGGCGCACAGGCATACGGGGGCGCAGGCGGCACCAATCTCTTTGGCGGCGACGGCAAGACCGGCTGGCACGGTAACGACGGCCAGGACGGTGCGTTCAGCAAGTGGTCCACGGTGAGCCTGGGTAGGTGGGCGGAAGTTCAGGGCGAGGTCAGCGGAGCCGGTGTGGGGCAGCGCGGCCGCTCCGGAACAGGCGGCAGCGGCGGCAGCGAGAACGGCGCAGCCGGCGGGACCGCCTCCACGCTCCAGGCCAACGGCGGCAAGGGCGCCGCGGTGTACCCGATCTACTCGACGTGCAACGACAAGGCCAACGTCAAGGGAGCCGACGGCAGCCCGGGCAGCCTGGGCACGAATGCCGTCGCCCACAACAGCAAGGACAGGGAGGGTACCTACGGCGGCAGGCATGGCGTCGGCGGCTCAGGAGCCCCGATGACGGCGCCGACCCAAGCCAGTCTTCCCGGCGGCGACACCTACACCGTCCCGGTGGGCACCGGGGCCGGCGGCCGAGGCGGTGACGGAACGGTCGGCGCCCTGGGCGGCTCCGGCGGCGTCGATACGGGCCAGGGCGGCAGCAAGGCCGGATACACCAGCAACGCGGCGGACGCGGGCCAGAACGGCAGCGGCGGACTGATCGTCGTCGCCTGGTAACACCGCCGTTGCACGACACCGAGCCGCACCCGTGTCCGCACGGGTGCGGCTGCTCGTCACCAATGCCCTGCGCCACGGCGGCGGCACCTGCACCCTGGACCTGACCGCGCACCCGGACAGCATCAAGGTGGCCGTGCATGACCCGAGTCCGCAGGCTCCGCGCATGCGTACCCCCGATCTGAACGGCGGCACCGGAGGCTTCGGCTGGCCCATGATCAACCGCCTCGCCCGCGCCACCGCCGTGACCCGCCAGCCGACCGGCGGCAAGACCGTAAGCGCCCTACTCCCCCGCTGGCACCAAGGAGCCGGCGCCAACCGGGGTGACCGACGGCCCCCCAAGGCCAATCCCACAGATGACCGCTGTACCGACGTCCGTGACAGCTGCCTGTAGCGCCGGTTTTCGTTCCGACGTTGTCCACCCACAGCGGGGGTGACGTCCACTGCGCCGGAACCGGACGCGGTGCAGCCGGTCAGCGGAGCGTGCGGCGGTGGCGGCCGGAGCGCCGCAGGTGCATCCCCAGGTAGACCAGAGCGGCGGCGAACACCACGATGCCGATGACCAGCAGGTAGAACAGTCCTTCGGCGACGGCGCCGATGATGCCCAGCACGATCGCCGCGATGATGAGGATCAGGAAGAGCGTCATGGCGCGGACACCTCCTTGAGGGGACCGGCGTTCAGCGGCGGGCGAGCTGCCGCTCACCGTTCGCGCCGGGCTGGTAGGGCAGGTCGTAGTGCGCGAAGACCGCCGCTTCGTCTTCGGCGGGCAGGACGTCGTCCGTGCCGATCGCCGGGCACTTCTTCACCAGGGACCGGTCGTAGCCGACCTTGACGTAGCCAGGGCCCGCGATCGCACCGGCCAGCGGGACGAAGACCAGGTGGGCAGCCCGACCTGGACGGTCGCCATGGCCGACTCGTCGATGCTGGTGTCCACGTAGACCGCCTCCATCGTGCCGATCTTGCGGCCGCCCGCGTCGACGACGTCGTGGGTGCGCCACTCACGGATATCCGCGATCTGGATCATCCCGGTTCCCTTCGCACGGCGGTGCCCAAGCTCTACACATCGTCAGCGTTGGCTGCCGAGCCGAGCTGCGACAACGACACCCGCCCCGCCGCCCCGCATGAACCCGGGTAACCGCCTGCGCACATCGAGACGGTCAGCGGTTCAAGCGCGCAACAAGGTGCCTGGTTGCACGGCCAGGGGCCGGCCCCACCGCGGCCGACCCCTGGAGACCGTGGCCACGCCCACTCGCACCCTGGGTGCCCACAAGACACGCCCTCTAACAACCCGAGACTCACGACGCTCGGAGGCAGGGCATTCGGGCAGACAGTGACCGTGACGCCCTGGTGGTCGTTGTTCCGCCGACGCGGGTGTGCATATCCGTCCCCCCACGGACCCGCGTTGTGAGGGCCCTGCTCAAGCCCCTCAGGGCCCTCACCCGCCTACCGGTCGGCAGCGCGCGTGGTTCTCGCGCTCCCTGCCCGGCCGGGCTCACGGGGAGCACCTTGGAGCTGTGGCTTCCTCGGATGAGCAGGGTCAGGGTGCGGGGCTGGAGCCGGTGGGCCGGGTACATGCGGTCCGGCTGACCGAGCAGCTGCGTGCGGCGATCGGCGAGGCGCAGCGGGCGGCTGTGGTGCTGGCGCAGCGGGTGCGCGACGCGCACCGGGCGCGGGTGTGGGTGGCTCTGGGCTACGGCGGGTGGGGTGAGTACGCGCAGGGCGAGCTGGGGATGAGCAGGGCGCAGGCGTACCGGCTGATCGACATCGCGGAGTCGGCAGAAGGGCTGAGCAGGGCGATCGGCGAGGCCGGCGTCCTTGCCGTGTCACCCGCGGGTGACACGGACACGGCCGCTCTGGTGGATCTGGGGCTGTCGCAGCCTGCGCTGCGCGATGTCCACGGCCGGCTCGACGAGCTCACCACCCTCGTCACCGAGCGGCTCACCGCAGCCGCCCAGGCCGGACAGGTCGAGTGGTCAGTGGTCCGCGCCATCGTGGGCCAGGTCGTCGACGAGCTCCGCCGCGAACCGCTCCCCGCCGAGGACAACGGCGGGAGTGACGGCGGCGCTCTGGAGCGGGCACTCGCCGACACCGAGCAGCACCCCATCGATACCGCCGCAGTGCGGCGCCTGGTCGACGAGATGGTCGCCGTCGGCGGCCGGCTGGGGCAGATCGTCGAGCTCGCCCCGCCGTACCTCTCCGAACAGGAAGCCGTCGACACCGTCCTCGCCCGGTTCGCCGACGACATCGGCAGCAACGCTGAGACCATGCTGGCCGTACGCCGCTACGCCCTCACCGGCGACCGCCGCGCCCGGGAAGGCACCTGGCTCTGACCACCAGGAGCGGAGCCGGGCACTGCACCGGCTTCAGGCGGGCCAGGCGTTCCGGCCGACCGGCGGGCCCTGTCCCCGCTGTTCTGGACCCACGTGAACCCCTACGGCCGGTTCGAGCTGGACATGAACTCCCGCCTCGCCCTCGCCGCCGCGGCGGCGGCCACGGTGCCCGGCCCCCGAACCCCGCCCGAGACGGGAACCGCCCGATTGGCGGCGGGCGGCTCGGCCAGGTCGGCATCCTGCAGACCGGTGCCCTCGACGTCGCCCCGGACGGCTGGATCCGGTGGGGTGCACCAGGCCACCCCATCCGGTCGTGCGGGGCGTACTGGGGGAAGCCAGCTGCGCCGTCGGCGACGTGGCAGCGAATGTCCCTTGGCGGGCTGCCCGGCAGCGTGGCACTGATCAGCCGGCTGCCGTCAATGCCGCGCGCGCGGTGGTGAGGATCTCCTCGGAGAGCGGGGAACCGTTGGTGGCTCGGGCCAGGACGAGTGCGCCGAGCATGGTGCACAGCCGGGTGATGCCGTCCTGGTCCTCGGTGGTGAGCCACTCGGCGAAGTCGCCCACGCCTTCGGTGTAGATCCGGCGGGCCTCATGCTCTTCGCCTTCGCGCGCCATGTCGGTGACGAGTGCGGCGACGGGACACCCGTCCGCCGGGCTGTCGCGGTGTCCGGGGGAGAGGTAAGTGTCGATCAGTGCCTGCTGGGCGGCGCCGCGCTGCCCGCCGTGCTGCTCGAGTCCGTCCTTGTGGTGCCGGGTGAGTTCGTCGAAGGCGTGGGCGGTGGCTTCGTCGATGAGCGCCTCTTTGGAGGCGAACTGCTTGTAGAAGCCGCCGTGGGTCAGACCGGCCGCCTTCATGACGTCGGCGACGCTGACGTGAGTCCCCTGTTCCCGGAACAGGCGAGACGCGGTTTCCACGACCCGCCGGCGGTTCTCCTCGGCCTGCGCCTGCGATACGCGGCCCATCGGCCACCTCCCGATTGGATGTCGACTGGCATCTATCCTAGACCAGTGCTTAGATTGTGGATGCAATCTAATTAACGCCGCCGGTCGCTCGCCGACGGCCGTAACGCTGGGAGTGGGCATAGAACTGAAGGACGCGGTCGCGGTGGTCACCGGCGCCAACCGGGGGCTCGGACGGCATCTGGCCGCCCAACTCGTGGAGCGCGGAGCGACGGTGTACGCGGCGGTCCGGCGCCCCGAGACGGTGGACCTGCCGGGGGTCACCCCGCTGCGGCTCGACGTGACGGACGAGGAGTCGATCCGGGCTGCGGCCCGCACCGCGTCCGATGTGACGCTGCTGGTGAACAACGCCGGAATCTCCACCGGAACTCCGCTGGTCACGGGCAGCCCGGACGCGGTGCGCCTGGAGATGGACACGAACTTCTTCGGTCCGCTCGCCGTGACGCGGGCCTTCGCCCCCGTCATCGAGTCCAACGGCGGCGGTGCCGTGCTCAACGTCCTCTCTGTCCTGTCCTGGCTGCACCCGGCCGACCTCGGAGCCTATGCGGCGGCCAAGGCCGCAGCGTGGGCGCTGACCGGCGCGGCCCGGGAAGAACTGGCACCCCGCGGCATCGCCGTCTCGGCGCTGCACGTCGGATACATGGACACCGGCATGGCCGCGAGCGTTCCCGCCGACCAGAAGGCTGACCCCGCCGAGGTCGCCGCGCAGGCCCTGTCCGGTATCGAGAGGGGACTGCCCGAGATCCTCGCCGACGAGATCACCCGGCACGTGAAGCAGAACCTGGCCACATCGCCGAACGCGGTGTGAGGCGCGCATCGCCCCACCGGCGGCCTTGATACCCGGCTACGGATACGGCGCCGGTGACGGCCGCCCACCGCATCGGCGGGGGCTCCAGGAAACCGAAACAAACACTACAAAGTGTGTCGTACTGGTGAAAGCCCGGCACGCACAGTGGCCACGTCCCCATGCGGACGGGAAACGGAGACGACGATGAAGGCTTTCATGATCGAGCGGTACGGCGACAAGGGCGGCGGTCGCATCACCGAGGCCCCAGACCCGCAGGTAGGCGCCGACGACGTCCTGGTCCGGGTCCACGCGGCGAGCGTCAACCCGCTGGACTTCAAGATCCGCGACGGCGGCTTCAAGATGATCCTGCCGTACCGTCTCCCCCTCGTCCTGGGCAACGACCTCGCCGGCGTGGTGGTCGAGGTCGGCTCGGACGTCACCCGCTTCGCCGTGGGCGACGAGGTCTACGCCCGGCCAGACAAGGACCGCATCGGCACCTTCGCCGAACTCATCGCCATCCACCAGAACGACCTGGCACCCAAGCCGACCACCCTCACCATGGCGGAGGCCGCCTCCCTCCCCCTGGTCGCCCTGGCATCGTGGCAGGCGCTGGTCGAGAAGGCGCAGGTCCAGCCGGGCCAGAGGGTCCTGATCCACGCGGGCTCCGGCGGCGTCGGCACCATCGCCCTCCAGCTGGCCAGGCAGCTGGGCGCGCACGTGGCCACCACCGCTAGCGCGGCCAACGCCGGCCTGGTCAAGGAGCTCGGCGCGGACGTCGTCGTCGACTACCGGACACAGGACTTCGAGGAGGTCCTGGACGGCTACGACGTCGTCCTGGACACCCTCGGCGGCGAGACCCTGGAGAAGTCCCTGCGGGTCCTCAAGCCCGGCGGGAAGGTCATCAGCATCGCAGGACCTCCCGACGCAAACTTCGCCCGCGAGCTGGGCGCGAACCTGATCCTGCGGCAGGCCATGAACGCGCTGAGCTTCAAGACCCGGCGCCACGCCAAGCGCCAGGGCGTCACCTACTCCTTCCTGTTCATGAAGGCCGACGGCGACCAGCTGCGCGAACTCACCCGGCTCATCGACGCCGGAGAGATCCGCCCCGTCGTCGACCGCGTCTTCCCCTTCGACCAGGCCCGCGAGGCGATGGAGTACGCCGAGAAGGGGCGCGCCAAGGCTGGCAAGGTCGTCGTCGCGATGGCGTGAGGGCCCCCACCATGCAACCGGTAAGCCTCGGCAACGAGAGGATCCCGCCTCCCGCCACCCCTCACCGCCACAGGAATCGATCATGAACGCACCGCGCAGTTCCCCCACGCCCGCCCCGTCGTCGTACAAGGAGGCGCCAACTCGTTCGGTGTCCGTGCGCGGCGTCGACTTCGTCTACCGGCAGCTCGGTCCGGAAAGAGACGGCGTACCGCTGATCTTGCTCCACCACCTCGCCGCGGTCCTGGACAACTGGGACCCCCGCGTCATCGACGGACTCGCCGCCCGGCACCGGGTAATCACCTTCGACAACCGCGGAGTCGGTGCGTCGGGCGGCTCCACGCCCGACACGATCGAGGCGATGGCCCGCGACGCGGTGCTGTTCATCCGCGCGCTGGGCTTCGAGCAGGTCGACCTGCTCGGCCTGTCGATGGGTGGCTTCATCGCCCAGGTCATCGCGGCCCAGGAACCGCAGCTGGTGCGCAAGGTCATCCTCGCGGGCACAGGCCCCGCTGGAGGCCCCGGCATCGACAAGGTCACCGCACTCACCCTCCACGACACCCTGAAGGGCCTCCTGACCCGCAAGGACCCCAAGCAGTTTCTCTTCTTCACCGACACCGAGCACGGCCGAAAGGAAGCGCGCGCCTTCCTGGAACGGCTGAAGGAGCGAACGGACGACCGCGACAAAGCCATCTCGCTGACGTCGTTCCGCGCCCAGCTGAAGGCCATCCGCCGATGGGGCCTCCAGCCGCCGGCCGACCTGTCCCACATCAGCCAGCCGGTCCTGGTGGCCAACGGCGAGAGCGACCGGATGGTGCCGAGCGAGAACACACTCGACCTGGCCGCGCGGCTACCCCGGGGCGAACTCGTCCCTCTCTACCCGGATGCCGGACACGGGGGCATCTTCCAGTACCACGACGAATTCGTCGCACAGACGCTTGGATTCCTCGAATCGTAGCCAGACCGGGGCCCGACACCGATCCGCGCGGCCCCGTGAGGTTCACCGATGCGCGGGAGACGCCGGCGGCGGACCCAACGGACTCAACTCCTCGTAACCCACCACGTCCCGATTGCTGCCGGGCCGAACGGGGCATCGTCCCCGCTGAGGCCGGCTCTGCGCAGGGCCGCAGTCGCTGATTCGCCTGCTGCTCAGCGCTGTGCCTGTCGTCAGCTTCCGCCTCCAGACGGATGCTGAACCTGCCGTCGTCGTCGACGCTGAGGACGGGCAGGTTCTCCGACCGTCCCGGCGCTGCCTGCTGCCAGCCGTCCGAGTGCAACTGCTTGATAGGCGCCAGAGGTTCGCTTTCGTGTCGTGAGCTGTCGAGAGGCCGCGCGGGGTTATAGGCGAATGACGATGAGGGCGATGTCGTCGGCGGCGCCCGCAGCAGTGCCGAGGCGGTCCAGCAGTGCGTCGGCGAGTGGGTCGGGGGCGAGGGTGCTGACCTGGGCCAGGGCTGTGGTCAGGCGGGCCAGGCTGGCGTCGATGTCCTCGTCGCGGCGCTCGATGAGGCCGTCGGTGTACATCACGAGGGTGTCCCCACGCGTGTAGGCGAGGCCGGCCTGGGGGCGGGGGACATGGTGGAGGCGGGCGCCGAGCGGCGGATCGGTCGCCTGGTCCAGCAGTTCACATCTCCCGTCGGAGTGGAGCAGGACGGGCGGTGGGTGTCCGGCGCTGCTGTAGACGATCAGTCTGCTGCGGGTGTCGATGAGGACCTTGACCGCGGTTGCGGCCGTCGCGCCGTCCAGGGAGCGGGCGTACAGACCGAGGACTTCCAGGGCCTGGGCGGGACTGGGAGTGGCACGGATGACCGCGCTCAGGGCGCTGCGGAGCATGCCCATGACGGCGGCGGCGTGCAGGCCGTGGCCGACGACGTCTCCGACCGCCGCGGCGTAGCGGTCGGGTGGCAGGTCGACGACGTCGTACCAGTCGCCGCACACGTTCAGTGATGTGGTCGCAGGCAGGTAGCGCACGGCGATGTTGTGAGTGTGGTGCTCCAGGTCGGGGGCGGAGAGCATGGCTTCCTGCAGGGCGACGGCGACCTGCCGTTCACGGGCGTGGGCCTCGCGGAGTTCCTGGTTCAGGCGGTTCAGCTCGCCGGCCCGCGCGTACAGCTCGGCTGCCATGCCCTTCTCCCGTTCGGTGAACTCCTCGGTGAGCTGGCGTGCCAGGCGTGAGTGAACGAAGGCGGTGACGTCCTCGGCCCGTTGGACGATCCACCTCACCTTGCCGTCAGGCCCGAGAATCGGCGTGTGGATCTCGGACCACCATCGCTCCTCGAACCCGCCTGGCTGATCGAGGGCGGGGATGTCGTACCGCTGCAGCACCAAGGTGTCCGATTGCCCGGTGTCCAGCACCCGGCGCAGTGACGCCTTCAGGTCCTGTTGTGTGTCATCGAGGGTGCCGGGATTTGCAGGCAGGGCGTCGAAGAAATACTTCCCGATCAGCTGGTCTCTGGACCGGCCGATGGTCTGCAGGTACGCCGTGTTGGCGTAGCGGATCACCAGGTCCGTGTCCAGCATGAGGTACGGGCTCGGTGTGGCGTCGAAGAACGCCGTGAAATCAATGTCCGCTGTCATCACACGCTCTCCGTAGCCTGTGAGCGCGACCGCCTGCACCTCCAATCTACGCACGATCCAGCCGCCGGGCTCAGGAGACGACCAAGACGTCAGCGCAGGCCATAGCTACTACCGCAGGTTCTTGAAGCTTGCCCCCAGGCATATCCGCCCCCGCAGACCCGCGTCGTGAGGGCCCTGCCCACCCCAGGGCGGCCCTCACCCTCCTACGCCGGCAGCGCATGTGCTTCTCGCGTCCCCTGTCCGCCCGGGCTCCCGGGGGGAGCGCCATGAGGGTGTGACTTCCTCGGACGAGCAGGGTCAGGGGGCGGGACCACATCCGGCCGCCCACCTTGATGGCGCGGGCATGCACCCGGCGACGCGGGATCGGCCAGGGGGCTGATCGCCGTGTGTCTGAGCGCGCCTGCTGGCCCTAGAAATTCGAACACGAGTAGCATTCTGGGGTGGCTACGTACGACTTTCCCGAAGACCTTCGCGCACTCAGCTGCGCCTGCACCAGACCTGGGCGGAGCACGAAGCCCTCGGCCGCACTCTCCCCTGGTCGGTAGAGCCCTCCGAAGGGTGGACAGCCCCGAAGGTCCTCTACAGCGACGCAGAACCCCGCAGCCTGCCGCCCAGCCCCGGCTACACCGACGTGCAGAAGACGGAGGTCGCCCGCCTGCGCCGTGAGCTCCTCGAGCTGTCGGCCGTGGTGTCGACGCATCCCTACTGGGAGACGGTCGAGGTAGGCAAGAGGGTGGAGCAGCGAATGGCGCTGAAGCACGCCCACGAGCAGAAAGCTGACGCCGGCCGGGCGGAAGCGGCGTAGTCATGCCTGGTCTGCGCCTGGATCGCCACCCCATCCCAGGGGCACGGCCGGAGCCGGCTGCGGCTCCCGTCGTCGACCTCATGTCCGCACTGCTCGAATCCGTGGAGTCGGCCCGTCAGGCCCGCGGCGAGGTCCAGGGCGGCGCGGGCGGCGATGCTGCGAGCGTCCACGACAGGGCCGGGCACGTGGAACGCAAAGCCGCGAACGCGCCCGCCAAGAAGGCGGCCAAGGCCCCGGGCAAGAGTGCCCAGTTCCGTGTCCGGGCGGCACAGGGTGCAGGCGCTGACCCCGTCGTGCAGGGCCCGGATCGCCCCTGTCCGACACCTCGCCACGGGGCCGACGACGCTCTTTGAGCGACGGATCAGTCCCGTCGCCCGAGTTCTGTACAAAGCCACCCCAGCGAACGCCGGTAGGCCCCGGTGGAGCCGACTCGGTTCAAGGACCCCGCCTGCCCCCGGCGAGCGGCCGGACCTCGTGGTTCTGGGCCGGAGTCAGCCCAAGAGCCGGCGGCCTTGCTGCCGCGCACCGTGGATGGGCGGCCGTGCAGGGGCCGGGCGGCGAGGGGACCCTGATGTTCGCATGTGCGTTCAGGTTCTGGGGTGAGCCCCACTCTGAGGTTGATCCCGGGGAGTGGACACCGTGTTTCATGCGACGAGTGACAGCGTAGGTGTCGTGATCAGTTGTTGTTCAAACTCGGCTGGTGTGC
>NZ_JBSHNE010000080.1:0-13875 GCF_053646035.1 Streptomyces sp. NPDC055287 | reverse complement strand
TCCTCCGGATACGGAGACTTGCGTCCCACCTGGACATCCCTCCCTGGACCATCAAGATCCATTGTCAGGGTGTCCACTCCAAAGGATCAGCCTCATCACATTGCGGATCAGATCCGTTGTTCTGGCCGCTGCCATACGCTCGCATCGGCCAGTGATCTCCCTCTTGACCTTCTGGACCGCTGCCTTGCTGGGCTTGATCAGGAGCTTCTCCTCGTACCTCCTGACGTTGAATCCGAGGAAGTCGAAACCTTCCGACGCGTGGACCACGTGGGTCTTCTCGTCGTTGAAGGCCAGCCCTCTCGGCTCTAACCAGTCGGTGAGCTTCTCCTTGATCTGCCACGCTTCCGCCTCCGTCGCGCACATGACGACGAAGTCATCGGCGTAGCGGACCAGCGTCGGGATGTTCCTCCGAGACCTCTGCAATTGCGTGAGGCTCGGGTCGTATCCGGCAGCGATTTCCATGCCATGGAGTGCGATATTGAGCAGCAGGGGGCTGATGACCCCGCCTTGTGGCGTTCCCTCCTCGGTGGGGGCGAACCTGCCGTTCTCCATTACCCCGGCCTTCAGCCATCCTCTGATCTCCCGGGAGGCCGGGAAGTCGCCGATGGCATCCAGCAAGCGGTCATGGTCGATGCGGTCGAACGCGCTGGACAAGTCAGCATCCAGGATCCAGACCTTCCTGGCGCCCTTGCGGGCGAGTGTCTGGAAGATCGCGCCGATCGCGTCATGGCACCCTCGTCCGGGCCGGAAACCGTAGCTTCGCCCTTCAAAGCGTGCCTCCCATTCCGGCTCCAGGGCGTTCTTTACCCTGGCCTGCTCCACTCGGTCCCGAATCGTGGGGATGCCCAATGGTCGCTTCTTGCCGTTCGCCTTGGGGATGTGCACCCGCCGCACCGGTAGTGGCCTGAACCGCGGCTCCTCGGTCAACTCCCGCAGGAGTTGTCCTCGTTGCCGCTCGTCGACCACGACCGCCCCGTCGACTCCGGGAGTGCGGCGCCCTGCGCTGAGCTGTGTCACTCGGCGAATCGAAACGATCGTGTTGCTTCGTGACCTCAGCATCAACTTCTGCAGATTTCTGACCCTCTTCGGGTCTTCTTCACGTGCCGCCTTGAAGATCCGCTGCCTCAGTCGCCGGACGTCCGCCTCCGCTTTGGCCCAGTCGGTACTGCGCCATTGCTCGGCGTCGCTCAGGGCCATCGTCACGTCGGCTGCCTCAGATTCCGTCACGACGGTCACGTCAACCACCTCCGCGTCCACTCCGGTCTCCTGACTTTCGGTCTCATTGCGTTGGCATCTTCAAAGGTCCACCAGGCCCGCGTCAGCTCGCTTTCGCGCCCAGCCAACTGGCTGGTATCCGCCGGGTTATAGGCGGCGGCTGAGGTGCCGTCGTCCGCCCTTTCCCCTGGGCTTTCGCCCTAGCGGCCTTTGCTTCTCGGGCCTTCCTTCGCCCGCAGAGGAGTTGAGCCTCCGTCGCCGTCGGCCTACCGGTCATGCGACCGGACCTCTACGGGGTTGTCCTGTTCCGCTCCGTCCAGATGCGAGCTGGGTCGGGTGCCTCCTATATCCCGGGGCCACGGTGACCACGCACGACGTAAATGGGACCGACGTGCCGTGTTTGCTTCGCAGCAGTAGCCCTGTGCCGGCGTTCTGCACTGCTCCGGCATCTACGGTTACGGGACCTCATCAGAGGTTCACTTGCGTTCACCCTTCAGCTCTCCCCCTTGGCCCTGTGCCTCGCAGCAGCCTGCGTGGCCTTGGAGCTTCGGTTACGAGGGCTTCGCACAGGTCCGTTACCGGTCCTGCACGCCTCGCCGGGGGCCCGCCACTTTGGTCACTTGGCGGGGAAGACCTCCTTCCTCTGGAATGTCTTCACTGGACCGGAGCGGCTTTCAGGCCGCACCCATCTCGCCGTAGTAGAAGTCCGCCGCCCCCGGTTCTTTCTTGCTGTCCTCGAACGCCTTGCGCAGCGCCCGGTACACCGGCGCCAGCTGCGCCGGCCCGACGTGTACGGCACCGGACTCCGCCACGTTCCAGCCCGGGGCTGCTGTCGGCTGGCTGGCGAGCGGCATTCCGGCCGACCCGCGCGACTACACCGCGCCCCTCATCCCGGCCCTGCACCAGCTGGCCGCCTGAACGCACCTCGCCCCGGCCATACCGGCCGGGGCGAGATCCCGGGGCACCGAAGCGTCGGCAAGAGGCCGGTGCCCCGCTCCCCTTCACCCACGAGATCAGGAGAACCCCAGCATGCACCGTCCCGACATCTTCGCCGCCGTCCTCGGGCTTGGCCGCGCAGGGTCCAACGTCGGTGATCATTTCGTGCAGTCCGACTACCGGCGGAGCTCGCCGCGATCCTGCGTGAGCCGGGCAGATCGAGCCCGACCGCGACGGCGACGCCTCCTGCCCACTCCACGAGGCCGGCGCCTTGATCCGATGCAGCCCCGCAGCAGGCTTGCCCGCCCTTCATCGAGATGGGCAAGCCTCCTACGTGCTCTTTCCGTGTGCTGGGCAAGCCGTTGGGCAAGCCGCAGTGAGGAGTGTTCACGGCACAACATCCACTAGGAGGTGTGCCGTGCACGACCACGGACAGATGCAGACGTTCGAATACTCGGTCGTCACCGACCGCCACCGCAGCCCCAGCATTCAAGTAAGCCACGTCCACAAGGCCATCCGTCCTGCGGGATTCCCCCTGTCCCTCGGGCCGTCTTCCGTTCTCGTCCCGGCAGGGGTCTGGGCATGAGCATGGAGCCGATGCTGTGGGCGCTCAAGGACAGTCCGACGGCGGACACGACGGAGCGACTGATCCTCGTAGCGATGGGCGAGAAGGCCGATTCCGATGGCTGCAACGCTTACCCCTCCAAGAAGACCATGGCGCGTGCCGGGCTCTGCGACGAGAAGACTGTGCAGCGCAAGCTGCGAGCGATGGAGTCGCGCAAGCTGATCGCTCTCGGGGATCAGTCGGCTGCCCGGCGCATCCCGAGGCATGTCCGGCCCAAGGTGTATGACCTGCTGATTCCCTGTTCCTGGTACGGCCAGGAACGACTTGCTCGGGTAAACGAGGAACGCGAGCAGCGGGGTCTGCCACCGCTCACGCCCAAGACCCGCCCCAGCATCGCCCCAGCTCCGGAGAAGAAGCGGCGCAGCGACCTCGGGAAGAAGCGACCCGAGAAGAGGGGGGACCCACAGTCCCCCCTCCAAGAAGGGGAAAGGAGAGACGGAGAGGGGGACTGACAGTCCCCCAACTCTCTCCTGTAACTCTCCCCCACACCGAAACTCTCCCCGTCCTTCCGTCCGGTAGTGACCTCCCTGAAGGACACCTGGGTGAGGCTCGAGCGGATGGAGGGACGGACGGGGGCGGCGGCATCGTGGTCCAGGAGCAGGGGAGCGCGTCAGCCGGTGGCACTCGAGCGGCTACGGCTGACGCCGTGCCGCTTCCCGACGCGGAACTGATTGAGGTGACGCCGGGGGTGAAGCTGCTGGTGTCGATCGGCACCTGGCAGCCGGAGTTCCTGTTGACCGGTGAAGTGCTGCGGGATCAGGGACGGCTGGTGACTGGCCTGGTGGAGGCGGGCTGGCGGAGGGAGCACCTGCGGCAGGTGATCGCTGGACGTCCGCTGCCCGTGCCGGTGCGGACTTCGGTGGGTGCGATTGTGGCGGCTCGGCTGCGCCAGGCTGCGGCGGGCCCAGTTCCCAATCCAAATGTGGGCCTCGGCTCAGGGATCCCGCTGCAAGGTGGAAGCAGTCAGTACCAGTCGGCGCCTGGGCCTTCCACGACTAGCGCGTGTCTCCTTGCTGGGTTGGTCAGTTGATCGGATGTGTCTGTCCGATTAGTGATCACTGATGCGATGTGGGACCGGATCGAGCCGCTGATGCCGGCCGATCCGGTCCGCGGGCGACGGTGGGCCGACCACCGTCGCACTTTGGAAGCCATTGCCTGGAAGTACCGCACCAACTCGCCCTGGCGGGACCTGCCGGGCGAGCTCGGCCCGTTCCAGACCGCCCACAAACGGCTGGTCAGATGGGCTGTCGACCCACAAACGGCTGGTCAGATGGGCTGTCGACGGCACTTGGGAACGGATCCTGGCCTGTGTTCTGGCCGCGGCGGACGCCGCCGACGACATCGACTGGACCGTGTCGGTCGACTCCACCGTCGTCCGGGCTCACCAGCACGCCGCCGGAGCGCTCAAAAGGGGGCAGCGGGACGCCGGGAGCCAGTCGATCACGCCCTCGGACGCTCCCGCGGAGGCCTGAGCACCAAGGTCCACTTGGCGGCCGACGGCCGGGCCCGCCCCTGGCCTTCACCGTCA
This sequence comes from Streptomyces sp. NPDC055287, assembly GCF_053646035.1. Classification (NCBI taxonomy): domain Bacteria; kingdom Bacillati; phylum Actinomycetota; class Actinomycetes; order Kitasatosporales; family Streptomycetaceae; genus Streptomyces; species Streptomyces sp. NPDC055287. The sequence goes on along the minus strand of NZ_JBSHNE010000080.1, from coordinate 9,571 downwards.
CCGCAGGCCAGGCCGGTGACGCACCGGCCTTCGAGACCGTGATGGACCGTATCCGCGTGCCCCGCACCGGTCCGGGCAGGCCCACGGCCGTCCTGGCCGACCGCGCCTACTCCTCACGCGCCATCCGGGCCCACCTGCGGCGCCGGGGCATCCGCGCTGTCATCCGGCAGCCGTCCGACCAGATCGGCCACCGCCAACGGCGAGGCCGTCACGGTGGCCGCCCACCCGCCTTCGACCGCGAGACCTACAAGCAACGGAACACCGTCGAACGCTGCATCAACCGCCTCAAGCAGTGGCGCGGCCTGGCCACACGAACCGACAAACTCGCCATCGCTTACCAAGCCGCACTCCACCTCGCCAGCATCCTCATCTGGACCCGACACTGACCAAAGAGACAGAACCTAGCCGCGCTGCTCATGGTCGCGTGTGGTCAGGTGGTGGCGTTGCGCAGGAGTTCGAAGGTGATGCCGGTGGCGATGGCGTAGATGCCCTTGTGGAAGAGGTCGGTGGCCAGTTCTTGTGGGCTCCATTGCCAGGGCCAGGGGGCGATGCCGAGGCTGCGGTAGAGGGTGACGTCGCCGCCCCAGACCAGGGCGTAGTGCACGGCGGTGGCGGCCACCGGGCCGAGGCCGGTCAGGGCCAGCGCGCCGCGGACGGCACCGAGGGTGATGCCGTGCGCCCAGTGCACCGGGGTGTTGAGCTTTTCCGCGGTGGCCTCGTCGCCTTTTTTGCCGGTCAGGGCTGCGCCGACCCGGCCGGGGACGGTGCTGGTCTCGCGGCCGGTCAGGCGCTGCTCGATCGTCTCGGAGAGGGTGAGGACCACGGTGCCGACCGCGCCGGCGGCCAGTCCCAGTCCCAGGGCGAGTGCGACGTTCATAGCGACCTGCTTGCTTCGGCGGCGGGCCAATCGGGGCGGTGGCCAGCGCGCGGGCGACGCCGTGCAAGTTGGCTGCCATCGCCCGTCCGGTCTTGGCTGACCACTGGTGGCCCTCGTCGGTAGCTGGGTCCTGGGCCAGGTCCGCGGTTCCAGGGTCCATCCCTGGCCCGAGATGGTGTAGCCGATGTCCATAAGCCCACCGGCGACCTCAGATCACGACGCAGCGAGGCATCAGCGGCGCAACAAGGTGCCTGGTTGCACGGCCAGGGGCCGACCACACCGCAGCCGACCCCTGGACACCTGGAGTGCCCACTCACAGACCCGCGTGCCCACAAAACATGGTCTTAACCGGGCATTCTCCGTGCCTGGCCAGTACAGCGTGGTGCGGGAACGAGGGAGGACGGATGGCCCTGGCCCCGCACCACGTCTGCCGGCGCCACCACGGGCACCTGCACGTCAGCATGCCCCACCCCCAAGAACCCTGCCCTCACCGATACGGCACTGCCCACCACACTTCACCCGGCCGGGCCCGTGGCCCGGGATCCACCCACGCTGTTGAACAGGTCGAAGCGTGCACATTCCCTGCCAGATTGCTCGCTCCGGGGGCCCCAATGGACCGCGCCTGGCCCGGGGCCCCCACCCCAAGCCGTCCCACCCCAGACCCGGGTAGCCACCGGTGCCCACACGACACGCTCGCAGGCAGGGCACCCGGGAAGACAGTGACCATGACGCCCTGGCGGTCGTTGTTCCGTTCGACGCGTGTGGCCTTTGCCCATCAGCCTGGCGACGAACGTATGGCACTGCGCTGCGCGGTCCACCAGCTCGTCTCCGAGGCGGTCATGAACTGCACAGGAGGTGCTGCGCTACGCCGAGCCCGCGCCGGGCAGCGCCGGGCAGCGAGGCAGCTTGTGGACGAACTGCAGGAGCGCGCCACTCGGTGACTCTGGCGGTTCGGTCAGGCTTATGGCGCGACTGCGGCCCTCGGCGAAAGGGCGGCTCGTCAGGGCATCGGCATGAGTCGAGGGATTCGGCTCAGCGGGCCGGGCGCCGGCCGGTTCTACGGTCATCTGCGGCCGCTGTGCGGGTGGGCTTTGCCTTTGCCCTCTTGGAGGGAGCCTTCTTCTCGGCCGCCTTCCTGTCCGCAGCCTTGCGGTCCATGGCCTTCTTTGCGGGTGGGTTCTTCGGTCCCGGCCTCCTGTCGGTAGGTTTGTGGGCTGTCTCCTTCGTGGCCGGTCGGTGCCGAGAGGTTCTGGCAGGTTCCGGCTCTTCTTCCTCGTCCTCCCCGGGCTCTTCTTCCTCGTCCTCTTCGGGCTCTTCTTCCTCGTCCTCTTCGGGCTCTTCTTCCTCGTCCTCTTCGGGCTCTTCTTCCTCGTCCCGTGCCTCTTGGTCTTCCTCTTCCTGGCCCTCTTCCTCGTCGTCGTAGGCGTCCTCGCCTTGATAGTCCTCTGAGTCGTCGGCGGCGTCCTCGTTTGCCTCTTCGTTTTCCGGTTCACCGTCCGTTGCGCCCGCTAGAGAACTCGTCCGCTGCTGCAGGGCTCCGGTGAGGGATGCGAGACCTCGGTTGGCCAGTTCGGACAAGGCGGAACGCCCCGAGTCGAGCAGCTCACCGCTAACCTGCTCACCGAGCTGAGCGAACTGGGGGTTCTCGGACAGTTTCTTGACACCCTCGCCGATCAAGGCCCTGGGATCCAGACTCCGGCCCGCCGCGAGGGATGCAAGGCCCAGGGCGAGCTTCCCTGTCTTGGTCCGGCCGATGACGTATCCCGCCGCGACGCCAGCCACTAGAGCCGCCTTGGTGCTGTTATCCATAACGCTTACCTTCTGCGAAGAGTGCTGCGGTTGGCCCGGCGCCCACAGGATCCCATTGGGTGACTGCCCGCACGACCGCGCGCCAGAGTCCTGACTTCGGGATCAGGGGGCGTTCATCAGGGCCCTAACCCCGGTGACGGCCAGCCGATGAGCTGCCGATGCTGTAGCGCGTCGGCCCGCGCCCAAGTGCCGGCGCGGTACACCCCTCAGCGGGAGTCGGAGGGCGGGTCCTGCGGATCGATTCCGGTGGATGCGGAGGCGTCCTTGCTCCCACTGGGGCGCTGAGAGCGGCCCCTGGGGCCGGTGTCGTGCATACCCTTCCCACCGGATTTGCCGCCCCGCTCCTCCCCGCGGCGCGACCTGCTCCGGACCGTGTCGCCGGAGACCGCCTCGCTTTCCTCTTTGGACACCGTCCTGCCAGGGCCACGCTTCGCCGCGTACTCATCCGGATGGAAGGAGCGGCGCGCGCTGTCGTTGTCCTGCTGGCCGGTATCGCCCACATCCGGCGACCAGCCATGCTGCTGGGTGCCCTTGTGGCGACTCGACCCCTCACCGGGCGGAGGCTCGGATGCTCTCTCGTGCTTCGCCATGACCTGCCTGCCTCTCGCGTTCCGCCATCGTTCGGCGAGAAGAAATGCTCCCTGCCAACCCTAGTCGAATCGCTCGATACGGGTATTTGAGTGATAAATCAGGCGGGTGGAGGTGTGGCTGCAGGGCCGAAGATCTTTGCCCGCGTTTCTCTCATGAGTACGGGGGATTGGGGCGACGACGGTGCCAGCGTCGGGACGATCGCACCACGGTCACTGGGCGGACCCCCCTGATCACGCTGGAGCAGCGCCACCGGGTCCACCCGTTTCGTGACGACCGGCGTCGACCCGCCCACCGAAGGCATGCGACAACGCATGCGCAATGACGTATCGGACCAGATCTACCGTCACCGTCACCACGGATTCCTGGCTCACCGCAGAAGCGTGTGCATATCCGTCCCCTCACGGATCCGCGTTGCGAGGGCCCTGCCTCCTCAGAGCCCTCACCCCTCGCCGGGTCCCTGCCCGGCCGAGGTCGGGGAGCATCATGGAGCTGTTGGCTTCCTCCTCTAGGCCACTGACTTCGCCACGTTGCTTACCCGCCTGATCCGCCCCGCCCGGGGCCGTCGCCGCAATGCGCTGAGAAACGGCCATCCACCACTCCTCTAGGGCCTTGACCAGACTGCTGGGTTGGTTCAGGCGTGGTCTCGCAAGGCGGGGGCAGGAGCCGGTCTTGGAGAGTGCTTACACGCGAGCGCTTGCTGGGGACGGATGAGGACATGGCAGCAACGGTCACCGCGCCGATAGCCGATGTCGTGCGGACAGAGGGAGTGACACTGTCCGGTGCCGCTTCCCCTGCGCTGGTGGGTGAGTTGCCGTGGATCGAGGATGCGGGGAAGGTCGCCCCCAAGGACGCCCGGGCTCTGTCGAAGCTGTTCTTCGACCGGCTGCAGGTTGTGGAGGAGGGGACGCGCGAGTACCAGTACGCGCGGAACACCCTGATCGAGATGAACCTGTCGCTGGTGAATTTCTCCGCCCGCCGCTTCCGTAACCGGGGCAGCGGCGAGATGGAGGAGATCGTCCAGGTCGGCACGATCGGGCTGATCAAGGCGATCGACCGCTTCGACCTTTCCCGTGAGGTCGAGTTCGCCACCTTCGCCATTCCGTACATCGTCGGTGAGATCAAGCGCTTCTTCCGCGACACCACGTGGGCGGTCCATGTTCCCCGGCGTCTGCAGGAACTGCGCGTGGACATCGCCAAGGCCAAGGAGCACCTCGCGCTCGGTCTGGACCGCGAGCCGACCGTCAGCGAACTCGCCGCGCACCTGGACCTGAGCGACGAGAAAATCATCGAGGGACTCGTGGCCTCCAACGGCTACACCGCCGGCTCCCTGGACATGCCCATGGGCACCGATGACACGTCCGATCCCGGCCGCAGTTACGCGGAAATGATCGGCGCGGCGGATCCGGCCATGGAAACCATGGAAGACCTGCACACCCTGGCACCGCTCCTGCAAGACCTCGAACCCCGCGAGCGCCGCATTATCGAGATGCGCTTCGGCCAGGAGATGACCCAGTCCCAGATCGGCGCCCACCTTGGCGTCTCCCAGATGCAGGTCTCCCGCCTCCTGACCCGCACACTCACCAAGCTGCGCACCGGCATGCTCGCCTGACCCACCCCCGCTCCCCGACGGGTACGCCACCAGGCTCGCCCGAAAGATGGGGGCTGCCGGACCGGGAGGATGCAGCCAATCGCTCCTGCAGCCCCCGATGGCCAGACAGACAAGAAGCCTGCATGGCCGACACAGCGTGATGAGCGGACGGGGGACGGAAAGGCCACTTCATCACGCTGGTTTCCCAGCATGAACCCCCCTACGGCTGCGTGACCTCGTACGACACGCCCATGGCCATCCCGCTTGCGCGTCCACGGGACCATGTTCACCAGGTCCTGGAGCGAAGCGTCCGTAGCGGTCCAGGGAGGGGACCCCGAGGATGTTGCCGGCCTGCAGGAAGCGTGGCATGCCTTCAGTTCCGGCCGGGCGTCGGTTCTGCCGGATTTCTTGTCCGCGAAGATGCGCCGGCATCTGGCGAGGGTGAGGGCGTCGATCTGCCGGTGGAGACGCGGGCATAGCCGATGAGGATCTCGCTCGGATGGAGCGGGAAGGCGTCCAGGAGGTCGTCGGGCACGGCGGTCTGGGGGGCCACCTCTCGATCCTGTCATCGGCTGACGCTGTGGGTGGGCGCGTCCGGGGTCTACGGTGCGCTCGTGTTCCCGGTTGCCGTGTGCGCATCGAGGGCGTCGGTGGCACTGGGGTAGGAGGGCATCAGGGTGCTGACGCCGGTGAGGTCCAGCATCCGGGCGAGCCGGTCGGGCACGGAGGCCAGCGTGAGAGAGCCGTTGTCGACTTTCGCGCTGCGCAGGATGCCGATGAGGGCGCTGAAGCCGGAGGAGTCGCAGAAAGTCACGCGCGTGCAGTCCAGGACCAGGTGGGGGTGGCCCCGGGCGATGACTTCCAGTGCCCCGGCGCGCAGGGCGGGGGCAGTCTCGATGTCGATTGCTCCGGCGACGGTGACCAGGGCGAGCGGGCCTTGGGCGTGCTGGACGGTGAGGGTGAGGTCGTCAGTCACGAGAGGTGCTCCTGGCCGGTGCCGGTGCCGGTGGCGTGGGTGTGGGTGGTGACGGCGGCCGCGGGCTGGTGGGTGGCCGGGTTGAGGGGGACGGACAGGGCGAGCAGGGCGATGTCGTCCCCTGCGCCGTGCGGCAGGTCGGCGACCAGGGCGACGGTGTCTTCCACCAGCGCGGTGGCCGATGCGCTGTCGCGGGTGGCGAGGAAGGCGGCCACGCCCTCTTCGCCCAGCATGGTGCCATCTGCCAGGCGGGCCTCGGTGAGCCCGTCGGTGTAGAGCAGCAGGCCGTGTCCGGGGGCCAGGTGCAGGGTATGGGAGGCGAACTGGGCCCCTTCGAGGGCGCCGACCAGCATGCCCCCGCGGGGACGCACGCCCTGCACCTGTAGGGCGTGGTCGCTGCCTGGCTGCAGGTGGAAGATGGGCGGGTGGCCGCCCATGGCCACCACCACGGTGTACCCGCCGTCCGACGCGGGGGTGAGGGTGCCGAAGACACAGGTGCAGTACCGGCTGCCGATCGAGACGTCCAGAAGCAGGGCGCTGTTGAGAGCGTCGAGGACGTCGGTGGGGTCGTTGTCGTTGTGGTGCTGGGCAGCCTCACGCAGCGTGTAGCGAGCCAGCGAAGTGACGGCGGCAGCTTCGGCGCCCTTGCCGCACACATCGCCGAGGAAGAACGCCCACTTACCCCCGCCCAGGGGGAAGACGTCGTAGAAGTCGCCGCCGACATCGCGCGGCGAGTCGGTCTGGTAGTGGCAGGCCAGCTCCAGCCCGGGCACCGCCGGCAGCGACGGGGGCAGCAGAGTGCGCTGGAGAGTGGAGGCGAACGCGGCGAGCGCCTCCGCGTCCCGCTCGGCCCGCTCGCGAGCCTCCTCCTGCTCCTTGCGCCATTCCTGCTCCTCGCGCAGCCGGTGCAGAGCCGACAGGCGCAGCTCCAGCGCGTCCAGCACCATCGAGGCGAGATCGGCCAGGGTCGCGGCGTCGTCCCGGCTGAACAGCCGGGGCCTGGTGTCGAGGATATTGACGGTGCCCAGCCGGTGGCCGTCGGCGGTGACGATCGGCGCCCCGGCGTAGAACCGCACTCCCATCTCGCCGGCCACCAGCGGGTTGGCGCAGGCGACCGGATCGGTGAGGGTGTCGGGGATCACCAGCGCATCGTCCCTCAGGATCGCCGAGCCGCACAGGCCCGGATCCCGACCGATCTGGGTGACACCGTCCAGGCCGCGGGCGGCCTTGAACCAGATCCGGTCACTGTCCACGATCGTCACGGTGGCCACGGGGACGTCGAACAGCCGCGCGGCGATCGCCGCGACCCGATCGAAGGCGCCGTCCGGTGGGGTGTCGAGGATGTCGTAGCGGCGCACCGCCTCCATCCGCGCCGTCTCCTCATCGAACGGGGGCACGCGCTGCAGGCGCGGCTCATCTCCGGGTGACGCGGCAGGAACACGTGCCGTCATCGCTTGCTCCTGCTTTCCGCAACGAGGCCGCCTCCGGCGGCCAGCCCCTGAACGGGTGAGCCTACGGCAGCCCCACAACTCCTTGAGAAACCCGGCCGACAGAGCTCATACGGCGCGCCAGGGCGCTGAGGGTCTCCACCAGCGCCTCGGCCGGGGTGTGCAGCGTGGGCGGCTTCGTGGTCGCGGGCGGGTGGGGCGAGGGGCTCCCACACGGAGTTGCCGATGTACTGGAAAGCTGCCTCGGGGTGAGCCAGTCCAGCTCGAGGCTGAAGTCCCTGGCCAGGCGCAGGCGCAGGCCTTGGCGCAGACAGCCGATCAGCATGGTGCGATCGCGCCGGGGCCCGTGGCTGAACTCGTGGCCCAGGGCGGTCAGGGCGCGCATCGCTGCCCGTTGCCAGTCCTGCTGGGACCAGCGGTCGTCCGTGAGGGTCTTCGGCATGACGGATCGCAGAGCGGACCACTTGGTGGAGATAGAAGGGCCACAGCCGCGGATGAAGGGACGTTCGATGAGCCGCAGCGCCGCCGCGTCATGGGCCGCAGTGCGGCCGCTGCTTCATCGCTCATGACGGTACCGTTCCACGCTGGTGAGCGTTGCTCACGCGTCTGATCCACCAGGGTTCGAACCGGAGACACTCCCGACCCGAGAGACACGCCCTGCCTACTGCCAACCTCATGGCCGGATACAACTAGGGCCTGTCTCTTTGACGCATGGGGTGGGACCACTTGAGGGGTGGTTGTGAACGACACGTACCGACTAGGCTCCAGGTAAGCGAACGCTTAGCCGCTCTGGCTGCAGCACGGCCGTAGCGCCAGGAGAGAGGCAGTAAATCTGATGCCGGTCATCGATGCGTGGATGCAGCACCCCACGCTCCGTCACTCCAACCACGAGATGTTCGAGTCGTTGCGCCGGTGGACGGGGCGGGGGCTGCTGGAGGAGCCGTTGCCGGTCAAGGTGACGATGGCCGCGATGGCATCCGCCGATGTCGAGATCGCTCTTTTCGGCGGCCTGGTACGGCCCTCAAGGGCCGCTGATCAGCAATGACGAAGTGGCCGAGTTCGTCGCACAGTCCGAAGGACGGCTGCGCGGAGTGGCCGGTGCGGACCTCACCCGTCCGGTCCAAGCCGTGCGGGAGCTGCGCCGAGCCGTGGAGGAACTCGGCTTCGTAGCCCTGCGAATCGTGCCCTGGCTGTGGGAGTTGCCACCCACCGACCGGCTGTACTACCCGCTCCACGCCGCCTGCGTCGACCTCGGCATCCCCTTCTGCACCCAGGTCGGGCACACCGGCCCGCTGCGCCCATCCGAGACCGGCCGTCCCATTCCCTACATCGACCAGGTCGCGCTCGACTTCCCAGAGCTGACCATCGTGTGCGGACACATCGGCTACCCGTGGACCACGGAGATGATCGCGGTGGCTGACAAGCACGCAGGCGTCTACATCGACACCAGCGCCTACACCGCCCGCCGCTACCCGCCCGAGCTCATCGGCTACTTGCACGGCCGGGGCCGCAGGAAGGTGCTGTTCGGCACCAATTACCCCATGATCACCCCAGGCCAGGCGCTGGAACACATCGGTGAACTGGGCCTGGACGAGGAAGCCACCGAGCTGTTCCTGTCCGGCAACGCACGACGGATCTTCAGCCTCTGACCGCGCCGGGTCAGCGCCGGGCCCAGATGAGGATCGCCGCAAGGTGGAGTGCGGCCCGATAGGCGAGAGCGAGTTTGTCGGTCTGCATGGCCAGGCCACGCCACTGATTGAACCGGGCGATACATCGCTCGACGGTATTGCGCTCCTTGTATGCCTCAGCATCGAAGCCAGGTGGGCGGCCGCCGGCACGGCCCCGGCGCTGGCGGTGTCCGATCTGATCAGCGGGCTGCGGGATGACCGCCCGGATCCCGCGTCTGGCTCTGTACGCGAGAACGGAATGCACTTACGCACCAGTTTGGGAGGCAGCCAGCGTCCGTCAGTGAGTCGAAAAGTTCCCGAGTTTTGACAGCACCGGTACTCGACGGCATCTGATTGTTCTTCAGGCTGCCCCGAAGCGTGCCGCGCTCCTATTCCGCTGCGGTCAGCCAGTGCTGCGTAGCGGGTCAGAGCCGGCCCACCGAGGGTCGTGCCGATCAGCCCGACCATCAGAGCCGCGATGGCCCCGAGTCGCCTGGCTGCACCGAGGCGCGTGGCCGCCGGTGCCGGTCATCGACACTCGGAGTGGGATGGCGCCAGCGGCCGCCGATGGACGCCGCTTGAGGATCAGGACGGCAGGGTCTCGCCGTCGACCTC